>NZ_JBNXVP010000004.1:0-358023 GCF_050565645.1 Leptolyngbya sp. AN10
CTATTAGTGATCTCGTGAGGCGGATCAAGGGTCGCACGTCACGATTGCTACAGCAGGAATATCCAGAATTGGAGAAGCGGTATTGGGGGAAGCATTTTTGGGCGATTGGGTACGGAGCTTGGAGTACCGGGAACTTAACGGAGGAGTTAGTGCAAGAGTATTTAGAACATCATCGAAATCCATCAAATCAGGACAACGACAATTTCTTGCTAGAATGAGTTAACTTGGGCTTTCAGCCCTGAAGGAACCTATGTACTTTCAGTGCATAGTGGTTTAGTTTGTGGTGATGCCAGGTCTACGCCGTCCATCAACAGAAGTTCTCTACAGTCAATTTCGCAAAGACGTAAAAGACGGAAAGGTTGCCAAAGCTGAGATTGGGCAAGACCAAATTCAGTACATTCTCAAAGCTGATTTACCCAAAACCCAACAACCGCAGTCCGATGGTGCGTCACCCACTCCGAATAAAGTCTATGTCACAACTCCTATTCCTGACGATCAAAGTTTGCCAAAACTGCTCGAAGATAGCAATGTAGAATTCGGGGCAATCCCGCCCGATCGCGGCAATTTCTTCACTACACTGCTTGGTTGGATCATTCCACCCCTAATTTTCGTTGGCATTTGGGCATTTGTTCTCAACCGCGCTCAAGCAGGAGCCGGGGCAGCATTGACCGTTGGTAAAAGCAAAGCCCGCATCTATTCTGAAGGGAATACAGGCGTGACGTTTGCAGATGTCGCGGGGATTGATGAAGCGAAGGAAGAACTGAAAGAAATTGTTGATTTTCTCAAAGACTCTGCCAAATACACTCGTGTTGGAGCAAAAATTCCCAAAGGTGTCTTGCTAGTCGGTGCGCCAGGAACTGGGAAAACACTATTGGCGAAAGCCGTTGCTGGAGAAGCCAGTGTTCCATTTTTTAGCATTTCTGGCTCTGAATTTATTGAACTCTTTGTGGGTGTGGGCGCGGCGCGGGTGAGAGATATGTTTGAGCAGGCAAAGAAACAAGCCCCTTGTATCGTGTTTATCGATGAATTGGATGCCTTGGGTAAATCTAGAGCTGCTGCTGGTTCGCCATTGGGTGGCAATGATGAGCGGGAACAAACTCTCAATCAATTGTTAACAGAGATGGATGGATTTGAGGCAAATACAGGGGTAATTATTCTCGCAGCAACCAATCGACCGGAAGTGCTTGATCCAGCCCTTCGCCGTCCAGGCCGATTTGATCGTCAAGTCGTCATCGATCGCCCAGATAGGCAGGGACGAGAAGCGATTCTGAGAGTTCATGCCAAAGCAATTCAACTAGCAGAGGATGTCGATTTAAGTGTCATTGCGACTCGTACACCCGGATTTGCAGGAGCCGATTTAGCAAATCTAGTGAACGAAGCAGCATTACTGGCAGCCCGTCAGAACCGCATTTCAGTGACGATGGCAGATTTTAATGAAGCGATCGAGCGCGTCATTGCAGGTTTGCAAAAGAAATCTCGCGTGCTTAATGAAGTTGAAAAGAAAACTGTTGCCTATCATGAAGCAGGTCACGCGATCGTAGGAGCGCTAATGCCTGGAGCGGGCAAAGTGGAGAAAATTTCGATTGTGCCGCGAGGGGTTGGGGCATTGGGGTATACGCTGCAATTACCCGAAGAGGACCGTTTTTTAATGGCAGAAGATGAGATTCGCGGTCGCATTGCCACACTGCTAGCCGGACGAGCTTCGGAAGAAATTGTGATTGGCAAAATTTCTACGGGAGCGAGTGACGATATTCAAAAGGCAACGGATCTAGCAGAGCGGGTTGTTACGCTGTACGGCATGAGCGAGAAATTGGGACCTGTGGCATTAGAGAGAGTGCAACAGCAGTTTCTAGATGGTGTTGTTAATCCTCGTCGCCCGGTGAGTCCTGCGGTTTCGGAAGTGATTGACCAAGAGGTGAAAGCGATCGTCGATCGCGCTCATCAAATAGCATTAGATATTCTGACGGCAAATCGAAAGTTGCTAGAGGAAATGACCCATCAGTTACTCCAGCAAGAAGTGTTGGAAGGCAGTCTTCTTCGTGAATACCTCTCGAAAGTACAATCCCCAGACCAACTAGAAATTTGGTTACGCACAGGTCAACTTGACAATATCACTGAATAAATTGACCTGCTAAGTTTTGCGGTGAGATGAATAGGATTGTTCATTGCATTGTTTGATGAATTCATTAGGGTTTCTCCTTAGTTTGATGAGAGGTGATGTAAACAGGTTGATCCAAAGGAGTAATTCGATCGAATGGGTAGAACCGAAAAACTGCTCGCCCGACAATATCGCTGCGCGGGACAAACCCCCAGTAGCGACTATCAAAGCTGTTATTTCGGTTGTCGCCTAACACAAGGTAAGAATCGGGAGGAACAACAACCGGACTCCATTGTTTTGCTGGAGCAGCGATGTAAGGTTCGTTCAGAGCAGAACCATTGACATAGACTTGCCCATTCTTGATTTCGACAGTTTCTCCGGGCAACCCAACCACTCGCTTGATAAACGCATCCTTGAAATTCTGTTGCTTCAAGTTGGGCGTGGGGTTGAAAACTACAATATCTCCGCGTTGGGGTGGAACAAAGTCGTAGCTCAGCTTATCTACAATTAGGCGATCGTTAATTTGAAGCGTCGGTTCCATTGAGCTAGAGGGAATGTAACGAGCTTCTGCAATGAACGTCCGGATGCCCAAGGCAAGGATAACACTCAAGCTTAGTGTTTTTAATCCCTCTAGCCAAGCATTTTCAGATTTAGAAGGTGGAGTCGATCGCTGTAACTTTAGTTGAGGCATTTTCTTTGTTGAGTTGAGAAGTGATACACCTGATTATGCTCCTACAGGTGAAGACGTATCTACAGGTTCAGCTTTGGTAAGTGCTGCTTGCAGTTTTGCTTCATCTTCTCTAGATAACGAGGTTCGTAACACTTTGCCTTCAAACTTGCTGATTTCCTCTAGAACTTTGTCTGGAGTCGATTTTCTAACCAAAATGAAAATGGCAGAAGTACCTGGTTCTAGAGTGTTTCCAATTTCTCGAACGAATTCGTCATCGATGCCAATATCAGTCAACGCTCCGGAGAGTGCGCCAACCGCCGCACCAAACAGTGCCAGCATCGGATGTAGAAAGATGACACCGAATAGCAATCCCCAAAAACCACCAGATAATGCGCCCGATGCAACGAGTTCTTGAGTTTGCTTGATCTTAACCTTGCCTTGCTTGTTCCGCACTACGATCGCAGCATCTTCTAAATCAATCAAATACTCTCGTTCCAATTTTTTGAGATCGATGAGAACTTCGTCAGCTTTGAACTCGTCTTTGAACCCGATCGCAATTAAATCACTCATTTGTTTGCTCCTTAATCTTGAATTGCTGTAGAAGAGTTGTGGGTTTCAAAGGCTATCAAGCGATGAACAACTACTTCTTAATCTAGACCCTCTAGTAGACTGGAGAGGCAAGTGGTAAAGCTTAAGATCTTTTGAAAACAAACTGTCCTTTGAACTAGCTTCAGTAAAAAAGCACTTTGGTTCCACAAAGCAGCTTTAACCCCTACTGAATACGATAAGCAGCAAGAATGAAATAGAGGTGAAAAATCAGGGCTACTGCTCCCCGCAGCAATTTTTAGTTAAAAACCTGAATTGCTACGCTCCAAACTTTGAGAAATCAGTAGAATGTCTTAATTGAAAACTAAAGTTTTAAGCAATTAAGGATTAGTCACATGGCATGGTTAAGATTGACGAAAACAGCCCTGTATTTGATGAAAAGCGGAGATGCCTGCTATATCGACAAAGTGGAATTGTCTGGAGAGAAACGGAACCAGGTGAGAATTCCTAGAAACTGGTTTACAGGCAGTGACGCTCCTGGTGCAATGGTAATCGAAGATATAGAACCTCCTGCCTGTCGTATTGCGAGCAATCCTCCGACAATTCCAACCCCTCGACCACTGCTTGGCAAAAAAATAGTGCTTGATCCCGGACATGGAGAAGATCGCGATCCAGGTGCCAAAAATGCTGAAGGTCGTACAGAAGCTGGAGAATCTTTGAAACAGGCAAAGCTAGTCCAGGGATTCTTACAGGCTAGAGGGGCAACTGTAACACTGATTGACAACGCGCTCAATCTCTCCCTAGAGGAGATTGGGGCACGGGGAGCCGGAGCAGACTGTTTTGTTGCTTTACACCTCAATTCTTTCAACGCGGCAGTACAAGGACATGAAGTTCTGATCGATCGCAATGGCACAGATGTAGATTTTCGGTTTGCCACAATTGTTAATCAAGAACTCGATCAAGTACTAAATATTCCAAATCGCGGTGTGAAGCGACAAGGACTAGCTGTTTTGAGAGCCGTTCCTCTACCTGTTCCGGCGATCTTGACGGAATCTTTTTTTATCGATGCGTCTTCAGGGACGCAAGTAGATGATCTGATTCTAAAATCTGCACAAGCGATCGCTCGCGGGATTGAACGGTTTCTCATAGCTTGAGCATCTTCAGTCGATCAGTGATTGCGTGTTCCAAACAACCTTTTGGCTCAACAATTCACGACCCGATTTCTTGTTTGAGTTGAGCGACCCAAGTTTTAATGCGATCGTCAGTCAAGTCCGACTGATTATCCTCATCCAGCGCAAGACCTACGAACTTTCCATCTCGCACTGCTTTTGATTCGGTGAATTCGTAGCCCTCAGTAGACCAATAGCCAATTGTTTCGCCGCCTTGCTCAGAAATCTTTTCTTCTAAGATGCCGATCGCATCTTGAAACGAATCCGCGTACCCGACCTGATCACCTTCACCAAAGTAAGCAACCTTTTTGCCGCTGAAATCAATTTCGTCTAACTGCTCGAAGAAGTTATCCCAATCATCTTGCAGTTGCCCGACGTTCCAAGTTGGGCAACCAATGATAATGACTGAATACTTCTCGAAATCGCTTGGTTCCACACGAGAAATGTCATACAAATCAACGGCATCTTGTCCAAATATTTGCTGAATTGTCTCTGCTGCGGTTTGCGTGTATCCTGTCTGCGTTCCGTAAAATAATCCAATGTCTGCCATATCATCTCCTATCTAGGATAGTGTTTCAGCTTGACCTTAAAACCCTCAAGAGCAGCTTATAGAAAGGTTAATTCAGTAACTTCCCTCCGATGAAAGACTTACAATTTCTAGCCTAAGTCATAGTCAAGTTTCATTTTGATTTCATTCCTTTATGCAGTCTTGAAATAAACGGGCGGTTAGTGCTAAACCGAAGGCGTGAAATCCGTCCAAAATACACTGTATTGCATTTGACTCTCCAGTAGACTGGATGGTTCAGAATGAACTAAAGACATCAATGGAATTTGTAGGTTAAATATGCGTCGCTCAACATTCAAGACAGGTTTACTTGGACTTTCGCTCGGTGCAGTCATCGCGGTTGGTGGACTATCTGCTTGTTCAAATTCCGCTCAAAATTCAACCTCGAATCAAAGCCCAACTGCAACAGGTTCACCGATGGCAGGAATGCCAGGGATGGATCACAGCAATATGAACGGCATGATGATGAACATGGATTTAGGTCCGGCGGGTGCTGAGTATGATCTACGCTTTATTGATGCCATGCGATTACATCATCGAGGCGCGATCGAGATGGCAAAAGAAGCTCAGCAAAAGTCAAAACGTCCTGAAATCCAATCGCTTGCCCAAAACATTATTGTGACTCAGAACCGCGAAGAAAATGAGTTGATGGCAAAATGGCGGAAACAATGGTATCCCGATGCGCCTGAAAGTTTTGTGGCTTACAATTCACAGCAAAATAAATCTATGCCAATGTCTCAGCAGCAAAAAGACAGCATGGCAATGAACATGGATTTGGGAGCAGCCGATGAGCAGTTTGATTTGCGCTTTATGAATGCCATGATTTCTCATCATGAAGGCGCGATCTCAATGGCAAAAGATGCCTTGCAAAAGTCAAAGCGTCCTGAGATTCAAAAGCTTGCCCAAGAGATCTCAACATCCCAGCAAAAGGAGATTGATCAGATGAAGCAATGGCGCAAAGCCTGGTATAACCAGTAAAACTCTTCATTCGTCTGAATTAAGAGCAGTAACTTCAGCAATCAGGCTACACAGTTCTCGACTGTGCGGATCATCAAGCGGTTTACCCGCCCAACGATTCCTGTACTGCTCTAATTCGGTTTTGAGCGCGAGCATCTGCGCTATCTGGGCTTCAAGCTGGGCAATTTTTCCGTCTAACAGTTCACGCACTATTGGGCAAGCTGGATTACCATGCTGACGTACATTCAGGATCTGTTGAATTTCTGAGAGGGAAAACTGAAGCGATTGAGCTTTCTTGATAAACTGAAGACGCTCGATCGCATCCGCATCGTAATAGCGGTAGTTACTTTCACTCCGATGCTTCGGTTGAATCAATCCCAGACTCTCGTAGTATCGAATCGTTGCAACAGCGAGTCCAGTTTGCTGAGCAATTTCACCAATTTTGAACAGGGGAGTTTGAGAGATTGCTTTTTGTGAATGAACCACAATCCTAGCTCCTATCTGAGATCGCAGATTTACCACCCATAGAGACAGCAAGTATAACAACAAACGTCACACTTGCCGCCGAGGTAGATCAATTTGCTATCTTGATATTACTGAGCCGTGCCAGAGTGGTTCATTCTAGGCATCGAATTTCCTGATTTTTTCATCATCTCCATTTGTTGCCGCATCTTTTCCATGTCTTCTTTCATGGTTTTGCAGCAAGCACATCCAGACTGATTGCTAGGTTTAGCTTGATTCGGCTGTTGAGCAAGTTGAAGGTTATTTTCGGAAGCATTTTTCGGATTTTGGTTGATAGATTGAGCAGAAGCAGTTCCGGTTGATAGCGCGATCGCAGCAAGGGTGCCACCCAAAAAAGTGAGAATTTGAGTTTTTATGTGCATGAAAGACTCCAATTGTTTACTCATCAAAACCAATCCGTTATAAACTCTCTAGTCCACTTGAGAGTCAAGTTTTTCGAGCTAACTTCGATCGCGAGTGATATTTCATTCCAGTTTCATTTTCGTGTGAAACACTGAAGATTAAGTGCCGAACAACGCTTAAAGCAAGTTTGCTGAAGAGATCAATTTGTCAAATTATCTCTTCAGCCCATCCATGACAAAATCGCTTTACGAGCCACAGACACTTTGATCGGTTTTATGATGTTGAAGATTCAGCTTCTAAAATTCGCTAAAGAAAGGATTGCGGTTAGTGTTGCTACATTAGCTGCACTATCGCTGATATGGTTCAGTCTGGGACAGCAAAAAACTATTCCTCCCAAAGATCCCGATCGAACTCCGCCGTTAGTTATGACTGGTGGAGATCCATACATTCGGGCTTTAATGCGAACCATTTCCGCCAGTGAAGCTCAAGATAGTGATCCCTACACGGCGCTTTACGGTGGACAACACATTACAGATTTGAGCCAACATCCCAATCAGTGCGTCACGATCGTGTCAGGACTGCACAAAGGAGAATGTACGACTGCCGCGGGGCGCTATCAGTTACTCAGTACAACCTGGGATGAAAAGGTTCAGCAATATCATCCTGAACACAGCCAAAACACGTCAGACACGGTTTCTGAAAGTTTTCAGCCAAAACAGCAAGATGCTGTAGTTTACGCTTGGTTGAGCGATCGTAACGCCTGGGAAGTTGATATCAATGCTGAACTCGAAAAAGGAAATTTGAACGAAGTCTTGAAGCATTTATCTGCAACCTGGACAAGTTTAGGCTATGGAATTGAAACAAATTCTGTGACATCACAGTTACCTAAAATCTATCAGAAAGCATTAGCCGAAGAGTTAGCTCTTGCAAAACTATCAGCATCAGTGAAGTAGGTTTTCAACTGAACTTTGTTAGTTAAGAATTGGAAATTTCATTCTGATTTCATATTCTTATGTTTTCTTAATATGTAGCAAGGGCGATTAAATCGACCTTCGTAGCCGAGATTTGTCTTGCAATTTCGGTGTTGCTCATTCTTGGGTGAGTGCGACAGCTTTGCTGCACGGAGACGTGTTCGCTTCGCTGAACGGAGATGTGTTCGCCAGTCAAACTGCTTAAACCTTTTCTTTTTGTCAACATGAAACGCCTAAAACCTACATTTTTCGGATTTTCCTTTACTGCCCTGATCAGCTTGAGTGCGCTTACGGCTTGCTCATCCAGTACAGCTCAGAATTCAACCCCAGCCAGTTCTCCCGCTGCGAGCACGATGTCCGGTATGGATCACAGCCACATGAATGCTGGCAAAAAGGATCATGGTGCAATGGATCACAGCAGCATGGGACACAATATGGATTTGGGTCCTGCTGATGCTGAATTTGACCTGCGCTTCATCGATAGCATGATTCCCCACCATCAAGGTGCAGTAGATATGGCGAAGGAAGTGCTGCAAAAATCAAAGCGTCCTGAACTGAAAAAACTGGCTCAGGATGTGATTACGGCTCAAGACAAGGAAATTAGCCAGATGCAGCAGTGGCGCACAGTCTGGTATCCTAAAGCACCTAGTCAACCGATCGCTTGGCACGCTGAGATGAATCACTCGATGCCCATGTCAAAAGAACAAATCAAAGCAATGAAGATGAGCATGGATTTAGGCGCGGCAGACGATCAGTTTGACTTGCGGTTTATCAATGCAATGATTCCGCATCACGAAGGAGCCGTGACAATGGCAAACGATGTTTTGCAAAAGTCAAAACGCCCGGAGATTCAGAAGTTGGCGCGAGAAATTATTGCCTCGCAGCAAGCCGAAATCGATCAAATGAAACAATGGCGCAAAGCCTGGTACAACCAGTAGAGGATTTCATCCCTGTTTCACATTCGGGTGTCACAATGTAAAGAGTTGTGCAATATCAGGAAACTTCGTCATGCCGAGCCTTGCTGTTTCTGTTTCCACTTCGATTCGCCGTCTCTCAGCCACATTGATGACACTGGGAGTCTTGGCAAGTAGTCCTGCGATCGTGCTGGCTCATGGCGGGCATGGCAACGAGTTTCAGGGGGGAGCAACGCAATCGTCTGGCAGCGTGCAAGTCGATGCGGCAACGGCTCAACGGCTCGGCTTCAAAGTGGAGCCTGTGACTCGACAACGCTTAGCATTTGGTATCAAGACGACCGGACAAATTGAATCGCTGCCGAATCGCCAGGTTGAAGTCACAACGCCAGTCGGGGGAACCTTACTGCGGCTGCTCGTCAAACCTGGTGATGCAGTCAGTGCAGGGCAACCACTGGCGGTTATGACGAGTCCAGATTTAGCACAGTTGAGAACCGAGGCACTCGATCGACGCAGTGATGCGACAGGCACAGTCCAACAAGCAGAAGCGGATTTACAGCTTGCTCAGGAAAATCTAGCGCGTCAGAAGACCATCGTCGATCGAGAAATTCAGCAAGCGCGATCGGCGTTTGATTTTGCCCAAGAAAGCTACACCAAAGATCAGCAATTGGCTCAAACTGGAGCGCTTCCACGACGATCAGCGCTCGAATCGGGAACAAAACTGGCAGAGGCTCGCGCGAATCTATCAAAAGCAGAAAGTCGATTAGCCGTTTCAGAAGCTCAAGCCCAACTGAAGCGGGCACAATCAGCGCTAGAAGTTGCACGATCGCGGGTTCAACTGAGCGGTCAAACTTATGAAACTCGATTGCGGCAGTTAGGAGCGAATGCGAATGAAGATGGCACGATCACAATTACGGCTCCGATTTCCGGCACCGTTGCCGACCGAGAAGCAACCCCTGGAGAATCGGGACAAGACGCGGGAAAGCAAATTTTAACGATCGTCAATGCCAGTAGCGTGCAAGCATCGGGCAACATTTACGAGAAGGATCTGAACCAAGTTCGGGTGGGTCAGCCTGTTCGAGTTAAGGTCAATGGATTGAACAATCGGACTTTTAACGGGCGGATTAGTGTTGTGGGTTCAACCGTACAGGGTGAAACCCGTGTTGTGCCCGTGAAAGTGGAACTGGATAATGCAGATGGAGCATTGAAGCCGGGAATGTTCGCTGAGATTGAAGTACTGACTGATCGCACTTCGGTTTTAGTCTTAGCTGTACCAAAATCTGCGATCGTCGAAACTAACGATAAAAAGAAAATTGTCTTTGTGCAAAACGGCAATGCGTTTCAAGCCACAGAAGTTACTCTTGGACGCGAATCAGGTGATTTCGTTGAAGTCATGAACGGTTTATTTGATGGCGATAAGGTGGTAACACAACGCGCTCCGCAACTGTATACCCAGTCTCTGCGCGGAGATACGAAGGCAGATGCACATGATGAAGCGCCTGCAACGACCGCCCAAGCCTCGAATCCTTCTGCTTTACCTTGGTGGTTGGTACTACCTGTTGGGAGTGCAATTGCAGCAGGAACCTTCTGGGCAGGCACAGTTTGGTCATCTCGCCGCCAGCGTCGGCTTCAGCCTGCTGTAGAAAGCCCGCTCCCTTCTCATGATGCCGAAATCTATTTTCACTCAAATGGGAATGGCTCTGCACCACACACCGTTCATACCACAACAGACAGACTAGAAGCAGATCGTAAGCCCCATCAAAATTAGATGGCGTGAGTGGATTGTTAGATTGCGATCGCGCCTTCAAAGTTAAAAATTCAGTGTTCGACAGGGTTTTTTCATGCTAGGAAATATTGTTCGATCGGTCATTGCCCGTCGATGGATTGTACTGCTGATTGCGCTAATCACTACGTTTTGGACAATCAAAATCATCCCGCAGATGCCATTGGATGTCTTTCCATCGTTTGCACCCCCACAAGTCGAGATTGAAACCGAATCGACTGGACTTGCGCCCGAAGAAGTCGAATCACTGGTAACTTTACCGATCGAGAGTGCGATTAACGGAACTCCAGGTGTGACTGATGTGAGATCGACTTCCGCCCCTGGAATCTCAGTGGTCAGAGTCATTTTTCAATGGGGAACGGATGTCTATCAAGCGCGGCAGCTAGTCACAGAACGATTGCAACAGGCACAAAGCAAACTACCGGAAGGCGTTGAAATTCCTCGCATCTCTCCGATTAGTTCACCGATCGGCACAATTCTAAAATTTGCTTTTACCGCAGACACAACCTCAATGATGGAACTGAGGCGGCTTGTTGATTGGCAAGTCACGAACCGCTTGTTAGCTATTCCCGGTGTGAGTCAGGTCAGTGTGTACGGCGGCGATGTACGGCAGTATCAAGTTTTGGTTGATCCCGCAAAACTGAAAGCTTTCAATGTTTCGCTAGAACAAGTCACAGAGGCAGTTCGCAATGCCAATGTGAATGCTCCCGGTGGTTATCTGATTGGAGCGGATCGAGAACGACTGATTCGCGGGATTGGGCGGATTGAATCGATCGAGGATCTCAAACAATCGGTGATCGACTCGCGAAACGGAACCCCAGTACGACTGATTGATGTAGCAGATGTGCAAGTTGGGGCGGCTTTGAAACGGGGCGATGGAAGCGTGAATGGCAAACCTGCGGCGATCGTTATGGTAAATAAGCAACCGCAAGCCGATACGCCCACGGTTACTAATGCAGTGGTTGCTGCGTTAGACGAGATCAAAGCGGGATTGCCCAAGGATGTCAAAGTCGATGTGACTTTCCGGCAAGCAGACTATATTGAAGCTTCGGTTGAGAATGTGCGATCGGCATTAATCGAAGGCAGTTTGATTGTGGCTGCGATTCTGATCCCGTTTCTAATGAACTGGCGAACTTTAACGGTCTGCTTGCTTGATTTCTTTCTCACCTTGCTGTTTGCATTGCTCGTTTCTCACTATTTGGGACTTGGACTGAATACAATGACTCTGGGCGGGTTAGCAGTCGCGATCGGAACCGCAGTTGATGATGCGATTGTTTATGGCGAGAATACTTATCGTGCTTTAAGAGAGAATCGCTTTTCACCGGAACCGCGATCGACCTTGGACATCATTTTTGAAGGTAGCCAAGAAGTTCGAGAATCATTAATTGGTGCAACCTTAATCGGAATTGTCGTCTTTTCTCCGATCTTTACGCTATCAGGAGTGGAAGGGCGAATTTTCACACCGATGGGAATTGCTTACTTGGTGGTTGTGATTGTTTCAAGTTTAGAATCGTTGCTCGTTTCTCCAGCGCTGTGTGCAATTCTACTTCCACACGGTCGGATGTCAGAGCAGGAACCCGTTGTTGCTCGGTTCTTCAAACGATTGTACTCGCCGCTTTTGCACTTAGCGATGCGTCGATCGCTGCTTGTCTTGTCGGGTGCGGCTGCGCTGATGGTTGTGGCACTCACGCTTCTACCAAGTTTAGGGCGTGAATTTCTGCCAGAGTTTCAAGAGCAAATGTTGGTGAATACTTTGACGCTCTATCCAGGCACTTCTTTAGAAGCAACGAATCGGGCGGGATTTGCGCTAGAAGATTCGCTGAAGGGAGATGATCGCTTTAAGTTCATCCAAACTCGTTCTGGACGCGCTCCTGGTGATGGCGATGCAGGTGGTGTAAATTTTGCTCACCTGGATGTGGATTTGAGCGAAAAAGGACTGGAAGATCGAGAAGCAAGCTTGAAAAAGCTTCGAGAAGAAATGAGCAAGTTACCCGGAGTTGCAACGGGCATTGGGGGCTTTATTTCTCACCGCATGGATGAAGTTCTATCAGGTGTGAGAAGTCAAATTGCTGTGAAAATCTTCGGGGCTGAATTGGATGAACTGCGATCGCTCGGTGAACAAGTTGAAGCACAAATGAAGACGGTTTCAGGCGTGGTCGATTTGCAGCTTGAACCGCAAGTGCCGATCGATCAAGTGCAAATTGCATTTAATCGACAAGCCGCAGCCCGATACGGCTTGAGTGTCGGACAACTGGCAGAAGTGATCGAAACCGCCTTGAATGGTCGAACGGTTTCACAAGTTTTAGAGCAGCAGCAGACGTTTGATTTGATGGTGTGGTTAAAGCCCGAAGCGCGGACTGATTTGAATGCGATCGAGAACTTACTGATTGATGCTGCCAACGGTCAGAAAATTCCACTTGCACAAGTCGCAACCATTCGGAATGGTCAAGGACCGAACACGATTAACCGTGAAAATGTCTCGCGCCGGATTGTAGTTTCTGCGAATGTGAGCGGGCGAGATTTGCGCTCTGTGATGACTGAAATTCAATCCAAAGTAAAACAAGCGGTTCAAGTTCCAGCAGGCTATTTTATCCAATACGGTGGACAGTTTGAAGCTGAAGAACGCGCTTCGCAAAACATTCTGATTTATAGCTTGATTGCTTTTGTCGTGATTTCAGTGCTGATGTATTTGACGGTGAAATCAATTCCCTCCACTGCCATGATCATGATCAACTTACCGATCGGGTTAGTTGGCGGTGTGATTGCGGTTGCATTGACTGGTGGCGTGATTTCTGTTGCTTCACTGGTTGGTTTCGTTACTTTGTTTGGGGTTGCCACTCGAAATGGACTCTTGCTCGTCGATAACTATAATGCGAAATTTGCAGAAGGAATGCCGATCAAGGAAGTGTTGGTGAAAGGTTCGATGGAACGATTAAACGCGATTCTGATGACTGCATTGACCTCAGCTTTGGGATTAGCACCGCTCGTTGTCGCAGGCGGACCTGGAAAGGAAATTTTACAACCCTTGTCGATCGTCGTGCTAGGGGGATTGTTCACGTCAACCGCCTTGACGCTGTTGATCATTCCTGCACTTTACAGCCGATTCGCTCACATCCTTTTCTCTAAAAAGACTGCTCCTGATAGTTCGATGAAGCCTGTGCAGAGCCGATAACGACCTCCTCTCTCCATTATCTTGCTGATTTCATGTGCATTTCATATTGTTGAAACAACATAGAGATATGAATGCTCAGGAGAACTAATATGAAAACTCCGCTGATCTCTATATCAACCGCGATCGTACTTTCTGTGATCTCGATTCCTACTGCTTTTGCAAATCAACTTACTGTTCCGTCTTCAGTAAATACGACTTCATCAGCAACCCTACCTCAACCACAACCTAATACTCTCCGCAATCAAAATGCAATCAATGGTTCTCATACCCAGAACGCAACCGTTCAAGCCCAAATGAGAACTTCTACCACATTGCATCGCCGCTGTACTGGAGATGCAGCGAAAGCAAAGCCGCCTGTTCCTAACAATTCAACTCATCTCAGAAATGTAATTTGGCGAAATATGCGGGCAATGTGTACTTGAACCTTCTTTCAATCACTAGCGATCGAGTTTCGCATAGATATCAGCCGTTCTACTTTTAAAGCGGCTTTTTTCACGTCATCCTGGTTCCATAAGCATCTGAGACGGTAATAGTTGATGATAGCTATCGTCAACAACAGTGCGAGGAGGCATTAATTTCCCGCACATCACTCAGAATTTACGCTTGCAGATTGAGGAAAAAACGAGCATTTTCCTCGACTGCTGCTAATGTAGAATCTCCAGCCTACTAGAGGGTCAAGGGCGCAAAGAGCTTTTCTCAGAAAATTGTCCATGAGGCTGATCTAAATAGTCACAGATTAAGCACTGAATCCCACAATTTCTTCCTGTGCTAATTCTCTGTATACAGCCCTTAATCTTGTTTGATGTAGAGCGTCAGTATCAGGTTTTTAGCAACTAATTGTTGCGCCTAGTTCTAGTTTCATTCCCATTTCATAATTTCTTGTCATGATGAGTTGTTGGTTGTAGGCATACAATCTGCCGATTTTCCCAAGGGAGTGTTCAGAAGAACGATGCTCAATTCGATTGTCAAGTGGTCGATCGCGCAACGATGGCTGATTGTTTTTGCCTCAATCCTCCTTTCACTTTGGGGACTGCGCGTCATTACTCAAATGCCTTTGGATGTGTTTCCAGCGTTTGCTCCGCCCCAAGTTGAAATTCAAACCGAAGCGGCTGGACTCGCACCCGAAGAAGTCGAATCACTCGTGACTCGTCCAATTGAGAGCGCGATCAACGGAACGCCCGGACTTGTTTCTTTACGATCCGCCTCAGCAGTTAGTATCTCTTCAGTCAAAGCAGTTTTTGGATGGGATACCGATGTTTATCGCGCTCGTCAGCTTGTCACTGAGCGATTAGGGCGAACCCAGAGCATTTTGCCTCAAGGCGTGGATCAGCCAGAAATCTTACCTGTGAGTTCACCACTCGGCTGGACTGTGAAATATGCCTTCACTTCAGAAACAACGCCGTTAATGGAAGTCTCAAGGCTAGTCGGATGGGATATCAAAAACCGATTATTAGCCGTTCCAGGCGTGAGTAATGTTTTTCTCTATGGTGGGGATGAACGACAGTATCAAGTGCTAGTTGATCCCAACAAGCTCAAAGCATTCAATGTGTCGATCAATGACGTGGTGAAAGCAGCTCAGAATGCTAACGTGAATGTTCCAGGTGGTTTTGTTGTTACACCAGATCAAGAACTATTAGTTCGAGGCATTGGACGAATTGAATCGATCGAGCCACTGAAGCGGTCGGTCATTAAATCCGTTAATGGAACTCCGATTCTGCTCGAACAAGTGGCAGAGGTGAAAATTGGAGCTGCACTTAGACGAGGTGATGGATTGTTTCGCGGCAAGCGATCGGTGATTCTCACAGTAACGAAGCAACCGAATGCAGATACACCGACGGTTGTAAAAGCTGTAGATGCAGCAATGGAAGATCTCAAAGGGGGACTACCGCTGGATGTGAAATTCTTCAAGACGTTTGATCAAAATCTGTTTATTGGATTGTCGATCGAGAACGTCAGAGACGCATTAAGAGACGGCGTGATCATTGTGTCAGTAGTGCTGATTGCATTTCTGATGAACTGGCGCACGGTAGTGATTAGCCTCAGCGCATTACCGCTCTCGTTGCTAGTTGGAATGATTGTTCTTAACTGGACAGGGCAAGGTATTAACACGATGACGCTAGGTGGCTTAGTCGTTGCGATTGGTTCAGTTGTTGATGATGCGATCGTCGATATGGAAAATGTCTATCGTCGATTGCGGGAGAATCAGGTTGCGGAGAAGCCTAAACCGCCATTGCAAGTTGTATTTGATGGCTCGATCGAAGTCAGAACCAGTGTTTTGTTTGCAACGATCATCATTGTGGTTATCTTTGCGCCAATTTTCGCCCTCTCAGGCGTTGAAGGTCGAATTTTCACCCCGATGGGACTTGCCTACCTTCTGTCAATCTTGGCTTCGACTGCGGTAGCATTGACGCTCACTCCTGCATTGTGTGCGTTGCTGTTGGCGAATCGTCGTTTACCCAGTACTGAAACCTGGCTCGAACGCAAAGCACATCAAGTCTATCGTCCCGCTTTAAGATTTTCGATTCGTCGTCCTAAAGTCGTTTTCACGGCTGCGATCGCAGGTTTTATCGCGTCTCTGATCATCCTGCCGACTTTGGGCAGCGTCTTTTTACCTGAATTTCAAGATCGTCAGTTAGTCAATGCGGTGATTCTATTTCCGGGAGAGTCGCTAGAAGCAACCAATCAGGCGGCTCTCGACTTTGAGGAGGTATTTAAAGACGATAAGCGAATTGAGTCAATCCAGTTTCGGTCTGGCTTTGCTCAGGGTGATCCGGATATTGCAGGCGTGAACTTTGGCGAATTAGACGTTGAAATCAGCGAAGAAGGCGCGAAAGAACGAGAAAAAGTGATTGAGGCATTGCGAAAAGAAGGTGAGAAGATTCCGGGCGTTGTGATTAACATTGGTGGATTTATTTCTCACCGGATGGATGAGATTTTGTCAGGAGTGAGAAGCGCGATCGCCGTTAAAATCTACGGGGCTGAACTCGATCAGCTTCGGATGGTCGGGCAGGAAGTTCAATCTGCCATGAGCAGCATTCCAGGCTTGGTCGATTTACAGCTTGAACCTCAAGTTCCAGTCAAACAGGTGCAAATTCAATTTGATCGTGAAGCGGCAGCCCGATACGGACTCAGCATCGGAGAACTTGCAGAAACGATCGAAACTGGACTGAATGGGCGGACTGTTTCACAAGTCTTAGAGAAGCAACAAACCTTTAACCTGGTGGTCTGGTTGCAAGAGCAATATCGGAATAACTTGGATGTGATTGGCAATTTGCTAATTGATACGCCGAATAACCAAAAGATTCCGCTTTCTCAAGTGGCAAAAGTTGTCTATGGCGAAGGACCCAGTACAATCAATCGAGAAAACGTCTCGCGCTTAATTGTCGTTTCTGCGAATGTGTCAGGGCGAGATTTAGGATCAGTGATCAAAGATGTACGTGATCGTGTGAAACAAGTCAAACTCCCTAGCGGCTACTATGTCGAATTTGGGGGACAGTTCCAGGCACAAGAACAAGCCACTCAAACCCTAATCATTGCTGGGCTTGCCGCATTTGCGATCATTTCAGTCCTGCTCTACTTCGCTGTGAAATCAATTCCAGCAACCTTGATGATTATGATCAACTTGCCATTAGCATTGATTGGAGGTGTGATTTCTGTTGCGGTCAGTGGCGGAATTATCTCGGTCGCATCAATGGTCGGATTTATTACGCTGTTTGGGGTCGCAACTCGAAATGGTTTACTGTTAGTCGATAACTACAACCAGCAATTAGCTCAAGGCATTCCGCTTAAGCAAGTGATTGTGGAAGGCTCAATGGAGCGATTAGTTGCTATCCTATTAACCGCACTTGCATCAGCATTAGGCATGGTTCCACTGGTCATTGGATCGGGTGCAGGCAAAGAGATTTTGCAGCCGCTCGCCGTAGTTGTTCTAGGAGGACTATTCACGTCTACTGCATTAACACTGCTGGTGCTTCCCGCTTTGTATTCGCTCTTTGGAAAGTTTATGATGCCAAAACAGTCCGACGCGATCGCTGAAAATGACGATCGTGTTTCTCATCTCAATGTTGCAGAATCTTAAATTCAGGAGATAACCATGAAAACGCTGAAATCCTTTTTGATTGTTGCTGGTAGCGCAGGTCTACTGTTTCTCGGTGCGTGTAGCAGTGGTGGCAACCAAGCGAGTGCGCCAGCCAATAGTCCTGCTGTAAGTAATAGTCCTGCTGCAAGCTCTTCTCCTTCAGCCAATCATGATGCTGACCATAAAGCGGGGGGCGGAATTGTGGTTGAGTCTGGTGCTTACCATTTGGAACTCAAGCCTGAAAAGGAAGGAAATGAAACTCACCTAGATTTATTTGTGCAGAAAGGCGACAATCACGAAACGATTCCAAACGCGAAAGTCACTGCACAGGTACAACTTCCCGATGGAAGCCAACAATCCGTTCCCATGACTTACGACGCAGATGGAAAGCACTATACAGCTAAACTACCTAGTGCTGCGGCAGGAGAATATAAAGTCGCTGTGCAGTCTGAGATTGGTAGCGAGAAAGTGAATGCTCGGTATGCCTTCAAGCTGTAAGGCTGACAGCTTGAATCCCGCTATTTAGAAACATCTGTAAAGCAAGCGCGTTGTTAGAGGCTGGCTTTACAGATGTTTTTGATGCAACATTGCATGATTTGGAGTATCTATGAAACTAAAAGTTAGCCAAACAACCTTTTTTAAGCAATCTACCTTGGATTCATCGAAGCTGTCTGCTCAAGACAAAGTAAGCGTGAATGCAGGGAGAGTATTTGAAATTCATTCTTGGAAAGAGATCGACAAAAATCATCTTAAGGTTGCACTATTCAACGACTTCTTGGGCAATCCACCGCGAAATACTTGGTACGTTTATCAGCCTCATATTCAATTGATTAACAGTCAGGGTCAGATAACACAACCTGAGTCACCTAAAATCACCCTTCCTTCAATCTTTTATCGATTACCAAAAACAAAAAGGCTAAATATTCCGCACAAGAGTCAGATGGATAATGCGTTGAATCCTAGAGGAGCCTGCAACGTCACATCTTACGCAATGGTGATGGATTATTTTAAGATTCCACAACGCACTAACGCAGTTCAGTTTGAAGATGAACTGTATCGGTTTTTAGAAAATAAGGGTTTGTCTCGCTGGGACCCTTACGATCTAGCGCAAATGGGTGAGGCTTATGGGCTAAAGGTAGACTTTACCACACGAGCAAGATTATGGGACATTCGCAAAGCGATCGCAGAAGGCTATGCCTGTATTATTCACGGTTACTTTACGAGCTTTGGTCATATTATGGTCGTTCGAGGCTATGATTCGGCTGGATTTTTTGTGAACGATCCGTTTGGTGAGTGGTTTGAGTCGGGTTATCGCAATGATTTTTCAGGTGAGAATTTGCATTACTCGAACGAACTCATCAAAGCGAAGTGTTCGCCTGAAGGTGAAAACTACTTGTGGCTGCATCGCATTACAAAGGCATGACTTTTTTGCACTTCGTAGCTTATTTCATTCTGTTTTCATGTTCATTGTTTAATCTAAGAAATAGTTCGTCTCACACACGAGCAGCAGTGGGTGACTTTGTTCACCCACAGCGATTGATTTGATTAGTGGTACTCTCTCATGACTCAGCGATCGATGAGCAAGAAAATGCGTCGTTACGGTGTGATTGGTCTTATGACTGCCGCAACAGTTGCCACAATTGCAGTAACACGTAATTCAGTAGGAAACCAACCTGCTACCGCAGATAGTGAGCATTCCTCTCATGCTCAGATGAACGGAATGGAGCATTCATCAATGCCGGGAATGTCTCATGACGATGCTCACGGTGAACACGGATCGAATGCAAACGCAGTTACAACCCAAGCCACGCTTACAACAAGCGGAAACTTGACCGTTAATCAACCAAGCAGACTGACGATCGCAGTTCAAGATGCTCAAGGCAAAGCAATCTCAAAATTCGACACGTTCCAAGAAAAGCTGATGCACTTGATCGTCGTCAGCAACGATTTACAGGTCTTTCAACACCTTCATCCGACGTACAAAGGCAACGGGCTGTTTGAAGTCGAAACCGCCTTACCGCAAGCAGGTAGCTACACGCTGATCAGTGACTATAAACCTGCTGGAAAAGCCGAAGCCGTTTCGGTGATGAAGACTCAAGTTCCCGGAACACCACCCGCAACACCAGCAATTAATCTAGAGCGCAGTAAAACGATCGATACGACCAAAGTTGATCTCTCGCTCTCGACTCCAACCGTTAAAGCAGGGCAGGAGGTGACGCTCGCATTTAATCTTCAAGACAAAAACAATCAGCCGATTCAAGACCTCCAGCCCTATTTAGGTGAGCAGGGACATCTGGTGATTCTCAAGCAGTCTCAAGACCTCAGCAGAGCAGATTATATTCATGCTCATGCAATGAAGAGAGCACCGCAAGGACAAGTAGCATTTATGACCACGTTTCCGCAGCCTGGAAAGTATAAGCTATGGGGACAATTTAATCGGGGTGGCAAAATCGTTGTCTCGGATTTCTGGATTGACGTTCAGTAACTTCAGCAAAGCCGCGATCGTAAGAGTTAACGCGATCGCATCTTTACCTGATCTCCAGCAACATAACCAGAGTTCATGAGAGCGGTTGTCTTCTCCAGAACTCTTAGGAAAGGTTAGCAACGCAGTAATACGATGAAGAAATCAGGGGACACTTCCCGAAAACAAGAGAAGCGAAATTTTTGGAGTAAACTACAACAATTTAATTTCAGCAGCGAATCAAAAGTTACAGCAGCATTTCAAGTATCTCGGAATCAAACAATTTCTGCTCTTCGCTACATTTTATTGCTGTTGCTGATTCCATTACTTGTGAACCAAGCGACCAAAACGCTAGTCGTTGAACCATTGTCTCAATATTTCGAGAACTATCAACAAGTAGAATCTCGACTTGAAGGATTTCAAGAAGAGCGAATTCTTCAAGAACTGCAAAACTATAAAAACCGTCTCCGCTTTGAGTCGCTTTTGCAAGGTGTGTCAGAAAACTCTACATCGATTATGGAAGCAAAACTGCAAAATAAAGTAGTGGATTTAGCAGAAGAGTACCGTAAAGGAAACACAGAAGTTATTAAGAATCTTACGGCGGATTTTCTAGCTTTGACTGTTTTTCTTATTCTCATCCTGAAAAGTCAATCTCAGCTTAAAAATTTGAAGCGATTCTGGTAATGTTCTAGACCTGTGTACGAGTATCATATAGCTCGACTGAATTCATACCGATTGATGAACAATCCAATCACCACATCATGCAACCAGATGGACTTAGAAAAGCAAATCGTTTTTCGAGCAAGCCGTTTGATCCGAGTGCGAAGCGTCAAGTGCTTGCGTTCGATGCGCTGTGTGTTCGTTTTGCCGACCGTATGCTGTTGAGAATCTAACAGGCGCAAGTATGCACCCCAGTTGTCCGTATAAAACCGCTCAATGGCAAATGGGGCAAGCAATTGCTGAAGTTGTTTGAGCGCTTCATCTTCATGTGGAGCAAGGACATAAGCCAAGACTGCCCCAGTACGATGGTCAATGGCGTGCCATAACCATCGCTGCTGTTTCTTAGATTGCACAAAGCTCCACATCTCATCCATTTCTGCTTCCTCAACTTTCACCACCATCGCACTCGTCGGTGAACTCTCCATCTGTTTGAGCAGCGATGTGTTGACTTGTTCGAGATGGCGATCTTTTTTTTAATTCCTCAATCACCGTCGTGGGGCTAATCTTCAGCACTCGTGCCGTATCTCGAATCCCACTGCCATTGACTGCCATATCGCTAATTTGCTGCTTCACTTCCGGCAAGTAGCCTCGGTAGCTGTAATCCCGAATGAAGGAACGACGCGAGCAGTCGGCATTGCGGCAGCGATAACGCTGTTTGCCTTCATCGCTTTTGCCATTTTTCACCACATTTGTACTGTTACAGCTTGGACAGCAGACTGGTTCAAGCACCATGAGAATCACAGCAGCTAACAACTGCTTTTATTTTCACACAATACACAGGTCTAGAACATTACCAAGCGATTCTTAGGTCAATTACTTGCTGGCTTGAGCGATTCTGCAAAAGCGTTTTTGATTATTTTATTTACAGATATTTTTGTAGGTTTTCATTCATCTTACGGTTGGGATGTAGCTCTAAACAGCGTTTTAAGCCACTATGGGCTACCTGAGAATAAGCAGTTTGTTGGGATATTCATTGCTACGTTTCCAGTGACGCTTGATGCGATCGGCAAGTATTGGATTTTTCGCTATCTCAATCGACTATCACCTTCTGCTGTAGTCACCTATCGCACGATGAATGAATAGCATAGATGCTTCATGCAACCTTGGCAATTTTGGTCATCGCGTTGTGATCTGTACCAAACTTACAAATTGCATCGCAATGCTGGCGAAGCTCCGAGAAGAGAATGTATTGAATCGGTACGTTTTGCTGTTTAATTGACGGGCGTTTAAGCTGAAGAATGACTTCTTTCTCGCGCTGATTCGGAACGACTAAAAAGAGCGTTCTCAAATTGTGTGGAAATGAGACAGCAAGATCACTCAGTCTTAGGATTCCAGAGTAGATTGAGGTACTTTTCTCAACTTCAAACGCGCTCACAACCCGGTTTGTTCCTTTTTCTAGCCACAACACATCAATTAAACCAATGGTGTTAAATGTGTCTTGATCTGCCTCCATTTTTGGTAAACAAGGAATGCAGAGAAATGAAAACTTGCTGTCCTGATAGGCTTTAGAACGATCGTTACTGGCAACAACCACGTCATACCCCAAAGCATGACCAATTTTCACAAGATGGTACTGCATTTCTGTGTGTAAATCCTCTTCCTGCTGCTCTGACAAAACCTCTGCATGTCGCTTTTTGAGCAACTTCTCAACCTTAGTTTTTTGTGTATCGTCTAGTGCTGCGCTACTTTCAATCAGAAGTTTATTTGCGCCAATCTCGAAGAGTAAACCTGCGATCGCACCTAAATCCGTTGATAGCTCGGTTCGATACTGAGCATTTGTGTGCAAAATCACTTCTCGCATTTTCAAATAACTTGTCCACGAACCAAGTTTCTGCTTTTCGTTGAAGAGTAGATTAAATCCGTTGACGATCGCAGTATTGAAAGGCGGAATCAGGGTCGGGTGCAGAAAATAGAGGATACTAGCAACCGCAGGACCTAACCCCTTAATATTTCTCTCTGATAATTTGATGATTTGCTTAACAAGCTGCTCTTCTTTAGTTGCACTTAAACAAGTTTCAAGAAACTGACCAAAGGCAACTTTATTAGCTTCATTCTCGTAGATGTCAGGAATGCGAAGTTTCGGCTTCCAATAGAACGGATGGGCTGCTCCTTCAAAAACTTGCTTTTGCTCGGTAATGCAGGTCAACACAAATTCTAGTGAGGAGCCTTTGAAATCATTCCCGAAGCTTCCAGTTTTGATATCCTGAACCACAGTCAGAACGCCACGACGAATCGATCGAAACGCTTTCAATCGATCCTCGTTGTTGATAAACCAAGTGCTGTAAACAGATTCCGGGTCTTGTTTATACTGACGAACGACATTCAACAATTCAGTCATCAATTTTGCAACCTTGCATAAAGAAGCAGAATGCTCAATCTACTAGAGGCATTCTTGCTCTTATTATGACTCAGAAAATTTCAGGAGATAAACCTAATTCCGAGTAACTTATGCTACCTAGTTTAGTGGTATTCTACTCTATTCAATCATCCAAACGAAGACGGCGTAACAGCATTGCATTAATCGAAACAACAACGGTCGAAACACTCATGAAGATTGCGCCGACTGCTGGCGATAATAGAATGCCAAACGGAGCCGCAATCCCTGCCGCTAAGGGAATGCCGATCACATTATATCCGGTCGCCCAAAACAAGTTCTGAGTCATTTTGTTATAGGTCGCTTTTGCAAGCTTCAGCGCGTAAGTTGCATCAAGCGGATCGCTTTTCACTAAGACTAGATCAGCCGACTCGATCGCGACATTGGTTCCGGCTCCGATCGCAAGTCCCAAATCTGCTTCAAATAAAGCAGGCGCATCATTGATTCCATCACCAACAAACGCTGTGGGCTTCTCAGCTTTTAATCGTCGAATCAGCGCAGCTTTGTCTTGCGGTAGCACACGAGCATAGTAGCGATCGATATTTAATTCCGCTGCAACCGTTTTTGCAACTGCTTCCGCATCTCCGGTGATCATCACCGTCTCAACTTCCATCTCATGCAAGCGTTGTATCGCCTGTTTTGCTCGTTCTCGCACCTGATCTGCTAACCCAAATAGTGCAAGAACTTGTTGATCATTCAGGAGTACGATCGCGCTTTCACCACGAGATTCGCTCTCTTGCAGTGCTTTTTGCAGTGTTGAAGGAAATCGCAGTTTTAACTCCTCAACCCATTCTGGTCTTCCAACCCGATAACGCTGACCGTTCACACTACCTTCAACTCCCTGACCGGGTACTGCTTTAAAATCATTCGTTTTAGCAAGCTGGATCTTGCGGTTGTTCGCTTCTTGCACGATCGATTGTCCGAGTGGATGTTCTGACAAGGATTCTAAAGAGGCTGCAACTAACAAAGCTTGTAGCTCATCAATGCCATCAGCATAAATTCTTTGTACTCCAAACCGTCCCTCTGTCAAGGTTCCCGTTTTATCGAAAGCGATCCTCTGAATGCCTCGCGCTCGTTCAAACGCTTCTCGATTTCGCACTAAAATACCGTTCTTGGCAGACATCGCTGTTGCGTTGACGATTACTAAGGGAATTGCTAACCCCAAAGCATGAGGGCAGGCAATGACTAACACTGTCACCGCACGATTAATCGCAAATGTTAACCCTCCTGTTCCAATCGATAACCAAAGAACGAATGTTAGCGTTGCGACTGCGATCGCAATCAAAGTCAGCCAGTAAGCAAGCTGGTCGGCGAGTGTTTGATATCGACTTTTAGATGCCTGTGCTTCCTCAACTAAGCGCATAATCTGGCTCAGCGTTGTTTTATCTCCGGTGCGAGTGACTGTAATCGCCAAAGCTCCTTCTCCATTGACCGCTCCAGCGACAACCTCATCATTCGCTTTTTTAACGACTGGACGCGATTCTCCGGTTAAAAATGCTTCGTTGACACTAGAGTTTCCGTCTATAACTTCACCATCGATCGGCACTTGTTCACCCGGACGAATCAGAATTTGATCTCCTTCAGTTAGTGAGCTAACAGGGACATCTTGTATACGTCCGTCTACCTGTTTATGAGCGACAGACGGAACTAGATTTGCAAGATGCTCTAAAGCACGGCTGGCTCCTTGAACAGAAGCCATTTCAATCCAATGACCGAGCAGCATGATGTCAACTAAGGTTGCAAGTTCCCAGTAGAAAGAATCTCCGGGTAATCCAAGAGATACTGCCACACTGTAAACATACGCAACCGTGATGGCTAGAGCGATCAGCGTCATCATGCCAATTTTGCTGCGGAGTTCATACCAAGCTCCACGCAGAAAAACCCAGCCACCGTAAAAATAGATAATTGTCGAAAGAACGGGCGTAACCCAGTTTACACCTGGAAACTGAAGCGCTTGATAGTTAAACCAATCCTGAAGCATTGGCGCAAAATAGAGAACGGGCAACGTTAGCACCAGGCAAATGAAGAAGCGGCGCTTAAAGATTTCTGGGCTATGTCCAGCGTGTTTATCGTGCGCCCCGTGTTGATCATGGCTAGAATGCTTACCGTGACCTCCCTGGTCGCCCTGTGGGTCGGGATCAGGCAAATTTCTTTGAAGTTGCTTTTCGTGTTCAAAGTGCCCAACATATCCCGGATCGGGTTGGTTTGGTTCCTGATGACGATGATCGTGTTTCACAGATGATCCTCCTGGTTTGCGTGATGCTTTGATGAGCGAAACTGGAGTGCAATGTTAGAGACTTGCTAAGCTGCTACGGCGCAGAATGCTCACGAAGTTGGGCGTAGTGTTAGCAATATGGGAGCTTATAATAGGGTAAGAGATCGCAATCCTGAATCAATCTTTCTGAATACTTTTATTCAAGTTTTTCGATTCTACTAACTGCTAACGCCATTGGTTTTACGTCCACTCATTTCGCTCAAATAAATGCGATGAATACCTTTGAAGAGAGCTGCGTCATCGATTCTATCCAATCCCTTACTGATATAATTTTCTAATAGCTGATCCAAAGTTTTTGTGGTCAGGAGTTGCAGATATGAAAATTTCTGAACAAGACTACATTGCATTATTTCAGGATGTAGAGCAAAATCAGACAACTGACACTCAAAGTGATTATTCTGAAACTGTGTTTCGGTATCCAGCAGTATTGGCTGAAGGGCAAGGAATTGACATTGAATTCCGTCAAGGATTCTTACTTCAGATTTCTAATTATCAATTTCACCGACCTGTTAGCCTTGATTTATCTGAGTGCGAGCATCCCTTAGAATTTGGCTTTCAGCTTGCTGGGAGTGGGCAAACTCAATATAAATCGTTTCATCCAGGTGAAACGATCATCTGTGGGTGCGGTATGGCTCCGAGTTTGCTATGTGAACCTGCGTCCGGTGAACAACAGCAAGAAGTTGTGGTGCATATTGAGCCAGAAGTTTTCAAGGCATTCGTTGGAATTCATTCTGATGAAATTCCAAGCTCAATACAGCACTTGTTTAGAAGATACGATCAGAAATACTTTACTCGCGCTGGGATCATCACATCACAAATGCAAACGGCATTGCAACAGATTTTGCAATGTCCGTTTGAAGGCTTAATTAAGCGGATGTATTTGGAAAGCAAAGTCCTGGAACTGATGGCGCTGCAATTGCAACAGGGAGTTGAAGCAGAGTCATTTCCTAAACCCATCAATGGATTAGAACGAGAGATTCGCGATCGCGTTCAGCAAGCGAAAGAAATCCTAGAGAAGCAGCTTGATCATCCCCCTTCAGAACTGATGCTCGCAGAACTGGTTGGATTGAGTCATTACCAATTAAAACAAGGATTTCGTAAAGCGTTTGGCGTAACGCCCTTTCAATATCTGCATCAATATCGGATGGAACAGGCAAGGTTGTTGCTCAGTGATGGCAAAAAGCGGGTGTCGGAGGTCGCGATTGCGGTGGGCTATTCGCATTTTGGGCAGTTTGCGGCGACGTTCAAGCGACGGTTTGGGATTACACCGAGCGAGTGTTTGAAAGGAAAAAAGCCGTAAATTGAATCGTGATTCGCCGTTTTGGGATAGTCTACCTTCATTTTTAGATAGTTTTTGGTGTCAAAACTACTTAAACTCTTCACACAGATGTTGAGATTAATTCTCAGCAAGACGTTCTACAAGAGATGTGTGGGGAGAGAATGGATCGATTTTTTGGAGTTCTAGTCGTTACGTCTAGTTTGCTGATTGCGATTCCTGGATGGGCAGAAGAGCGCGATCGAACGGAACCGATTCGAGGAATTCGAGAAATCCCGCGAGCAGCAACTTCGGTCAAAGAATGGTTAGGGCAAGTTCCTGATACAACTTCCCCGATTGCACCGATTCAAATTACAAGTGTTCGACTAAATCGAACCACTTCTGGAACCGAAGTAATTTTAGAGACTGCAACAGGTGCAACCCTGCAAGCAGAAACTCAGGAAGATGGGAAAACGCTCGTTGCTGCCATTGAGAATGCAGTGTTGGCACTCCCAAACACCAACTCATTTGCGAGTAAAGACCCGATCGCGGGGATTACCAGCATCACGGTCACTCAGCAGCCTGAAAATCGAGTCGAAATCAGAGTGACAGGCGATCGAGAAGTTCCGACTATTAGCGTCAAACCTAGCTCCAATGGAGCCGTGCTAGCCGTAACCGCCTCGGATTCAGGAGATGAAGAAGAAATTACCGTGACGGGTCGATCGAGTCCTTACCGGGTTCCGAGCGCCTCAACTGCAACGCGAACCGATACTCCTCTGCGCGACATTCCTCAATCGATTCAGGTGGTTCCACAACAGGTTTTAGAAGACCAGAAAACGGTGCGACTAAACGATGCACTGCGGAATGTGAGTGGCGTATTTACGGGGAATCTCTTTGGTGGAACGCAGGAAAACTTTAACATTCGTGGGTTTAATGATGCGACAACGCTGACCGATGGAATCAGAGACAGCTATGCAGGAAGTGGGCTAACGTTGCGGGACTTTGCCAATATTGAGCAACTTGAAGTTTTGAAGGGTCCAGCTTCAGTTCTCTACGGCAATGTTGAGCCGGGAGGCGTGATCAATATTGTGACGAAGCAACCGTTGTCAACGCCTTTCTACAGTGCAGATCTATTAATCGGCAGCTACAGTTTTTACCGTCCTAGCTTTGATTTTTCTGGTCCGCTAACCCCAGATAAAGCGGTGCGCTATCGCTTGAATGCTGCCTATGAAAATGCAGGTAGCTTTCGTGATTTCGTCAATAGTGAGCATGTTTTCGTCGCTCCGGTTCTGAGTTGGAAGATTGGCGATCGTACCGATCTATCAATCAATTCTAGCTACCTCTACGATCGTCGCACCTTCGATCGTGGCATTCCTGCCTTTGGAGCAGGCGTTGCAGATATTCCAATTAACCGTTTTTTGGGCGAACGGGGCGACTTTCGAGATGTGAACCAGTTCAGAATTGGCTATCAGTTACAGCATCGGTTTAACGACAACCTCAGAATTCGGAATGCCTTTAGATTTTTAGACACCTACGAAGTTGTGAAAAGTGCAACTGCGATCGGGCTAGATGAAACAACCGGAGAACTATCACGGGCTTATTTCGACAATGCCAACCGATTTAAAGTCTTTTTGATGCAAACCGATCTAGTCAGTAACTTCAAAACTGGCTCGATCAATCATCAGCTATTGTTAGGATTTGATTTGCAGCGCGACACATTGGAAGGATTATTTGCCACACCGCCCGATGCCTTTGATGCTACGTTTGTCGATCGCTTCACGCCCAACATCAACATTTTCAACCCAATTTACAACACACGTCCTCGTCCGTCCCGCTCAGAGCTAGAGTTGCGACGAGACGATGCGACGACAACCGATGGACTCGGAATTTTTCTGCAAGATCAGATTGCTTTAACCGATAATCTCAAACTGCTAGTAGGTGGACGATTTGACACAATTTCTCAACGATTGCGAGACAAATTAACAAATAGTGAAACAAGGCAAGCAGACCAAGCCTTTAGTCCTCGAATTGGGCTTGTCTATCAACCGATTCGACCGATATCGCTTTACGCAAGCTACAGTCGATCGTTTGCACCCAACAGCGGTGTTCAAGCAGATGGCTCACTCCTCGAATCCACACGCGGAACGCAATATGAAGTTGGTGTTCGAGCCGAACTCAATCAGCAATTTACCGCAACGCTTGCAGCTTACCAAATCACTAAAACAAATGTAGCAACCACTGATCCAAACGATCAAGCCTTCAGTCTTGCGATCGGAGAACAGCGCAGTCGAGGAATTGAGTTAGATGTTGCAGGCACGCTGATCCCTGGCTGGAACGTGATTGCATCTTATAGCTATACCAATGCCGAAATTACAAGAAGCAATGATCTACCCGTTGGCAACACGATCAACAATGTTCCACGCCACAAAGCCAGTTTATGGACAACCTATGAACTCCAAAGTAGTGGATTGAAGGGACTAGGATTCGGACTCGGCTTGTTTTATGTTGGCGATCGAGCAGGTGATTTAGACAACAGCTTTGAATTGCCCAGCTACCTCCGCACAGATGCTGCAATCTTCTATCGACAAAGAAACTGGCGGGCTGGAATTAACTTCCAGAATTTATTCAATACTCGCTATTTTGAAACCAGTGAAATTGGCAGAACCACTGTTACTCCTGGTGCACCGCTTACGGTTGTCGGTTCGTTCTCGCTCACTTTTTGATTCTAGAAGATCATCAATATGCAGCCTATACGTCTCCGCAAATTAGTGTTTACTCTGCATCGCTATGTTGGGCTTGCCGTTGGATTGATTCTAGTTGTAATTGGGCTAACGGGCAGCTTGCTCGTCTTTGAACCTGAACTCGATCGCGCTTTGATTCATGCTCAGTTTGGCAACATTGTGCCGCAGTCGCAGCAGGTTTCGATTCCATCGGTCGTAGATAAAATCAAATCTGCTAAACCCGATTGGGCGGTTCGTGGCATCGACACCCCCATCACACCTGATGACGCAATGCAAGTCACAATCGAGTCCCCCAACAAACCCGATCTAGAAGTGCTAGTCAATCCTTACACTGGACAGATTATCGGAGAGCGAATTCGCGATCGCACGCTGACCGGGTTTCTTTTGATGTTTCACTATACTTTAGCGGCAGGAGATGCAGGAATCGCGATCGCGGGCATTGCTGCATTGTTGTTGTTTATTCTGAGCCTGACTGGAATCTGCTTGTGGTCGGGTTGGCGCAAACTGATTTCAGGCTTCAAGATTAAATGGAACGGGCATATCAAGCGCGTCAACTTTGATATTCACAAAGTTATCGGAATAGTTGCGGCAATCTTTTTAGCTTTGACTGGAATTACAGGCTTTGGATGGAACTTCTATCCTCAAGTCGATCCACTCATTTATGCCGCTACTTTTACCCCTCAACCAATCGAGGCAACATCTAAATTCATCCCCAATACCCCGACCGTAACGCTAACGCAGGTTCTACAGCGTGCAGATGCTGCACTCCCCGGAACTAAAACTACCTACGTCAACTTACCCGCTACTTCCGATGGTGTGTTTCAAATCAACAAACAATTTCCAGAGGAGCGCGACTTATTTCGTAGCCGAGTGTACATCGATCGCTATACAGGCGAAGTAGTGCAAGTGAGAGATTCGCGCCATCTTCGCCTCGGCGATCAGGTTGTAGACGCTTTCACACCTCTCCATTTCGGCACTTTTGGTGGGCTACCCACTCGGATTATTTATGTTTTTGTTGGCTTAGCTCCCACCATTCTATTAGCCACAGGTTTCATAATGTGGAGATGTCGTAAGCCTCGGTACAAAACAAAAGCTTGCAAGTGAGAGAAGGAAAGAGTTTCATAGAAATGCTTGGTGTACGACGAAACTCGATGTCTGAAATTATCTACCGCTTTAAATTTAGTAGTACAGAAACGAATTGCTAATGTAATGATCGAACCTGGTCGTGATCTCTATTTCCTGACTCCTCATCGCTCAAATTCAACCCGTCCGTTGCTAATCTTTTTACCTGGAATGGATGAAACGGGCAAAGAGTTGCTTTCGCTTGAAACTCAAAGTTTGGAAGCGAGCTTCGATGTTCGTTGTCTCGTCATTCCACCCGATAATTTCATGACATGGGAGCAACTGACAGAAAACACGATCGCATTGATTCAAACCGAATTAGAAAAACGAACACAATCGGAAGTATATCTCTGCGGCGAATCGCTCGGTGGCTGCCTTGCCATGAAGTTAATTGAACGTGTTCCGCATCTATTCAACCGACTAATTTTAATCAATTCTGCTTCTTCGTTCCATCGAGTCGGTTGGCTGAATCAAAGTTCGCGTCTACTTGCTTTGACACCGCCACTACTTTACAAGTTTTCTCCAATCGTCATCTTATGGTTAACCTCCGCGCTCACCCGCATTCCACTTGCAAGACTGCGAATTCTTTGGAAAGCTGCCCAAGCTGCACCGAAAAAAACGGCTGAGTATCGACTATCACAGTTAATTGAGTTTCAGATCGATGAAGCTCACCTCGATCGCTTCAACCAGCGTGTTTTACTGATTGCGAGTCAGGCGGATCGACTGCTGCCATCCGTTGCAGAAGCTCAACGTCTAAGCAAAATTTTTCCTGCTGCTCAGGTAGTTGTTTTGCCGCACAGTGGACATACCTGTTTAGTTGAGCCAAACGTTGATCTATACCAGATTTTACAAGCCGAACACTTTGTCACTTAGGCAATAAAATAAAGCTAATTGAGAATTTTCCTCGTGTGTCTAGGTCTAACATCAGACAGTTGGCGTTTGACGAACCAGATCACGATCGGCGGCAGCAGCACCCACTGAAATAGCGGCAGCAGTCCAGTTCCCAGGAATGGAAGCGTTGGCATGAGAGTACTATATTTCCATCTGTTAAGCGCTCCAGTCGCTAGAGCTTCAAAGATAATCGTGATCACAACGCCAACTAGAATGAAGCTGCCAATTTGCCAGCGCCTTGATCGAGGAAACCATTGGCGCGATTTTGAGATTCCTGCCACTGTCCAAAAAGCCACGATCGAAATGCCGACATCGCCAACGGTCGCAAGCGTACATCCGTTGATCATATCTAAATGAGAGAACTCAGCCGGAATCTGATAAAACGGCATTTGTTGAATCTCCCAAACAAAATTCAGCAGAAATGAGAAGATACCAACATTCCACTCTGGTAAGTTGAACCAACGATTTAGCATACGACAATTAATGGCAATCTAGCATTTTGACCGTCGTTGAGAACTTGCCTCTGATCCTGTGTTTTCACAAACGATACTAGCCTAATCGTGTCCACGTTTTAGCACCATCCTGGGATTGAAACACTACGTTATTTTCATTAACAGCATAAATGATTTGGGAATTACTAGGCGCGATCGCCACCTGCAATATCAGTCCTTCAGTGCCCGCTCCTAATTTCTCCCAGGTTTTGCCATTATCGTTACTTCGGTGCAAACCCGGATCAGATTGAACTACACGATAGCCGATCATCACGGTGTTGGTGTTGTTTGAATTTAACAGCGCTAACCCTGCGATCGGCGCATTTTGAGTACTCGCGATCGCGCTCCAAGTCTCACCGCGATCGCGACTTTCATACAAACCTGCACGAGTGGTCGCAAACACATGGTCAGCGTTACGCGGATCAACGTGTAAACCAAAAGGAGCCGCTTCTAGCCCTTTCATCTGGGTCTGTACCCACGTTTTGCCACCATCGGTTGAGCGGTGTATTCCCTCTGCACCAGAAGCAGGAAATCCATAAAAGACATTGGGGTTACTGGGAGCAATGGCTAAAGCATGAAAGTCTACGCCGGGCAGAGCAATTTGTTGCCAATCTTCCCCTTGATTGTCGCTGAGTTGAAATCCTAAATTGCCCCCGGTTGGAGGATGCCCACTGGAGTAAAAACGATTCTCGTTGGTTGGATCAGCCGTAAAGCCCATGTAGTCAGCCCGTTGCTTGCCCATCCAGAACCATTGCCCTGCTTCGGAGCGCTGCAACAATCCATTATGCGTGGCAACATAGAGAATTTTGGGATTCTTCGGATTCACTGCTAAACCATGAACATGATTGTCCGCTTGCCAATTCTCTGCGGGTTGTAGGGAAACGCCTGATTTTGTTGTACTCGGTTGAGATTGAGGCGGATTTTGTGCTGAATTTGCAGAGGTTGGAGAAGTCAATCGCTGAATAGAACGACCGAGGAATACGCCCAACCCACCACCGAGAGACAGCGCGATCGCAATCGGAATCGCGCAACAAGCAATCATTGCGATCGTCATCCACTTCATCGATCGATTCGGGGATTTTGGCTGGCTCATTGTCTTAACTTCTCCTAACCTTACTTTCAACTAAAACTGCTGTTCCTGATGATGAATTCTCGCCTGCATCATCGAGCCGCAATGACCTTTGACAAAGGGCACATAGCCCCCCGACAGCGCCCCAAAACCCAGCACAATACCGAGACCAATCAACCCCGCTTTCAGCCCTTGCTGCCACTGACGAGTTTGAGTCTGTTTCGCTTGAATCTGCTGCACTGCCTGTTGAATAAACTCTGGTTGAATGTTTGCTTCTGCGCCAATTTGGGTTAGCTCTGACAAAGAATACTGCTGCTGCCGCTGCGCTTGTAGCCGAGCTGCCAATGCAAACACTTCTGGAAACTGGTCTGGAGAGATTTGGGGTTCTAAGTCTTTCATTGTAAGACTCCACTTGAAATTAGTTTCCCTTTACGTTAATGATTTTTCAGTGTCTCTGCTCATGCTAAAGCTTCAAGTTAACTTTAGAGTCAAGAACTTTGTTGCACTTTGTAATATCCCTGATAATACTGGGGTTGATGGCGGAATGAGCGACCCGCAGAAAACATACAAGCACCCTCAGCAACACTACCCTGTCGCAATGCTAACGCGGCTTGATAAAGCCTGTACAAATTCGTTCCATCTTCTGGACGCTCCTTTTCATCATAGTTTCATAATCGCCTGTCAGGATATTAATAGGACTCAAACGAGAAGTAGCAAAGTGAGAAACACTACTCAAGCACTGCTACTTCAGACACAATCATTTAGGAGTTTGGTGATGAAGACACTCGTTTTTGGAACTGCATTTATGTTGGTGATTGCTTCGATTGGTTCTGCTGCTTATGCGAAAGAACCTGTTCCTGCAAATGAAACGACAGGAGAATCAGCAACGCGGCGCTTGGAAGTGATTCAGCAGCACAGTCGAGATAGAGAACAACCTGCGCCACAACCCCCTACCTCTAACAATTCGCAGGGTTTGATCGAACAGCGATCGACCTCAGAATTCACTCGCTCAACCTGTCTGTTGAAACCTGTTACTGCTGGTGCAATGGCGCAAAGAGCATTTGCAGAGCAACAAATTTGTGAGGGAGGAATGCGGTAGTCGATCGTTCAACGAACTATAGGTAGCATAAAGTAACGCTTCAGCTTAGCAAGTGTTTCATTGGCGATGTCACAAGCATCGCTTTTTTGTCTTTTTTCTATAAAACTACTGATTTTTTTAGTATTAATTATCTTTTCATCATGTTTTCATTTTCACTTGCCAAACTGTAAACAGATGAATCACTTACCAACGATTCTAAAGGCTTTAAACTAGGAGAACACTCATGAAAAAACTGATGTATGCTGGCGCTCTGGTATTAGCGTCTGTTGCATTTGCCCCCACTGCTCAAGCCGCAGGAATTGCCGGAAACACCAGAGTTCCCCACGTCGTTAGCGCGGCAGGAAGCATGAACAATGCAAGATTTCAGCCTAAAAGCTATGCTCTCAAACTTCACGTTATGGGTCGAGCATTGTCGGCGCTAACAATCGATGCACCTGAACAGTTGCGCCTTAGTCAGCAAATCACTGTGAAAGACCAAGCAGGCAAACCATTAGATGTAACTCTCACGATGAATGGGCAGAAAGCGACGATCGCGTTTGCTCAACCTGTTGAACCCGATACGACAATTCAAATCAACATGAGCAATGTTCATGCCCTGACTGATTCCCGAATTTGGCTATTTGGGCTAGAGAGTAGACTTGTCGGACTCAATGCAGATATTCCACTCGGCGTGATTCGGATTGATGACTTTGGCACCCGACTTTAGCAACTGATTCTCAAAGGTAGACATCACTGAAGTCCTTTCATACTGGCTTCACTTTCGGCTGATATTTTTAGCTTTAGTGGCACTGATTACTTCAGGGAACAGAATCACGTTAGTAACACATCATAGACAATGTGCCTGAAGTCACCCCTAGATGCAGGGGCTTCAGGCTTTTCTTTCAAATCAGCATCGTCATATTTCATCCTCGTTTCATTTTCGAGTGCCATTCTAGAAAATAGAAACAGTTAAGTTTCTACGATCGCTTGGAGAGCACAAATGCAACGACTCACCTTGACCGCAGCAGTCACAGTACTGCTTACCGCCACCATTTCCTCTGCACTCGCGCAGATGCCAATCTCAAAAGAAAAGACCGTGATTCACAGCGTTGCGTATCCAAATCGCGTCAAAGTCACTCGTGCAATTTATCATATCGGTGTTCAAGTCGGAGCCATTCCATTATCTGAGATTCGTGTCAAGGTTCCTGAGAATGCACCTGCACAAATTCGATTTGGTCAAGCAACAGTCACTGATACAACTGGAAAAACGCTGAATGCGAATACCTCATTGAGTGAGAAAGAGGTTGCGATCGCATTTGCACCATCCATCGCCGCTGGAGAAACGATCGAAATTGATCTAAACAACGTTAGAACTTCTGATTTAATCGGACGTACTTGGCTATTTCCAATCTATGGTAAAACGATTGGGTCTGCTCAAGAAATTCCTCTCGGAACAGCACGAATTCAAACTTACCAATAATCAAGGCGATGCGGATTTTGCTTGTCGAAGATGAACCCGATTTAGGCAGGGCGATCGAGAAAACGCTCACTCGCAATCGCTACATCGTCGATTGGACACAAGACGGTAGAGAGGCTTGGAGCTATCTAACACAGCCCCAAATGCAGTATACAGTAGCAGTGATTGACTGGATGCTACCGGGACTGTCTGGAATCGAGCTATGTAAACGGCTCCGCGCTCAAGGCAGTTCGCTTCCTGTGTTGATGTTAACGGCACGAGATAGTTTGAACGATCGCGTCACCGGACTCGATGCGGGAGCCGATGACTATCTGGTCAAACCCTTCGGTATGGTTGAACTGCTTGCCCGATTACGAGCATTACAACGTCGATCGCCCCAGATTCAACCGCAAAATCTGCAAGTCGGTTCGCTGATGCTCGATTATGGTTCATCAACCTTAGTACTACAGTCACAAGAAACTGCAACGAGAGTGATTTTGACTGCGAAGGAATTTCAGTTGCTGGAATATCTGATGAAACACGCGAATCAGATTGTCAGCACCGAGCAGATTCGTAATCATCTATGGACAGTGAACTCAGAATCTTCCAGTAACGTGGTCGCAGCCCAAATGCGATTACTGCGACGTAAGCTGGCAGATCAAGGCGTGAATGGTGCGATCGAGACCGTCTATGGACTCGGCTACCGTTTGAATGCTGAGAGCAATTAACGACCTAGACGGGAAATCCGGTGATGTTCTAGACCGATAAAGGCAACAGATTTTGTCGATCTTGTCAAAATACGGTTGCATACTGCCTTGATCTGTGTATCCGCTCAATTCTAATGACTAATCAGGAGGAAGCAGCAATGTTGACACACGAAGCTCGAATGAGAGCATATAAACTGCTAGAACAAGGTTCAAGCTCATGGCTAGACAGTTTTTTGCGTAAGATTGACATATTTTACTGTGTCTTTAAATTAACAGGACTACGTGGATTGCTGTTGTACAAGCCTCTGCCTGCACCAATACTAACCTTACTTAAGCGACTTGGATTAAATCTCAAAGACAAGTTCGCAAAATTGCACCTGAGAGGCTACTCTGCTCCCGTTTTTCTGAGATACGGATCAACTGATCATCAAGTGTTTCACCAGATTTTCCTCCTAGAGGAATATGCTTGTTTAACAGAGATTGATCCACCCGCTTTGATTTTTGATTGTGGCGCGAATGTCGGCTATTCATCACTTTATTTGCTTAATCAGTATCCAAACGCTCGTATTGTCGCAGTCGAACCAGATTCAGAAAATTTTCGACTCTGTAAGAAGAATCTTGCACCTTACAAGGGATCAGTCTCGCTAATTCAATCGGGGGTCTGGTCTCATGCGACGGGTCTAAAAGTTTGTCCCAGTCCAGAAGGCGAATGGGCTGTGCAGGTCGAGGAGTGTCAAGCTGATCAATTGCCAGATTTATATGCGGTCAGCATTGAAGATCTTTTACATCAATCTGGAGCGAGTCAAATTGATCTGCTTAAAGTAGACATCGAAGGATCAGAGGCAGTTGTGTTCTCAACGAACACAGAGGGCTGGCTACCAACTGTCAAGAATATTGTAATTGAGTTGCATGGCGAGGCGTGTGAAGCTGAATTTTTCAGAGCGATGGAAAACTATCGTTATTTACAATCTACATTCGGAGAGTTAACGGTCTGCAGATCCATCACCTCACGAATGAAGTAGAATTTGGAACGTTGAATCGAAAAAAGCTAGGCGTAGATTCAACCCAGTCAAAAGACTGATTCAATAGTTTAACCCAAGCAGTTCAAGAGCTTGCGACCAGAACATAGTTTGGACAGTAGACAGGCTCAAGCACTGTACAAACAAGAGTAGCGAACAATCACTTTTGTTCTTGCATGAAATACACAGGTCTAGAACATGCCTTTTTGCTGTCCCCGGAACCCTTTGCAATAGAACTTATTGACTCCACTATTTTGTTTAATGTCTCACTAAGGTTGAGAACTTACACACTGTCGTAAGACTACCAGCGCTTGACGTTCTAGTTGTCGAACACGCTCTTTGCTCAACTGCAAACGCAGACCAACTTGAGACAAAGAGAGTGCTTGACCATCCTCTAATCCGAATCGTAAGCTTAGAATTTTACGCTGTTGTAGAGGTAGTTGCTTTAACAGATCAATGACTTCCTCACACAGCGCTATTTCAGTCACGTAGTCATCGGGTGAGATTCTCTCGTCAGGCAATAGTTCTTGTCGCTCGACCTCCTTTGCTTCTCCGACTCCAATTACCTGATTGAGCGAGGCAGGTTGACGGGCAAATGCCAGATATTCTCGAATTTGAGCGGAAGATAAACCCACAACCTGAGCAATTTCAAGCAGAGTTGCTGTTCGTCCCAGTTGCTGACCTAATTCGTGTTGTGCCTTCCTAATTTTGTTGAGTTTTTCAGTTACATGACTGGGTAAGCGAATCGTTCGTGACTGAGATGCGATCGCCCGTGTAATTCCCTGACGAATCCACCAGTACGCATAAGTAGAAAACTTATAGCCTCGACTCGGATCGAACTTAATTACGCCGCGCTCTAGACCGAGCGTTCCTTCTTGAATCAAGTCAAGCAAATCCATGTGACGCTTCTGGTAGCGTTTTGCAACAGCAACCACTAATCGAAGATTCGCCTCAATCATTTTTCGCTTGGCAGATTCACCTTCGATCAGAATCTGGTCTAACTGTTGGCTGCTAGAAAGTTGAGCAGCACGTATCCATTCCTCCATAGTAGGATTTCGGTGAAGACGCTGTATGAAATCTTCTCGAACTTGCTGAAGCTTGACAAGCAGTTGCACTTGTTTCCCATATTCCACTTCCTGTGTAGGTGTCAGCAGGGGAACACGACCAATTTCTTGTAGATAAAGGTCAATTGAATTCAGAGCCATCTTACTCATAAAAACTTCACTCGAACTAGCCGTCTAAATCAGCAATGCAATTAACTTTCAGTCCATATTCTGATAGATCGAGATGAAACGAGGATGAAAAACCCGATCGTGCTTTAGAAGAGAACCATTCACCTTGAGTGCCAATTTTGTTTTCTCTATTTCATCCAAGATCAAGAACAGTAAATTAGGCGCAAGCTCTTTTTCCTCCTATATTTCATCTTATTTTCATTTTGATCTTCTAAGCTAAGACTTAGTGGGGTAGCTCAGAAACAGACTACTTCGTTACGATCGCATCTCAAAGCCTTTAAATTTAGCTGTGTTGCAGTCTACTTTTTTGGGCTGCTCACTGGCTCTAACAGCGAAATTTCAAGCTCCTCTTTCTTTGAATCCTTCTATGTTTAATTCATCAATCCCTCTCTCAGGCGCAAAGGTTTTAGTAACTGGGGCAAGTGGCTTTATTGGTCGGCATCTCTGTCAGAGACTTCAGGCGTATCAAGTAGAAGTTTACGGTGTCTCTCGCGTTGAACAATCTTCCAGTTCTGCAATTCGGTGGTTACAGGGAGATGTCGCGAACTTCGAGGATATGCGGCGAATTATTACCCAGGTAAAACCGGATGCTATTTTTCATTTAGCAGGTCATGTCACTGGCGCACGCGGAGTTGATGCGGTCGTTTCTACATTGCAAAGCCATCTTGTTAGTACAGTAAACTTGTTGACGCTAATGGCTGAATTTAGCGGACGGAGAATTGTGTTAGCAGGATCGTTAGAAGAACCCGATGCAGGGGAAGATCCGATTCCGTCCTCGCCTTATGCTGCTGCAAAATGGTCAAGCAGTGCTTATGCTCAAATGTTTCAGCATTTGTATCAGTTACCGATCGTCAGAACACGTATGTTTCTAGTATATGGACCCGCACAGATGAATTTTGACAAGTTAATTCCCTATGTCACACTCTCTTTGCTGAAAGGAGAAGCCCCGAAGCTCAGTAGCGGTCAGCGCCAGGTCGATTGGATTTACGTCGAGGATGTAGTTGAAGGTCTGATTGCAGCAGCACAAGCGCCAGGGGTAGAAGGCGATATGTTTGATCTTGGCTCTGGAACATTAACGCCGATCTCCAGTATTGTGCATCACATCAATCAATTGGTCAATCCCAGTATTCAGCCTTTATTTGGAGCTTTACCTGATCGACCGATGGAACAAGTCCGCATTGCTAACATAGAGTCTTCAGTTACAAAGCTTGGCTGGCAGCCTAAAGTCTCTCTAGAAGAGGGGTTAGCGAAGACGGTCGAGTGGTATTCCAATTACTACAACAATCTTACTTGTTGCACAAGTTGAATGATGTCTTTATCGTTCGTTCTAAACAAAGAGCGTTTTACAGCAATTTTATTTTGTATTAATAGCGCCAATATTGGGAATCGCTAGGCTGTCTCAGGTGCTTATGCAGTTCTAGCAATGTATCATGGCAGCGCGAAGTTTAATGTTTCAGGGTGTCATGCTTCTCTTCCAGCATTAGCTTCAGAGTTGGATTCAACTTCGCGTATCATGTTAGCAAACTTCAAGGATACGGGCACTCAATTTATTCTTAAAATCAAGCTATCATTTGGTCTGCTACTCATTCAATTCCATGCACCAAAGCCAACTGTTTAATCGAACTCGTCTGAAACTCGCAGCCTGGTATGCAGGCGTGATGGGATTAATTTTAAGCAGTTGCGGAATTGCTATCTATCTTCATTTAGCACAGGTGCATTGGACTGCGATCGACGATGAAATCGCAACAGTGGCTGGAACTTTGCACGATAGCTTAGAGCCAGTCTTAGAAAAACCTGGAGAACTCAGCGATCGCGTTGAGCAGGTTTTACCCGGTCTCTGCCGCAGTCAGACCGCATGTAAAACACCGCCACCGTCGTCACATATTCACGTCTTAGGAGTCAGTACTCAAGATTTGTACTACATTCAGTTTCTCAATCTCTCTTTGCAGCGCATAGGAACAGTGAATACCCCTCCACAAGCCACACCTCAAGGTCAAACGCAACCTTGGCGAACGATTGTTGACAATCAAGGACAACGCTATCACCAGGTTTCATTACAATTAAAAACTTCAACCGGACAGTCTTGGGGATATTTACAGGTAGGACGAACGCTCGAAAGCTATGATGATCATCTACAATCCCTCAAAATCTTCTTTTTGTTAGGAACACCGATCGCGATTCTAGTAATCGGTGCAGCAAGTTGGGGATTGGCAGGAATCGCGATGCGTCCAGTGTATGACTCTTATCAACAGATTCAACAGTTTACTGCTGATGCTGCTCACGAACTGAGAACGCCGCTTGCAGCAATTCAAGCCACGGTTGAGGCAACATTAGAGACAACGCCACTAAGCTTATCTGAAGCACAAGGGACATTACAAACGATCGAACGGCAAAATGCAAGGCTTTCTCAACTCGTGCAAGATTTACTCATGCTGTCACGCATGGATCTCAAAGTTTTTCCGATCAAGCGGCAGGTGGTTTGCCTAAACGATGTTGTACAAGATTTAGTCGAAGAGTTAGCAGCATTTGCGCTTTCTGCTCACATTACACTGGAGCTAGAACTAACCGTTCATCAACTTGTAAATATCATCGGCGACGAAGAGCAACTTTACCGACTGGTCACCAATCTCATCACAAACGCAATTCAATACACCCCTCCAGAAGGGACAGTAACTGTTCGATTGTCGGTTGAAGATCAAACCGCACTGATTCAGGTGCAAGATACAGGGGTCGGAATTGCCGCAGAAGATCAGCCGCGTGTGTTCGATCGCTTTTATCGCGTCAGTTCAGATCGTTCTCGACACACAGGCGGCGCAGGACTTGGACTTGCAATTGCTCAAGCCATTGTAGATGCACATCATGGAAAGGTTCAAGTTAAGAGCCAGCTAGGAAAAGGAAGTCAGTTTACAGTTCAGCTTCCGCTAAAAAATTCACGCAGTTAGTCAGGAAAATCGCGCTTTCTCAAATCCTAGTGAAATTCCGGGCATTTGGTCAATTGAATTTGGTCGGTTAGACGATTTCCATCAGTAATTGTTTCATCGTTTTTGTCGCGACTCGCCAGTTTAGACGAGTTTCATGTTCATAAAAGGTTGATCGCGCCAAATCCTTGTAAGCCTCATAGTTTGTAAACAAATTCATGACGTAAGTGCAATACTCATCTGCTTTAGCATCCAACGCAAAGGTCTTGCCATTACAATCATCTTTAATTGCAAAAGGAACGCCCCCGACTTTCGTACTCAGGGATGGCAATCCAAACGCACTCACTTCTCCAAACACGAGCGGGAAGCAATCCGCTATTGTCGGCAAAATCAGAAAATGCGACTCTGATAGCAGCTTCACCATCTTCTCACGCCCTTCTAGACTCCACTTATAGATGAATCCAAGCGGCTTAACAAAGTCTGGAAGCGGTTCATCGGTTTGAGGATCACAACCCACGATCGTCAGTTCTGTAGGGAGTCCTGCCTCATTGAGTTGTTTCGCAACTTGCAGCGCCACGTCTCCACCTTTGCGCTCCCAATCGACTCCCAGAAATAGGAGCTTACAGCGATCGCTCGGTCTTGCAGCGATAACTGCATTCACTTCGTCGATCGAGAAATTCGATTCAAAGTTACCGCCAGGCGGAACGATTCTAATTTTTTGCGGATCAATACCGTATGTTTGAATCGCGCTCTGCGCTGCCCATTCGGAATGATAGACTGCTAGCCGACAGCGTTCGAGGGCGGCTCTTTCATTCGCTAAACCATCCTCAAAGGTCTGATCACACATCGTACTTCTGCGATAGTACGGATAGAAATCGAGCAGTGCAGCAAATGTGCCAGATTCCCAGAAGACGATCGGTTTGTCGGTTTCTGCATAAGCGATCGGTTGTGCTGCTGGACTTTCTAAACTCAACACAGCATCAATGTCCAGCTTCGAGAGTTTGCGGCTCAGTTGTCGCCCTTGATCCCGAACCAAAATTGCATCAGTACGGGGACTATAGTACTTCTTCAATAGTTTTTTGTAGTAGGCTGCTCTAGCAACGATCGTGGGATAAGTCAGAGGATGCCTGAAGTCATGAATATAGTGAACCGATTCAAATTGAGCTTCGAGCGTCGGAATCCAATGATGGGTATAAACGCCAAAGTCTTTTTCAAGCTTGGGATTATAGATAGATACACAGGCAATCTTCATATATCATTAGCATAAAGTAAAATTCTGTTTGAAAAAGAACTGGCGTAATCTGCACTCACGTCTTAGAATTCAGACCTCAATGCTGATCAAGCCGTTCAATCGAGAAGCTTACTTCTATGATTTCATTTAAAGATGAAATCAGGATGAAATATTGATTCATGTCGGTTAAAACTTAAACGCATCGCTTGAAATGTCACTGAGAAAGCGATTTGTTTGAATTTTGATTCATCGCAAATGCTACTGTACCCAGTTCATTGCTGTTTGAATCAGTAACCAAGCATTTAATCCCACAATTAAAACTGCAACTGCCCAAGCTGCAATTTTGAGCCAGCGTGGATTGACAAACTCGCCCATCAATCGGCGATCGCTCGTGAACATCACAAGTGGGATCACCGCAAACGATAACTGTAAACTCAGAATCACTTGACTAAAAACCAGCAAGTTTCCCGTACTCTGTTCGCCAAAAAAGACGATCGCGATCAAGGCAGGAATGATCGCAATCAATCGAGTCGCTAACCGACGCAACCAGGGTGGTAATTTGATTTGTAGAAAGCCTTCCATCACAATCTGACCTGCTAGTGTTGCAGTCAGGGTCGAACTCTGTCCAGAAGCAAGTAACGCAATCCCAAAAATTGCACTCGCAGCACTCACCCCTAGCAACGGTGAAAGGAGTTGATACGCATCTTGAATCTCTGCAACATCGTGATTTCCGGAAATGTGAAAGGTCGCAGCAGCAACAATCAAAATTGCACTATTGATGAACAATGCAAACGAAAGTGCAACGGTTGAATCAATCGTTCCAAATTTAATCGCTTCCCATCGTTTCTTCGGGGTTGGTTGCCAGTTGCGGGTTTGGACGATCGACGAATGCAGATAGAGATTGTGCGGCATCACTGTAGCGCCAAGAATCCCAATCGCAATGTAGAGCATCTGAGGATTTCGCAGGATTTCACGATTTGGCACATAGCCCTGTAAAATACTACCAACATCAGGACGAGAAAACAGAATTTCTGCCCCGAAACAAATTCCAACGGTTGCGACTAGCAGAATGACTAATCCTTCCACATAGCGAAAGCCTTTGCCTTGTAGAAATAGCAGCGCTAAGACATCGAGTGCAGTGATACAGACACCCCAAACGAGGGGCAATCCAAATAGAAGTTGGAGCGCGATCGCACTTCCTAAAAGTTCAGCCAGATCACAAGCAGCGATCGCAATCTCACACAGCATCCACAGAACAAAGCTGATTCGAGGCGAAAAGTAGTCTCGACACGCTTGAGCTAAATCTTTTCCGGTTGCAACTCCTAACCGCACACAGAGCGATTGCAGCAGAATCGCCATTAAGTTTGAAAGCAAAATGACACTGAGCAAGGTATAGCCAAATTTTGACCCGCCCGCAATGTCAGTCGCCCAGTTTCCAGGGTCCATATAGCCCACAGAGACAAGATATCCCGGTCCTGCAAATGCCAATAACTTGCGCCAAAAGCCTTTGACATTCGGGACTTCGATGCTGCGATGCACCTCCGGCAAACTGGGGCAATGTTCAGAAAGTGACATAAACTGAGCCTTTCATTTTTCTTTCATTTTTTAACAGTACCATCTAAAATCAGAGTTTTCATTTTTCTTTCATTTTTGATTACACCGTCTAGGAACAAAGGTAGAGACAGGGCGATCAAGTTTCATACTTCTAAAGGGTTGAATGATGCAGACAGATACTTCGCCATTCGAGAGAGATAGAAGCGATCGCACTCACTAAGCCGAAGAAAAATTAAAAAATCGAGGCGATCGTCAAAATCGCGGTAGAGTAGCAAACATGATCGGTTCTGATGGGGATCAGCCATCAGAAGCAAAGGGGAAAGTTTGGTGCAAGTCCAACGCTGTCCCGCAACTGTAAATCAATCATCAATTCCAGATTGACTAGCCAGGATGCCCGCCGATTCGCTTCACGTTTCAATTCATCTGCGAGGTACAGAATGATTACTCGATCACATTCGTCTTTTTCTCAACGAGCCGTTCGCCTCACGCTGTCTACGCCTGTACAAGCAACGCTCTATGTTTCGCTCTGCGCTTTAATTCTCTGGACAATTTACTTCACGACTTATCCGGCTGTGCATGACAAGGTACATTCTCTCCGGCATCACACGTTGATGGTTTCTTGTCACTAACCATACTTACGAGGTCGTAATGCCAAAATTAAAGCTTTCCGCGTTCATTAGTGCGATTTGCCTAATGAGCTTGATGTTTTATGGAGTGACAGGATTTTCTCAAACTCCAAGATCGACAATTCGCCTCACGACTGATCCGCCCATCTCCCAACTCGTTCCATTTGAAGCGGAAGCGGAGACCTACAAATCACCTGCCCGTCTCACACTCGAAGTGATCGGTGCAAATGGTCAACCTTTGACCAACGCCAAAATCCGCGTACAGATTCTCACACCGTCTAAAACTCCCTGGTTTACAACAGACTTCCCGATCGTGGAAGGCACAAAGCTCTTAGATGTAGATGCGATCGCGCCCCAAGGTAAAGTGCAGCTTCAGCAGACCTTCCCGATTCGCGGCACTTACCAGCTATTGGTTGATGTGACTCCACAGAGCGCCAATGCTTTTACACCTTTTCAGCAAACCCTATCGCTCTCCATTCCTGAGAACTGGATTAAGTATCGCAATTTCGCTATCTTAGCTGCTGTCTTACTTGCAGTTGGATTAGTCGGTGGCTGGATTATCGGCGGACGGCAATTGATTCAGCTTGGAGAAATTGCGCCACAACGGGTTCGATTGTTGCTGAGTGGGGCGGCGATTGTGGCGATTGCAGCACTTCTCTATGTCAACATCAGTGCAGAAATGGCGCAATCCGAAATGTCGATGCCGATGTCGCACATGACTGAAACTGCTCCAAAATCGGACACTCCAGCCGTCAGACAAGTCCAAGGACTTGAGATGCAATTATCTGGAGATAGAAGTGCGATCGTCGGTCAGCCTGCCCGCTTGCAAGTGAACGTGATTGATTCCCAAACCAAGCAACCTGTCTCAGATGTCCAGCTAAAAGTAACAACAACTCAGCTTGAAAACAACTGGACTGCCTTTGCTTATGAAGGACTAAATGATACGACCGGACAATTTAGCTGGCAGCAGCAGTTTTTTGATGGTGCGCCACACAGAATTGAGGTGGAAGTTTCCCCTAGTTCTAACGCGATTCGGAAGTTTCAGCCCTTCCAAGTTGAGCAAACGATCAAGGTTGAAGGGGTAACACCCCCACTTCAGATTCGTTTGACTGGATTAGTCTATTTCACAGGGTTGATTGTTGTAGGTCTACTGGCTGGATTCGGCATTCGACGTAGACGGCAACTTCCATACTGACTGCGTTGTTGGGGTTGGATTTGTGTTGGGATTCAGACTAAGAAGACAACGCACCCAACTTACAACACAGGTTTGAAGTCACTACCGCATCCTAAAATCATTCGATCGCCACCCATACAACTAACCAAGCATTAAGTCCAGCAATCAGAACTGCAAGAAGAATTACGGATATCGTTTCTTTGCCGGAGCAGGAACGTCTAGGCTTCGTTGATTTTAATCTTGAATAAACGCATGGCATTGAGTGTTACTAGCAAGGAAGATCCCATGTCTTCAAAGACTGCGATCGGGAGTCCAATCACACCCAAAACTCCCAGAATGATGAATGTAGCGTTCAGAACTAGGGCAATAGCAATACTTTGTTGAATTACTGATAGAGTGCGACGGCTAAGGTTGATAGCATCACCTAAACGTCTTAAATCATTTCCGACCAATACGACATCAGCCGCCTCCAGCGCCACGTCAATCTTACCAACTGCAAAACTAACATCGGCAGCAGCAAGAGCAGGCGTATCATTGATGCCGTCTCCAACCATGCCCACAACACCAGAGCGACGTAGCTTGTAAATAGCTTGCAATTTATCTTCAGGAAGCAGTTCAGCCTGGTACTCCTCAATGCCAACTTCATGAGCAACCTGTCTTGCCACCGCAGATCGATCGCCTGTAAGCATTACCAGTCGCTTGAGTCCAATGCGTTTGAGCAGACGCACAGCTTCTGCGGATTCAAGTCGAACTCCATCCGTCAAGGCGATCGCCCCAACTAATCCTTGTTGTGTTCCGATTAGTACTGGGGTCTGACCTTGAGATTCAATTTCAGCTAACAGTGATTTAGCGGCGGCTGAAAGCTCAATGTTCTGCTCCTCAAACAATCGGCGATTGCCTACAAAATAAACAGCCTGTCCAAACTTCGCCCAAATTCCTTTACCAGGAACAGCAGTAAACGATTCTGGAGCTTCCAGATCTAATCCTTGCGCCATTGCCGCAACAACGATCGCTTTTGCCAGCGGATGTTCTGACCGTTGCTCTAAGGAGGCGGCAATAAGCAGCACCATATTGGCACTCATCGAACCTAGATGATGCACCTTCTGCACCACTGGTAGCCCTTGAGTAATCGTGCCTGTTTTATCAAAGGCTAACGTTGTGAGCCGTCCGGCTGTCTCTAGTGCATTTCCACCCTTGAACAGTACACCTTGACGAGTGGCAGCTCCGATCGCGCTAATGAGTGAAACAGGCGTAGCAATCACTAAAGCACAGGGGCAGGCAATGACAAGCAACACCAGCGCTTTGTAGAACCAGGGCTGAAATGGTTGGGCAAATAGAAGCGGCGGAATCAGTGTGATGCCAGCCGCGAGAGCCAGAACGATTGGGGTGTAGATGGCAGAGAAGCGATCGACCCATTGCTGAATGGGCGCACGGCTTTCTTGAGCCTCTTCAACCAAATGAACAATCCGAGCAACAGTTGTATCCCTAGCTGTATGCGTGACTTCAACTTCTAAAAACCCGGTTTGATTCAGCGTTCCTGCAAACACTTGATCCCCTTTCTCCTTATTTTCTGGCAGGGATTCACCAGTAATTGGAGACTGATCAACGGCACTCAGACCGGATATGACAACACCATCAAGCGCAATGCACTGTCCAGGGCGAATGGTTAAAATTTCCCCAATCTGAATCCCTGCAACTGGAACAGAGACCTCTTGCCCACTCCGCCTCACTGTTGCGGTTGCAGGAGTCAGATCCATTAAGTCTCGAATGGCATTGCGGGTCCGACCGAGTGTGAAATTTTGCAGCGTTGTTCCGAGCGCAAAAAGAAAAATGACGAGTGCGCCCTGAAACCACTGATTCAAAATTGCTGCCCCGATTGCTGCTAAAGTCATGAGCAGGTTCATATCAGCTCGACGCAGTTTGAGCGCAATCCAGGCTGCTCGGAGAATAGGCACGATCGCAATCATCAAACTAATCGCATAAAATCCCTGAGCAACTAACGGGAGTGACAGTAGCCGTTCTGCAATCCATCCTAGTAGCAATCCAATACCACTCAAAACAACTGTTTGTCCTCGGCGAGTTTTGAGCCAGAATTGCCACCCACCCAAATCAGAGTTGCGAGATGGCAAATGATCAGCCGAGTTTACGATTGTACCGTCCGCATCAGCAGATGAATTTGCTGTCCGATCTATTTCGACTGTGTAGCCTAAATCTGTAACGCGCTTAGTGATGTCGATTTCACTGACTTGTTGCGGGTCGTAAATTACATTTAACCGTTCTGAAGCGAAGTTAACCGTTGCTTCAGTGACTCCTGACAACTGTTGTAAATTTGCGGCAATGGTTCTAGCACAACCACCGCAGTCCATGCCGCTGACCTGTGCTTGTAGCGTTTGAGTCGATGGTACTTGAACTTGCGTGGTCTGATTTGGAATAGGTTCAATGGTGTAACCCAATGCAGTAACACGATCACGAATAGCGGTTTCATTCACCTGCTGCGAGTCGTAAGTGACGCTGAGCCGTTCTGTGGCAAAGCTGACTTTCGCTTCAGTGACTCCGGGAAGTTGCTGCAACGTCGCTTCGATCGTCTTAGCGCAACCGCCACAGTCCATGCCACCGATCTGTGCCTGTAGAGTTTTCAGTACTGAAGCTGAGTTCATCTTGGCAGCCCTTCAAAATCGTGTTTTTATTGAGGTCAAACGTATCAGCAGATGCTGATATGTAATATATTATCAGTCAGTGATACATTGATGATGTATCACTGACTGATAATATGTCATGGTCTAAACTGCGCCAGTAAGCAAATGACTACCTGCACTCGAACGGCAGATCTGAAGGCGAAACTCTTTCGAGGATTCTCTGATCCCTCTCGTCTGTCCATCCTGAACACCCTGCGGAGCGGTCCGCTGACAGTGAGCGAAATCGTTCACCAGACGGGACTTAGCCAATCCAATGTGTCTAATCATCTCAGTTGCCTGCGCTGCTGTGATCTAGTTATACGCGAGCAGCAAGGACGGTTTATGTACTACGAGCTTGCCGATGTGCGAATTGCGAAGCTTTTAGACTTAGCGGATGAATTGCTGGCAGACGTAGCGAAAGGCGTTCGTCAATGCTCTCACTATGAATCTTCATCAGCAAATAAATTGAGTCGGTGCTCAAGCGATTGAAGTTAACTGCTCAACGCCTACTTCATTTTTTCTTCCCTAACGATGAGATGTAAATGTTCTACATCCTAAATTCATTGCTGGTTATGTCCTTTGATAGCAGGAATCGCGTCGATTGGGGCAGTGATGACGGCTTGTGTCAGCATGACTATTTTTGCGATCGCTCCCCTACTCATGCGATTGCTGGAGCAAAAGCAACTCCATTTTTAGGTCTTTTCCAAAAGGACTTAAGTGGTCAAAGCAGCCTAATTACAAAATCGAGTGAATCTTAATACTGAGTCAAGAGATAGAGGTATACCGCCTGGTCGATGGCTATAAGTTTCATAAAACCTGAGCATCTGCTAATCCACTCCACTTACAAACTTTAATGGCTGAAACTAATCAAAGTGCGTTAATTTGTGGAATTATGAAAGAAATATGAAAAGAAGGAATTATGGATTTGAGCCTCAAGCGGCGATCACTCATTGGAGGTAGTGTATTGGGTGTTGGGGCATTACTGGGTAAGCTTCTGCCCGATAGTGTCTTTGCCCAAACTCCCACTTCTGCGGACACTAGTACACCTTCAGGTCATTCTGCCCCTGTGCATGGAGGCAGTATGACGATGGGAGATGTGGACAATTCCCGTAATGGGTTTGAACCACAAGCTATTTTGACAGATTGGGAGGTAGGAAAAGTCTCGCGATTGCCTGATGGCAGAACGTTGCGAGAGTTTGAAATATCAGTTGCAGAACGGGAAGTTGAGATTGCCCCTGGAGTCATTTATCCTGCCTGGACATATAATGGGCGTGTTCCAGGTCCAACCCTGCGAGTGACAGAGGGCGATCGCGTCCGGATTCGCTTCAAAAATCCAGGTGTTCATCCACACACGCTTCATTTTCACGGCATTCACTCAGCACGGCAAGATGGTATTCCTGGTACGCTCGAAGCATATCCTAATCAGGAAGTAGTTTATGAGTTTGATGCCAAACCCTTTGGTTGTCATCTCTATCATTGTCACTCTGCTCCGTTCAAACGGCACTTACACAAGGGACTCTACGGCGCGTTTATTATCGATCCTGACCCTAAACGACATCCTGACCAACCAGAAAAAGCTCAGTCTCGGTTACTTGGCAGCCCACAAAATGCGAAGTGGCAGGAGTTTCTGATGGTGATGAATGCGTTTGATACCAATTTTGATGACGAAAACGAATTCTATGCTATCAACACGATTCCCCATGAATTCATGAAACGCCCGATTCGGATTGAGCGCGATCGCCCAGTACGAGTGTATTTGATCAATGTCACTGAGTTTGACCCGATCAACTCTTTCCATCTCCACGGAAACTTTTTTGATTACTACGACCACGGCACTACGTTAACACCAACGCTGCGAACAGTTGATACGGTCATGCAATGCCAAGCCCAGCGAGGCATTCTGGAATTTACTTTTCAGGAGCATGAACCAGGTATTTATATGTTCCACGCCCACCAGTCAGAATTTTTGGAACTCGGTTGGATGAGCGCGTTTGAGGTGGTGGCATGAAAAAGACGTTGCTTTGGATCGTCTTGCCGCTCGTTGCACTGGCGATCGCGATCGGAGTATTTCTCTCTAGCAATCCACTTGAACCCTTGGGAGTTTCAGCCCCTCCGATTGAGAAGCTTACCGTAGAGCGAACGCTGCTCGATGATAATGGCATTTCTTTATTCGTGAGAGCTAGTGGTTCAGAACCGATGCAAATTGCCCAAGTTCAGGTTGACGGAGCTTATCGGAACTTTACCCAAACGCCACCAGGAGAATTACCTCGATTGCAAACAGCTTGGATTAAATTGCCCTACCCTTGGGTGCGCGATGAAACGCATCATATCCGGTTTATCACCAATACGGGAATAGGATTTGATCATGAGATTGCCGTTGCTGTACCAACGCCGCAAATTTCGTTGAGTCGCATTTTGGCGTACGCACTGCTGGGGATATATGTAGGAGTCATGCCTGTCGCTCTGGGAATGCTGTTCTACCCAGCCCTGAAGCAGTTGGGCGGACAGGGAATGAAGTTCATTTTGGCACTGACCGTTGGCATGTTGGCATTTCTTCTCGTAGACACGCTGGAAGAAGGATTAGAACTTGCAACAAAGTCGGCAAGTGCTTTCTCCGCCAGTGCGCTTGTTTGGCTGGTTGCTATCATCTCGTTCCTTGCAATTTTGGCGATCGGCAGACGAAGTGGCAATTCTCCAGAAGGAAAGGCACTTGCAAGTTATCTAGCATTGGGAATTGGCTGGCATAACTTGGGGGAGGGATTGGCAGTTGGCACTGCCTTTGCATCCGGAGAAGCGGCACTTGGTTCGCTGCTCGTCGTTGGGTTCACCCTGCACAACATTACAGAGGGAATCGGAATTGCTGCGCCTCTAGTTGATACACGTCCTAAATTCACGACATTCCTCAGTTTAATCGCCTTAGCAGGACTGCCTGCTGTGATTGGTACTTGGATTGGAGCCTTCACCTTTTCGCCTCACTGGGCAGCCGTTTTCTTAGGAATTGGAGTCGGAGCGATCCTGCAAGTGATGGTGGAGGTTGGAGCATATCTGATGCGGACGGCTCATCGATCCGGTAGCCATTGGCTCTCAACCGTCAGCCTGATTGGATTTATTTTAGGTCTAGCAATTATGTATGGAACTGCTCTTCTCGTTAATTTCTAATATCTGAATCGCGACGCTTCTTTCAGATAATAGAACTGCATTGCTACTAAACCAAGATTGGATGGCTTTGTCACAAACGGCAGAGTGTCTGAGTTAACAGAACAACATGAGAATAGATTAAAGGATGCTACTTAGCTTGGGTTAATAGAAAAGAATTTCAGCCGCGAAACACGCGCTCCCAGTTAACGAAAGGGCGGTCAAACAAGGTTTCCAAAAGACCTCGTTCCTCTGCTGTAATGCTTGACTGGCGAAGGATCTAAAAACTTATCGATCTACTGAGTCTATTTCTTTCTCCAGTTAGGCAATCTTCAAAGCGTCAAGCATTTATTCCGACCGCTCCATTCCGGTGTCAGACTGCTTTGTTTTGAAATAGGTTTCCATCACTTGACGAACCATCGGTGCAGCGATCGCGCCACCTCCACCCCCCGCATTTTCGGCAAAGGCGACGACGACGATTTCAGGTTTATCGCTCGGTGCATAAGCTCCAAACCAGGCGTGAGTAGGACGTGGCGGGTCTTCGGCTGTGCCACTTTTACCCGAAACGGGTGGCAGCCTCGTTTCGTTCAGTGCTTGTCCTGTTCCTTTACTGACGACACTTCGCAATCCTGCTTGTAAAACCCGAAGCGTCTCAGGCTTGAGGTTGAGTGATTTTTTTTGCTGTCGTACTGAAATTGCCGGATTCTTTTTAACCAGAAAAGGTTGAACGCGGTAGCCTCCATTGCCTACGGCTGCGAACATGATAGCAGCCTGAAGCGGCGTTACCTGCATCATTCCTTGACCGATCGAGGTATTGATCGTGTCCCCGGCATACCATCTTTCTTTCAGTTGCTTTTGTTTCCAATCTGGGTCAGGCACGAACCCATGTGCTTCTTCTGCTGATAGTTCAACTCCTGTATTCTGTCCCATTCCAAATCGTCTTGCCCAGTCAAGAATGGGTGAAGCTCCTATTCCGACGGCTACCTGACTGAAAAAGGTGTTGCTGCTCCAAGCCAGTGCATCTACAAATCCTACTCGCCCAAATCCCGATCGATTCGATTCCCAAATCTGGCTACCGCCGATCGAAAGATAAGGATAGGTATCCAGAACGGTATTCGCACTATATTTGCCGGACTCCAATGCCGCGATCGCGGTGATCACTTTGAAGGTGCTGGCAGGCGGATAGGCTTGCAATGCCCGGTTGACGAAGGGAAACTGTTTTGCTTGAAGTTGTTGCCACGCTTGCGGGCTAATCCGCTTAGTAAATAGATTGGGATCAAAATCAGGACGGCTCGCCATTGCTAACACTTCACCAGTGTTAGGGTTGAGTGCAACAATCGCACCAACGCGATCGCCTAATGCCGTCTCTGCTGCTTTCTGCAACTCTAAATCCAGCGTGAGTTGAATTTCTTGACCCGGTTGAGCAGGTTTATCAGCCAACTTCTTAATAATTTGCCCAACTCCATTCACTTCAACTTGCTGCCCTCCCTGTTGCCCCCGAAGTTGTAATTCATAAGCCGCTTCAATGCCTGCTTTACCAATCAGATCGCCAAAATGATAGTCCTGATTCTGACGAGCTTTCATCGTCTCAGCATCAATTTCACCCACATATCCCAAGACATGAGCCGCTAATGTTCCATTTGGATAGACGCGCATCAAATCCTGCCGCACCTCAACGCCTTGAAAATTGCTGAGTTGTTCCTTAATTCGAGTCACTTCAGCGGCATTAATTCCTCGTTTCACCACAACAGCCCATTGAGAACGATTTGCCGCTTGCTTTAAGTGTTGCTGAAGGGTATCTGTCGTAATGTCCAGAACTTTAGAGAGGCGACTCAGAATCGTATTCCATTCGGCTGGCTTGTGAGCAGACGGTTGAAGCGCTACTAAATAGGAAAGCTTGCTTCCTGCTAAAATTCGACCTTTACGATCTAAGATTCTTCCTCGTTCTTCTCGTGTAGAAATTAGTCGAACCCGATTCTGTTGGGCAAGTTGAGCATAGTACTTTCCTTGAACAATCTGTACATAGAATAAGCGACCGCCTAAACCGCCCAACAGAATGAGTGCTGTCAGCAACATTAGAATCACTGCCTTGCGTTTGCGTCGGATAGCAGTCTTTTGGACTCGTGAATGAACCCAATCAAATCGACGAGTCGAAGACGATAGAAACTTAGTCATACAAACTTGCTGAGATTAAATCACGATCCTATAAGCAGCGATGCTGAAATCATCTTGGTTGTGTAAATACGTATGCTTTAAGTCCAGTACTTGAGGCGCAAGCTTAGTGCGATCGCACTGAGAAACAATAGCCCCATGCCCCCCGCGAGTGGATTACGATCGATCCCTGTCACCCAAACAGGAACTCGATCCAAGTATCGCACCCAATTCCCCACATTGATGATGTAGTAGCCCCAGACCAAACCTGCATGAAGCCCGATCGCATATCCCAAGCGTCCCTGATGAAATTGCCTCGCCCAGCCGAGCGTTAGACCCAGTAGCAACAATCCCGGAAAGCTAGGCAGCGTTCGCAGAATTTCTGACCAGGGTTTAATGAAGTGAAAGGAAGCATAAGCTGTACTGCTCATCCATATCGCAAGTTGTGGGCGATAGTTCCATCGCAATTCATTGACCAGCCAACCGCGAAAAAGTAGCTCCTCTGCCAGTCCTACACCGAATGCGACGAGTAACCCTTCTAAGATGATTCTGAGTAAGTTTTGCGGAATTGGTTGCCATTCAATCCAGCCGATTGCGCCTTCTACTAAGAACAAGCAAAACAGGCTCACGACTCCAATAACTATCCCTTTCAATAGCTCTCGCCAATTCTGCCGAGTTCTCAGTAATCCGTGCTGCTGAAGCGGGCGAGTATCTTGATGAACCGTTCGCCCCCAGATCCAGAGCAATCCGACAAATTCGGCATAGAGTGCCAGAACTGTAATGATGCTGATGGTGTTGTTTGTGCCCCAAATCCAGTAGATGGGCAGCGCGATCGGCAACCATAGCCCTAGCAATGTGATGACAAAAATTGCTAACCTTGCAGATACGGGATAACGAGCAATACGGGGCGACAGGTATAATACGGACATTCGGTTAATGCTCTATACATTGCCTAAGCAGATTGATGCCGCAAAATTCGCAAGCTATCTTTAATCAGTGAAATTGTACTAAAACAAATCAGCAAGGCGACGAGTAAACCGATTGCCGCATCCACCCAGACCCAATTCAAGAAATAAACCGCTAAAGCTGCAACCATTACCCCAATTGAACTCGCGGCATCTGCAACGCCATGCAAAAACACGCCGCGCAGATTCAAATCATGATGATGGTCGTTTTGTAGAAGATAGAGACTCAAACCGTTGATGATCAAACTTAGCGCTGCTGCACCCAGTAAGGGTAAGCCCAATACAGGTTCAGGCGCTTGGAGATGTTCGATCGCTTCCCAGCCGAGAAGCATTGCAACGATCGCTAAACTGACTCCATTCAGCAAAGCAATCCAAGCCTCGATCCGTCTATTTTGATTGACTACGGTTTGAGTTGTCGATCGACGTTTTGTGAGCCAGGTTGCAAGTAGCGTCAGCCCTAGCGTAATTAGGTCTGAGAATAAATGCCCTGATCCTGCTAGCAGCGATAGGCTATGGCTCCAAAGTCCGGCTCCTAGTTCAACTAGAAAAAGCCCACTGCGTAAACCAAACACCCACCAGAGGCGTTTTACCTTTTGCTGCTGTTGATTTTCAGTTGTATTTAGAGTATTCAAGGGTCTAATTAAGGCGAGGGCTTTACGTTCTGAAAATTACGTGCGCCTTGGTAGCCCGACAGTCGAGCGAGTTCCTCTAAAGATTGTGTTCCAGAAACTGTCTGACCGTTTACTTTCCAAGTCGGATATCCTTTCACACCTTCTGCTTGACAGACATCAGGCTGAGGATTCTTCCCTTTCGGATCACATTCAACGTAATTAATCTGGTTAAATGCTTCTTTGCCAAAAAGCTGTTTTTGGTCATGGCAGTGAGGACACCAAAACGCGCCATACATCTTGGCTCCTACCTGTTTAAGATGAGCCGCTAAAGCCAGTTCAGCCGCACCGGATGAAGTCGTGATTGGTGAACCTGCTTCTCCTGGAATGGCGCGATCGGCAATTTCAGGATTCTTCACTCCTGCATAAACGCCCATTGTTCCAATTAAAACAACCATTGCGACAACAATTCCACTGAAAAAGAGTTGTCCTACATCCTGCCAATCGCGACCGATGATCGACACCACAAACAAACTAAATGATAGGAAAGCAGAACCCACGCAGTACACACAAACGGCTTTGATCTCGAATGCAATCAAGTACATTAAGTAGCCGCTAAAAATTGTCATTGCCGTTGCACCCATAAACAGGAATAACCCTGTCCAGTTTTCGAGTTTCGAGCGCAAGGTCTTATCTTTTTCGGGATTGATTAACAAAGGCGCGATCGCAAACCCGATCATGCTGACATACGCTAAGAACCCGTACAACGCTAACGGTAATCCAAACACAGTTGCATAGGGACTGGATAGAACAATGTCACATCCATTCGTCGGGCAAGCCGTCGAACTTTGAGAGAATTTGACGATCGTTAAATAACCCGTCACGACGGCTCCGATCGTTGCCAGTCCTGCCATGATGAAGCGTGACCAGCGATAAATCCAAGGGGTCGATCGTTTACGCGGCATAAAGCTTTAAACCTCCTGATGTCAATAAGTTTGGGATGAAAAGAAAAGCTTTTCGTCCCAGTAAAGCAAACTGTGTTATCTCACAACCCGGTTCGCATTGAGAACGGCAAGTAGCGCCACGCCCACATCGGCAAATACCGCTTCCCAGAGGCTTGCGAGTCCAAATGCACCCAGAATGATAAAGAAGCCCTTCACTGCCATCGCTAACACAATGTTCTGAATTACAATTCGGTGAGTCTTGCGTCCGATTTGAATGGCTTCAGCAATTTTGGATGGAGCATCGGTCATGATTACCACATCCGCCGTTTCGATCGCGGCATCTGAGCCAAGTCCACCCATTGCCATCCCCACATCTGCCCGCGCAATCACTGGAGCATCATTGATCCCATCTCCCACAAAAGCGACTTTTCCTTTACCAGATTCACGTAAGATTTGCTCGATCGCTTCGACTTTCCCTTCAGGTAAAAGTTCCGCTCGATAGCCGCTCAAGCCTAGTTGTCTCGCCACACCATCGGCAACGCTTTGATTGTCGCCTGTCAGCATAATTGTTTTTTCAACGCCGATTTTTCTCAGCGATCGAATTGCCTCGACTGCATCTTCTTTTAGCTCATCTGCAATAATGATACGACCTGCATAAGTACCGTTAGCAGCTAGATGCACAACTGTTCCATCAACTTGACAGACATCGTGAGCAATGTTTTCACGGTGTAGTAGACGATCGTTGCCTGCAATCACAAGCTGATTGCCAACTTTTGCTTGGATTCCATGCCCTGCAATTTCTTTGTAGTCTTGAACTTGAGACTCACCGATCGCTCGACCATAAGCTGTCCGAATCGACTGAGCTACCGGATGATTTGAATGGGATTCTACTTGGGCTGCAAGGGCTAGTAACTTCTCTTCGGTAAAGCCATTCTTTGGAATAATTTGAGTGACTTTAAACACACCTTGAGTCAAAGTCCCTGTCTTGTCAAACACAACCGTATTCACGGCTGCAAGTGTGTCTAGATAAGTGGAGCCTTTGACTAGCACACCTCGTTTTGCTGCACCCCCAACGCCGCCAAAATAGCCGAGTGGAATACTAATTACCAATCCACATGGGCAGGAAATCACCAGCAAAACCAAAGCATTGTAGACCCAACGGAAGCGATCTGCATCAGTTGGATTGTTCATAAACAATGGCGGAAGGATTGCCACTGCCAATGACAAGAACACTACGATCGGTGTGTAGATTTTGGCAAACTTACGGATAAATTTCTCGGTTTCGGCTTTCTTGCTGCTGGCGTTCTCGACTAGCTCTAAAATTCGAGCGATCGACGATTCGCCAAACAGCTTTGTCGTTCTGATCGTGAGTACACCCGATTGGTTAATCATGCCTGCTAGAACCGTTTCGCCAGGTTTAACAGTACGTGGAACCGATTCACCTGTCAGCGCAGAGGTATCAACCTGCGAATTGCCGTCTAAAATTTCACCATCAAGCGGAACCTTCTCTCCAGGCTTGACCAGAATCATATCGCCAACTTTGACGGATTCTGGAGAAACTTGTCTCACTTCTCCGTTGATCTTCAAATTTGCGGTATCAGGACGGACTTCTAACAACGCGCTAATTGATTTGCGCGATCGACCCACCGCAGATTCTTGAAACAGTTCCCCAATGCGGAAGAATAGCATCACCGCAACCGCCTCCGGCAATAGATGAATCGCGATCGCGCCTAGCGTTGCGATCGTCATCAGGAAATTCTCATCAAAGACTTTCCCTTTCAGAATATTGCGTCCAGCACTACTCAAAACGCCCCAACCGCTCAAGAGATACGCCGGAATCAAGACAGCATATTCCGCAATTGAATAGGGCGTATTGTGCAATTGTTGCTCGAAGATAAAGCCAATTAAGAACAGAACAACCACGATCGCAGTAACGATGATTTCCTGCTTGAGATCCCCACCGCCATGACTATGATCATGGTCATCATCGTCGTGACTGTGGCTATGACGGTCGTCGTGGCTATGTCCTGCGGTGTGGTCATGAGCCGTTTTGCGCGGCTGATGATCGTGGTGGTCGTCGTGACCGCAGCAGCTTGACTGAGTTGGTTTTCTTGCTTTCATTGAGTCTCCTTGGTGAGTGTGTTTTTGAATGTCTGAACAAAAATTCAGATGTTTCGTAAAAAAATCAACGGGTTAGGCTTCAGAGTGAGAAAGATGCGCGTGAACCTCTTGATAAAGATTCAGAACATGATGATCTGCCAAACTGTAGTAAACGTTGCGTCCTTCTTTGCGATAGTTCACCAGGCGGGTTGCCCTGAGAACTCGCAGTTGATGGGATACCGCCGACTCACTCATCTTCAGCACTGCTGCCAAATCACAAACGCACAGTTCTTGCTTTGCTAAAGCTGACAGCAATCTCAATCGATTCGGATCGGCTAACACACCGAAAAATTCCGCCATATGTTGCGCTTGGGTCATGGTTAGTAAACCCGGCTGAACTTGACGAACCTGATCGAGATGTACGACTGGAACTTCGCAATTCAGAAGCTCGGAAGATTGAGAAAGGTTACTCACGGCGGCTGACCTAGAATCAATTTAATATCTGAATAAATATTCAGATATTGGTTTAATAATATAGTCCAGATTACGATCGCAGATCAAGCTTTTTACGCAATTTCTGAACTCGATTCTGTTGCCATAATTTCTCTGCTCAAGTTAGACAAAAATTTCATCAGCGTTTCATCCCTACTGATTAAAGTAGAAATATCGCTGCACTGATTCAGGCTATCGCCTCAGCGCAGTTGTCACTCCTCACACACCCTACTGAGAAAGCCTGAGCTTGTAGTTTCTAGCCTTCAGGCTTTCTTCATTCATCGACTTCTTTGAAGGTAGCAAGCGGAAGCAAGAATTTCTGGTAGTCTATCCACCTAACGCTCTAAAGCCTGACTGGAGAACAATGGATCTATTGTGGAAGCTTGTTAACTTCTCATTTATCCCTGCCGTCATCATGCTTCTCGCGGGTGGTATAGCTACGGTTCGCATTCCGGGACAAAATCTACGGAGCGCAGTCTTACATTTTGCAGCAGGGGTTGTTTTTGCGGTCGTCTCAGCGGAATTTATTCCGGATTTAGTTCATGAGCATAAAATCGCAACGACCGCGATCGGGTTTACGCTTGGAACCGCTTTGATGTTAACCATTCGCTCTTGGACAAGTCGAGCCGAATCCGCCGAAAAAGGGCAAGCCGGACGGCTACCAAGTGGTTTTTTGATGGCAACTGGAATCGATTTAGCGATCGATGGGTTAATGTTGGGCATCGGGTTTGTCGCAGGCGCAAAAGAAGGCATTCTGCTTACGGTTGCACTGACGATCGAGTTACTGTCACTGGGAATTGCAACAACTGCAAATTTAACTGGAAAACGCATCCCACAGCGAAAGACGCTGATCGTACTTGCGGGTTTGAGCCTGCTGTTTGTGCTGAGTGCAGTGACCGGAGGATTGTTATCTCAAGCGTTTACCGGGGTAGCATTAGCAGGCTTAATTGCGTTCGGAACCGCAGCGCTGTTGTTTCTCGTGACAGAAGAGTTACTGACTGAGGCACACGAAATCGAAGAGTCACCGTTATTAACCGCAACCTTCTTTGCTGGCTTTCTGATGATCTTCTTACTGGAAATGCTAACGAAGTAATATTTGCTATCTACAGGAAATCAGGCTTTTGAAATTCGATGCAACCAGATAAAATCTTCGCCTTCTGGAGAACATTTCGACTGAATCAACTCGTTTGAGTAGTGCAAGTTTTCTCCACTGAGATCGTTGCGATATCCCGATTCTGTCCATTCTCCATAGGGGTCATTTACCCAAAATCCGGTTTCGTCATAGCCCCGAATCACAATAATGTGACCGAAACTCGTGAAATAGCCATGAACGATGCAAGGTTTACCTTCCGCGATCGCTTTACGAATATCGTACAAGCTGCCGCGACTGGTATAATCAACTTTCAGCCTATACGCTTCACCCAGTTTGATCAAATCTAACGGCTCATGACGCGATAGATTGTGATCTTCCATGTACTGATACAGTTCGTCTTCGAGCTGTACAAAACTGTCGCTCTGTCCTTTTCGCTGCCAGTATACCATTGCCATCGCATAACAGGTCACATTGCAAGCTCCCATCGGGTTTAGCTCATTGTCAATCTGACTTTTGTACAGCACATTCAACGTTTTCCGCGTCGGCAGTTTTACTCGCTCTGGCTGAGGCTTGGGCGTTTCAATTTGAATCGGAATGAGCGTCCCCTGATTATCAATCAGTTGCGCGTGTTCGACAAATACATACCATTCGTTACTAGCAGGGTTGCCGATCGCTTGTTCCAAAATCGCAATCTTTAAATGTTTCGGATCGACTGGCTTCCAAGAATGCAGTTCAAAGGTTTGACCTGCGGGGACAGAAACTTTCTTAGTGTCGGGGAGTTGACTAGAACTTGCAGTGGATTGCTTAAGAATTGTATTCTGTAGAATTTTGAGTTTCATTGTTTTATCTCGATTTACGCTTTTGAAATTCGATGTAGCCAGAGGTAGTTCGATCCTTCCGATGAGCATTTCGATTGAATCAATTGATTCGAGTAGTGCAAGTTTTCGCCCGATAAATCGTTGCGATAGCCCGATTCAAACCATTCCCCAAATGGGTCATTCACAAAGAAGCCTTTTTGGTCATAGCCCCGCACCACAATAATGTGACCGAAACTGGTGAGGTAGCCGTGAACGATGCAAGGCTTTCCTTGCGCGATCGCTCGTCGAATGTCCATCAAACTACCCCGCAGCGTGAGATCGACATTCAATCCATACTCACGCCCCATTTCCGCTAAATCTCCTGGATCATGACGTGAAAGATTACGGCTTTCTAAGTAACGATACAGTTCATCTTCAAATTGCACCGCATTGGTACGCTTTGGAATCTTAAAATAACGCATCACCATCGCATAACAAGTGACGTTACAAGCTCCCATTGGATTGAGTGCATTGTTAAGCTGAGTGTGATAAGGCACATTCAATAACTTTGTTTTCGGTAGTCCAAGTCCTAAATCTGGAATTCTAGGAAGCTGGTTTGCTGTCTGGGGTGTAACAATCGTGCCGCGTGAATTTATAAGCTGGACGTGCGGTGTGTATACTGTCCAAGTATTTTGAGGCGGATTTCCTAGAAATTCATCCAGAAGCGCAATCCGAAGATGATTTTTCTCGATCGCTTTCCAAGAATGAATTTCAAACTCAGTTCCGGCTGCGACAGCACCTTTCGATTGGGCTGGAAGTTGAGCCGAATTTGCGGTCGATTGCTTAAAGAAGGTGTTTTGGAGAACTTTGAGTTTCATGGTTCGATGCTTGACTGCCTGAATAGATACCAACTGACTAATCCAGATTTCCCAAACATTGCTGTACTTTCTCGATCGCAATTTCTTTTTACTAAAGCTAGCAAAACTTGGAAAATTTCATCCTATTTTCATTGGTGCTTGCTATCTTCCCGCCTGTAGTAAGCTTTGAACAAGGCTCTAATCTACGTTTGTAAAAGAATTACGATGTCACACAACCACTCTCACAGCGTCACGAGCTACAATCGCGCTTTCATGATCAGTGTTGCCTTAAACACTACCTTTGTCATCATTGAAGCTGTCTATGGCATTATTGCGAATTCATTAGCACTCTTAGCAGATGCAGGGCACAATCTCAGCGATGTTTTAGGATTACTCCTAGCTTGGGGAGCAAGTCTTTTAGCTCAACGGCAACCGAGTACACGATATACGTTTGGATTACGTCGATCGTCAATTCTGGCAGCGTTCGCGAATGCAGTCTTTCTCTTTATCGTGTCAGGTGGAGTCGGGTGGGAAGCAATTCAGCGATTTCGTGATCCGGCTCCAGTTGAGGGAGATACAGTGATTATCGTAGCAGCGATCGGAATTGCGATTAATACAATTAGTGCCTTGATGTTTTTGTCAGGGCGAGAGCGCGATTTGAATATTCGCGGCGCTTTTTTGCATTTAGCGGCGGATGCGGGCGTGTCGCTGGGAGTTGTACTAGCAGGAATTGCGATCGTATTGACAGGACAGCAACGGTTTGATCCAGCCACGAGCTTGATTGTGACGATCGTCATTGTCGTCAGCACTTGGCAACTCTTTCGCGATGCCTTGAGTTTGATGACCGATGCAGTTCCCGCAGGCATTGAACCTTTAGCCGTGCGAACCTATCTTTTAGAGCGTCCGGGCGTTACCGGAGTACACGATCTGCACATCTGGGCAATGAGTACGACAGAAACAGCATTGATGGCTCATTTAGTCATACCAAATGGTCATCCAGGCGATGCCTTCTTAGCTGAAATTTATCATGACCTGCATGAAAATTTCAGCATCGAACACGCAACGATTCAAATTGAGTTGGGAGATTCAGGACAGCCCTGTGCGCTCGCGCCAGAGAATGTAGTTTAGTCAAAATTGGAATGGAGATCGCATCATCGCACTCAACTAAACACTCTTACCGCTCAGTCGTTTCACCTCATTAGTTCACAGTTAACCTGAATTTGCTTCATTTTTTCATTATTATTTCATTCCCAACCGTCATTATTGAAGATATAGAACATGACATTAACACCTGTTCTATTTTATTTGCGCTGTGAATCAAACAAGTGATTCCCCCGCTTATTCTTTGGTGATTTAGTCAGGACACTAGGAGCTTTATGATGAAGAGATTTGTTTTTGGTGCTGCTCTAGCGATCGGCATCGTATCCTTCGGTGCAGTTGCATCTGCGAATCCGCGCGGTGTTTCGGCTGGAACTACCGGACAGTCAGTAATGCGATCCTTCGAGACTAAGCAGCGTGACCAATCTAGTCAACAAGTCAACCCACAAAGCAACGCTAATCCAGATCAACCCTCATCTGTTTCTGCTGTTTCAACTCAACAGTTCGCTAAAGCCAGCCGTAGAGGTTCTTGCACACTGCGACCTGTAACCGCAGGAGGACAAGCAAAAGAGGCATTAGCCGCTGTGCAGGCTTGTCCGAATCAGTAGACAGATTCTCTCAAACGCTCACCCTTAAACTCTTTTACAACTTAGGAGAATGTTCATGAAACGGTTTCTTTCAGTTGCAACCGCCACGATCGTCCTGCTTGCTTTTGGTACTGCCGCTCAAGCTTCTAGCAATGCGAAAGTTCCTCATCTTGCGGGCAGCTCTTCTGATCTCAACAATGCTAAGTTTCAACCTGGAAACTACTCGCTGAAAGTTCATGTGATGGGACAAGAAGTTTCAGCTTTGATGGTTGAAGCACAAGACTCTGTTCGACTCAGCAAAAACATTCAAGTCTTTGACCAATTCAACAAGCCCATCGCTGCAACTGTTTCTATGAATGGACAAATGGCAACGATCACATTTGCTCAACCCGTTAAACCCGATACGAGTCTCAGAGTTGAATTGCGAAATGTTCAAAACCCCAATGCACTGCCGACGGCTTTCTTTTCAGTCAGTAGTCAGGTGGTTGGACTCGGTTCTGAAATCGCTTTAGGAACCACCCAAGTCACAACGCGCTATGGTCGCATCTAAAACGATCGTAAATTTCACACTGTTTTCATCACGATCGATCATAATGATTCCTTGAGACTGAGACTTGAACGAATCGAGGCTTAGGTCTCACACCAATTTTTATCTGAAGTTTCCAGCTTGGAGGCTTCAGATTTTTTGAATGTTTTTTGTCAGGTTGCTGCTTTGAGGCATTTTATGGAGACAGACCACACGATTTCTGATTCAATGCAGCTTTACTTGCGCGATATTGGTCGATTTCCCCTGCTCAGCGCGGCTGAAGAATTGCAATACGGTCAGCAAGTTCAAACTTTCATGCAACTTCAGCAGTTGAAAGCCACGATCGCGGATCAGTTACAACGAGAGCCGTCGATCGCAGAATGGGCAACCGCAGCAAAGCGAACTGAAACCGACCTCACTGAAGCGATCGCGGTTGGAAATCAAGCAAAACGGAAACTACTTGAGTCAAACTTGCGATTTGTGGTGTCGATCGCGAAGCGCTACCAAAAGCGAAACGTTGACTTACTCGATCTGATTCAAGAAGGCTCACTTGGGCTAGAACGGGCGATCGAGAAGTTTGACCCAGCGAAGCAATATCGATTTTCAACGTATGCGTATTGGTGGATTCGACAGTCAATTACTCGCTATTTGGCTCTTCACTCGCGCACTCTGCGGCTTCCCACTCATGTGACTGAAAAGCTGAACAAAATCAAAAAGGCTCAACGAACTTTATCGCAGCAACTTAGACGGACTGCTACAGATTCAGAAATTGCCCAGGAAACCAACTTATCACCGGAACAGATTCGAGAATACTTCATTGTTGCAAAGTATCCTCGTTCGCTTGATCAGCCGATTTCTAAGGCTCAAGAAGCGGTGCTACAAGATTTGCTCGAATCTGAATACGCTTCACCAGAGGAGGATTTAACCCGCTCAATGCTGCAACAGGATATTCAATCTGCGCTCGGTCGTCTATCTGAAAGAGAGCGAAAAATTCTCACCCTGCGATTTGGGCTGGTCGATGGAAAGGCTTTATCTCTTTCTCAAATCGGCATTCAGCTACATCTCAGCAAAGAGCGAGTTCGACAATTGGAGCGGCAAGCGCTTGGAGATTTGCGTCAGAGAGGGCACTTACAGCTTTATCTCATGTCTTGAATGTCAAGCGTATTTTTGCAGCACTTCTTTCAGAGGATTGCAACGAATTCCGTATATAACGACATCAAACTTCAAGTTTTTTCATCCTACTTTCATCGCACTGTGAAACATTAGTTAAGTGAGGCTGCTTTTCCTTTGACCTTATCTGAGCGAGGACTCTCCATGAAATCGATTCGCCGTTCTAAATCCGTATTGTCGAGCGTGATTTTCAGCTTGCTCCTGGCAACGACACCCACAATGGTTCTAGCAGGTCCGGGACACGATCACGGCGCTGGTAGCTTCAAAGAAGACGCAACTCAGACGGGCGGAGCCGTGAAGGTGGATGGCGAAACGGCGAAGCGAATGGGATTAAAAGTAGAGCCAGTCACTCGTCAGCGATTACCGTTTGGCGTGCAAACGACAGGGCAAATTGAAACCCTGCCTAACAAGCGGGTGCAAGTGACGAATCCGACTGGGGGAACGGTGATTCAGATGTTCGCTCAACCCGGTGATAAGGTACAAGCTGGACAAGCGATCGCACTCATTTCGAGTCCTGATTTAGCAACGTTGCGAACCGAAGCTCAGGACCGCAGAACTTCAGCCGTTGGGAGTGTGCAGCAAGCAGAGGCTGATCTGAGATTGGCGCAAAAGAATCTCGATCGACAAAGAGCGATCGCAGAAAAAGAAATTCAACAAGCCAGATCTTCGCTAGACTTTGCGCGAGAAAGTTACACCAAAGACCAAGAACTCGCGAAACAAGGTGCATTGCCGCAACGAAACGCGCGCGAATCTCAAACGAAATTGACGCAAGCACAGGCAGAATATTCGAGAGCCGAAAGTCGATTAGAGGTTTCAGAAGCACAAGCACAGTTAGAACGCGCTCAAGCAGCATTGGAAACAGCACGATCGCAAGTTGAACTGAGTGGTCAAACCTACGAGACTCGCTTACGTCAACTTGGTGCAAATGCGAATCCTGACGGCACGATTACGGTTACGGCTCCAATTTCAGGAACAGTTGCTAGTCGCGAAACGACACCTGGAGAATCCGCTCAAGATGCAGGGAAAGTCTTGATGACGATCGTGGATAGTCAAGCAGTGATGGCAAGTGCCAATGTCTACGAGAAAGATTTAGAAAAAATCTCCGAAGGTCAGCAAGTACGAATAACAGTGGCAAGCTTGCCAAATAAGTCATTTACCGGACGAATTAAAACCATTGGTTCGACGGTTGAGGGTGAAACTCGGATAGTTCCAGTCAGAGCAGAACTCGATAACTCTAGTGGAATGCTCAAGCCTGGAATGTTTGCTCAGATTGAAGTATTAACAGACAAAACTCCGGTCGCAGTGTTAGCTGTGCTGCGTTCTGCGATCGTCGAAGTCAACAAGAAAAACATGGTTTATGTCCAGAATGGCAATGACTTCAAAGCCGTTGATGTTGAGCTAGGACGAACTTCAGGCGATCAGGTCGAAATCACTAAAGGATTGTTTGATGGGGATATGGTTGTGACCCAACGAGCGAATCAGCTTCAAGCACAATCGCTACGGGGTGGCAGCGAGGCAGAAGGCGAACATAGTGAAGAGAAAGCTCCTGAAACAACTAATTCTGCACTCCCAGTTCCGGGTTGGGCAATGGCAGCAGGTGGCGGAGTCGTTATACTTGGAACCTTTTTTGGTGGAATGTATGTCGCAAGACGACGAATGCAATCTGCAATTGCTCAGATGCAACTTGCAAATAATCCTCACGGCTGGGAGCATCCACAAATCATCAATGGAGAAGGTGGACATCCAGTAATTCCATTCAGAAAAATTGTTCACGATTCCGACGACAAGAATCAGCGAGAAGAAGCTTAACCCTCTGTCCCTAACCTTTCAAAGATAGTCCTGTTATGTTAAACGCCATTGTGAAGTGGGCGATCGCACAGCGCTGGCTCGTTGTGATTGGCGCGATCGTTGTTGTGTTCTGGATTGGGCGCACTGTGACTCAGATGCCGCTTGATGTGCTGCCGTCATTCGCTCCGCCGCAAATCGAAATTCAAACTGAAGCACCAGGACTCGCTCCCGAAGAAGTCGAATCGCTGATTAGTTTGCCGCTCGAAAGCTCGATCAATGGAACGCCCGGAGTCACAACTGTAAGATCGTCGTCTGCGGCTGGAATTTCCGTAGTTCGAGTGGTCTTTAGTTGGGGAACTGACATCTACAAAGCGCGGCAGTTAGTGACAGAACGATTGCAGCTTGCTCAAAGTAAGCTACCGGAAGGAGCCGCAGCGCCGCAGATTTCGCCGCCGACTTCGCCGATCGGAACCGTGGTGAAATATGCTTTCACGACTGACGGGCAGACCTCGATGATGGAGTTACGACGTGCGATCGATTGGCAAATCACAAATCGATTAATGTCAGTTCCAGGTGTGAGCCAAGTGCTGGCATTTGGTGGGGATGAGCGACAGTTTCAAGTGTTAGTTGATCCTCAGAAGCTTAAAGCATTTAATGTATCGCTGAACCAAATTTCTGAGTCAGTTAGAAGCTCAAATAGTAATGCTTCCGGTGGCTACTTAATTACATCCGATCAAGAAACTTTAGTGCGAGGCATTGGACGGGTTGAGAATTTAGACGATTTAAAGCAATCTGTGATTACCTCTCGTCAAGGCACTCCGGTTCGATTGATGGATGTAGCGGAAGTTCAGATTGGATCGGGGATTAAGCGCGGTGATGGTAGTCTCAACGGTCAGCCTGCCATCATTTTGATGGTGAACAAGCAGCCAATGGCAGATACGCCAAGTGTTGCCCGTGGAGTTGAAGCGGCAATCAAAGATTTAGAGCCTGGATTGCCCAAAGGAACGAAAGTGACACGCACGTTTCGGCAGGAAGAATACATTCAAACTTCTGTGGATAATGTGCGATCGGCATTAGTCGAAGGCGGCATCATTGTAGCGATCATTTTGATTCCCTTCTTGATGAATTGGCGCATTCTCGCTGTCTGTATTTCTGCCCTAACTTTATCGTTGTTGCTGGGATTGTTAGCACTGAGTCTACTCGGTCAAAGTTTGAATACAATGACATTAGGGGGATTGGCAGTCGCGATCGGATCTGCGGTTGATGATGCGATCGTCTACGCCGAAAATGCGTTTCGTTGCCTGCGCGAAAATCGTCAATCTCCAAATCCTCGCCCTGCTTTGGAAGTCGTTTATCAAGGCTGTGCTGATCTAACTGATTCTGTGTTTGGAGCTACTCTAATTACAGTTGTTGTCTTTGCTCCGATCTTTGCCTTGACAGGTGTTGAAGGCAGCATTTTCTCGCCGATGGGAATTGGCTATCTGGTAACAGTTCTTGCATCAAGTTTGACGGCGGTAACAATCACACCCGCGCTATGTGCATTGTTATTACCGAGTGGACGTTTGCCGAATCACGAAACTTGGACAGCACGATTTTTCAAGCGCTTGTATGAGCCACTGTTAATTTTCTCAATGCGGCGATCGACGTTAATTATTGCGACTGCCTTGGGCATAACGGCTGCTTCATTCGCAATCATTCCTGGATTGGGTCGAATTTTCTTACCCGAATTTCAAGAGCAAACGCTCGTCAATACATTAATGCTCTATCCAGGTTCTTCTCTCGATGCGACCAATAAAGCTGGATTTGTGGTAGAAGAATCCTTGAAAAACGATCCACGTTATAGCTATGTGCAGTTGCGTTCTGGTCGAGCATTGGGGGATGGAGATGCAGCGGGTGTGAATTTAGCTCACTTAGATATTGGCTTGAGCGAAGAAGGCATGAAGAATCGCGCTGCCAGTATGGAGAAAATGCGCGAAGAGTTTGGCAAAATTCCTGGCGCGGCTCCGAACGTTGGCGGCTTCATTTCACACCGGATGGATGAGGTATTGTCTGGGGTGCGAAGTGCGATCGCAGTTAAAATCTTTGGTGCAGATCTCGATCAGCTTCGCACGATCGGACAACAGATCGAAGCTCAAATGAAGTCAATTGATGGCATTCTCGATTTGCAGCTTGAACCTCAAGTCCCCATTCCACAAGTTCAAATCAAGTTTGATCGAGCGGCTGCCAGTCGATATGGTTTATCGGTTGGGGCATTGTCTGAAACGATCGAGACGGCTCTGAATGGGCGCGTTGTCTCTCAGGTTTTGGAGAATCAGCAGACCTTTGATTTAGTCGTTTGGTTGAAGCCAGAAGCACGGAATAGTTTAGAAACGATCGAGAATTTGTTAGTTGATACAGCAAACGGTCAGAAAATTCCATTGGCGCAAGTTGCTCGCGTCGTGAGGGGAACTGGACCAAATACAATCAATCGCGAGAACGTTTCTCGATTGATTATTGTGTCGGCGAATGTGAAGGGGCGAGATTTGCGGTCAGTGGTCAACGACATTCAGGCAAAAGTGAGAGAGAACGTACAATTGCCTGCGGGATACTTCGTGCAATACGGTGGACAATTTGAAGCGGAGGAACGTGCGAGTCAAAACATTCTGCTCTTTAGCGCGATCGCCTTCGTGGTGATTACTATTTTGATGTACTTCTCAGTGAAATCGATTCCTTCCACGCTGATGATCATGGTGAACTTACCGATCGGGTTAGTTGGAGGTGTGATTGCAGTCGCATTATCTGGAGGAATTTTGTCGATCGCGTCTCTGGTCGGATTTGTGACACTGTTTGGAGTTGCAACTCGTAATGGACTACTGCTCGTCGATAACTACAATGCCAAATTTGCCGAAGGAATGCCGTTCAAAGAAGTAATCATTAAAGGTTCTCAGGAACGACTGAACGCAATTCTAATGACTGCGTTTACTTCCGCTTTGGGATTGTTTCCACTAATTTCCGAAGGTGGACCTGGTAAGGAAATTTTGCAGCCGTTATCGATCGTCGTTCTCGGTGGATTGTTTACCTCAACAGCACTCACGTTACTAATGCTGCCTGCTTTGTACGCCAAGTTTGGTAAAGTATTGTTCCCGAAGTCATCCTCTATTGATCAGGCTGATACTCCTGGCATGTTGAAAGAGATAAATAGTAATGCTTAACTCAATCGTTAAATGGTCGATCGCACAGCGTTGGCTGGTCGTGCTGGCATCTATTCTAGTGAGTGTATGGGGCTTTCTTAACTTATCCCAAATGCCGCTGGATGTGTTTCCAGGCTTTGCGCCGCCGCAAGTCGAAATTCAAGCAGAAGCGCCCGGACTCGCACCGGAAGAAGTCGAAGCTTTAGTGACACGCCCGATCGAAAGTGCAATCAATGGAACACCCGGACTAGATAGCCTACGATCGTCCTCAGCCGTTGGACTGTCTGCGGTTCAAGCAACATTCAAGTGGGACACTGAAATTTACCGAGCACGTCAGCTTGTAGCGGAACGTTTGCAGCAAGTACGCGGACAATTACCTCAAGGCGTAAACGATCCTAAGATTTTACCCATCAGTTCTCCACTGGCATGGACAGTCAAATATGCGTTTACCTCTGAAGCAACTCCGCTGATGGAGGTTTGGCGGATCGTAAATTGGCAAGTGAAAAATCGGTTATTGGCAGTTCCGGGTGTGAGTAATGTAGTGATTTTTGGCGGCGATGAGCGGCAATATCAAGTGCTGATTAATCCTGACAAACTCAAAGCCTTCAATGTGACGCTTGATGATGTCGTCAAAGCAACTTCCGCCGCAAACAGTAATGCACCTGGAGGATTCTTAATTACACGCGACGAAGAAACTGTAGTGCGCGGTGTTGGACGAGTAGAATCGGTCGAGCAACTGAAGCGATCGGTGATCAAAGCCAAAGACGGTAAGCCTATCCTACTAGAGCAAGTTGCCGATGTTCAAATCGGTTCAGCACTGAAGCGGGGAGATGGAAGTTTTGCAGGCAAGAAAGCCGTCGTTTTGACCGTCAATAAACAGCCGACTGCGGACACTCCAGCAGTCACAAAAGCAGTAGAAGCGGCGCTCGAAGAATTGAAGGAAAGCTTGCCAAAAGATGTCAAAATCGCAACTACATTCCGACAAGAAGACTTTATTGAAGCGTCGATAAAAAACGTTGAAGAAGCATTGCGAGACGGAACGATTATTGTCTCTGTTGTGCTGATTCTGTTTCTAATGAACTGGCGTACTGTTGTGATTAGTCTGAGTGCGCTTCCGGTGTCCTTGCTGCTGGGAATGTTGATTCTCAATTGGACGGGACAAGGCATCAATACGATGACGCTCGGTGGATTAGTAGTCGCAATCGGATCAGTTGTCGATGATGCGATCGTCGATATGGAAAATGTCTACCGTCGCTTACGCGAAAATCAACTATCCGACAATCCGCGCAATCCCTTCCAAGTTGTGTTTGATGGCTCGGTTGAAGTTCGGGTCAGCGTTCTATTTGCAACGGTGATCATTGCAGTCGTTTTTGCACCGATCTTTGCCTTGTCTGGAGTTGAGGGGCGAATTTTTACGCCGATGGGTGTTGCCTATCTTTTGTGTATCTTTGCTTCGACGCTGGTTGCATTGACGTTGACTCCTGCAATGTGCGCCTTGTTGCTCGTAAATCGCAGGCTTCCCAGTACCGAAACTTGGTTAGAACATAAAGCCCAACAACTCTACCGTCCTGCACTCCGATTCTCAATCCGACATCCCAAGACAATTATTGTTGGTTCACTAGCAGCTTTTGCTGCATCGCTTGTGATTCTGACGGGTGTAGGTCAGGTCTTTTTACCCGAATTTAACGATCGTGCCCTTGTAATCGCAGCAACACTATATCCTGGCTCATCACTCGAAGAAACCAATCAAACCGGATTAGTACTAGAACAAGCTTTAGCTGGAAACCCCAACTTTGAAACCGTGCAGTTTCGCTCTGGACGCGCTCAAGGCGATGTCGAGGTAGCAGGCACAAATTCTGGGGAATTAGATGTTCAACTGAGTGAAGAAGGCGCAAAAGACCGCGAGAAAAGCATCGAGCAGATTCGCGAAGAGTTCAAGAGAATTCCGGGTGTTGCTTCTAACATTGGTGGATTCATTTCTCACCGGATGGACGCAGTACTATCTGGAGTCAGAAGCGCGATCGCAGTGAAAATTTTCGGTCCCGATCTCGATCAGCTTCGCACACTTGGACAGCAAATCCAGAGCGCGATGGGCGAAGTGAAAGGATTAACAGATTTACAGCTTGAACCCCAAGTCCCTGTGAAACAGCTTCAGATTGAGTTCGATCGCGATGCGGCTGCACGATACGGCATTACGATTGGGGAATTGTCTGATCTGGTAGAGACTGGACTGAACGGCAAGGTTGTTTCTCAAGTCCTAGAAAATCAGCAAACCTTTGATCTTGTTGTATGGTTTCAAGAACCTTATCGCAATAGCATCGATGTCATTCGGAATCTATTAGTCGATACTCCGAATGGACAGAAAGTTCCGCTAGCTCAAGTTGCCAAAGTCGATAACGGCAAAGGTCCGAACACCATCAATCGTGAAAACGTCTCTCGCTATATTGTGATTTCGAGCAATGTAGCAGGACGAGATTTAGGTTCAGCGATTCAAGAGATCCGCACTAAGGTTAAACAAAACGTTCAACTGCCTGCAGGATACTATGTTGAATATGGCGGACAGTTTGAGGCACAGGAAGGTGCAACAAAAACGCTATTGTTAACGGGCGCAGTGGCACTTGTGGCGATCGCAGTTTTGTTGTACTTTGCGGTAAAATCTATCCCTGCTACGATGATGATTTTGGCAAACTTGCCGTTAGCCTTAGTGGGTGGAGTCTTGTCGATCGCGCTGACTGGAGGCATTCTTTCTGTTGCATCAATGGTCGGATTTATTACTTTGTTTGGAGTAGCGGCTCGAAACGGATTGTTATTAGTTGAGAACTACAATCAGCGATTGGCGCAAGGACAACCGTTAAAGGAAGTCTTGGTTGAAGGATCGCTCGAACGGTTAGTTGCGATTCTGATGACTGCCTTTTCGTCTGCATTAGGCATGGTTCCGTTGACTCTTGGTAGCGGTGCTGGTAAGGAAATTTTGCAGCCACTCGCGATCGTCGTCTTAGGCGGTTTGTTTACCTCAACTGCATTAACATTGCTCGTGTTGCCTGCGCTCTATTCCTTGTTTAATCGATGGATAGTTCCGAAGACACCGAATCAGTTGATTCAAGATCATCCACCGGATAGCAGTTATGCTAATCCAGGTGTGCCCAATAGCTAACCCAAATTGTTTTTGTTTGTTCTATCAAGGAGTGAAATCGATGAAAACTCTGTTAATTCTAATTAGCACTGCAAGTTTGTTGGTTCTTGGTGCTTGTAGTGGTGGCAATCAAGCCGCAAAGACCGAAAGCGCGACGAAGCCGACTGAAGCTGCTTCTACAACTCAAGCTGAATCGGCAACTAAAGAAGCACACAAAGAAGGAGATGGGCATGATCACAAAGGTGCAGACGGCAAAGGCGGTCAAGTCGTTGAAATGGGTGAGTATCACCTAGAGTTTGCTACGCACAAGACGGGGAATGGAATCAGTCTTGATCTGCTCCTTCAAAAAGGAGAGGCGCATCAGCCTGTGACGGATGCGAAAGTGACGGCTCAAGTACAAATGCCTGATGGGACTCAGAAGCCACTAGAGATGAAATATGATGCGGCAGAGAAGGCATACAAGGCAGTGCTTCCGGGTGCAGCCGCAGGAGAGTATCAAGTTGCGATTTTGGCAGATGTTGCGGGCAAGAAGATGAACGGGCGATTTAGCTTCAAGCAATAGTTCGAGTCTCGTGATTCCACAGCAAAACAGGTTTCTGAATGATTTGCAATTTCGCAGGCGTTCGGCGCTCTGTTTTTGCAATAACAAGTAACAATTCAGTAAAGGATTTCACGCTGATTTCATTCTGCTTCTATACATTGAGTATCAGTAGTGAAATCGTATCTTAACCACTTCTGTGCTTTCACAGATACAGTCTTTATACCGCTACAACGTACTACTTCTCCTAACCTACTGTTCCAAATTGGATCATTTGAATGAATCAAATTAAATTAATTTGGCTGAGTGGTCGATCGAACTATTCTGCCGCTTTAGGATATGGCGTTCTGCTCCTTAGTAGTTTCTCACTGCTCAACCCAGATCGAGCGATCGCACAGTCAGCAATCGATTCTCTTGGAGCAACTACCCCGAAACCCGCGATCGTAGATTCAGTCCCGCAAACATCATCCAGTTCAGTCGAATCCTCGACTTCTTCTGAATCATATATCGATCGTACCGATTACAGTTTAGGGGCAACTCAGCGTGAACTCGCTCCTGCTGCTCCAGTTCCGACAGTTGCCCGTCGTGCTCCTGTTGAAAATCCAGCAAGTTCAAATAACCGTACTCCACTGCCAGAAGAACCTTCAAGTTCTGTTGCCAATCATCCTAGTTCTGCACCGGATCAACCGTTGCCAACTGTTCAGCCGAACAATCAAACTCAGCTTGCACTCAATCACTACAATCAGGTCATTCTGCCTAAAATTCAATCGAGCGGTCAAACTTCGACTTTGCTCTTCCCACTTTCAATTCCAGCCCCGATCACGTCTTTGTTTGGTTGGCGGATGCACCCGATTATGAACACACTCCGCTTTCACTCTGGGACAGATATTGGTGCAGAAATGGGAACCCCTGTAGTAGCAGCAATGACCGGACAAGTGACGATCGCTAACTTTGTCAGTGGATACGGTTTCTCGGTAGCACTACAGCATCAAAATGCAGCTCAAGAAACTTTTTATGCTCACTTGTCTGAGGTTCTGGTGAAACCAGGACAGATGGTAAAGCAGGGAGAAGTCATCGGTCGAGTCGGACAGACTGGAACTGCAACCGGACCAAATTTGCACTTTGAAATGCGGCAAATGACCGCAGCAGGATGGGAAAATGTTGATCCAGGAGTTCAACTAGAAACCGCGATGGCGCAGTTAGCCAAAACACTGCAAACGGCTCAAACTTCCACCACACTGCAAGCGGTTCAAACTCCTACGAGACTGCAAACGACTGCAATAGGTTGGCAAAACCTTGATCCAGGAGTTCAACTAGAAACCGCGATGGCACAGTTAGTCAAAACGCTGCAAGTGGCTCAAACTTCCACTAGACCGCAGAGCTAAAGGTAGAATGCAGTGAACAAGGGATGGCGAGCAATTTTAGCGCGAGTTCAACAAGTTGTTGATCCCAATACAGAATCAAACGCGATCGCAGAGTTTCAAGCATCTCGTCAACGAACAGTTGCGGCTCTACGCTATTTTCTGCTGTTGCTTGTCATTCCACTTTTGGTCAATCAAATGGCTGAAGTTGTACTGATGCGTCCTGTTGTTCAACACACTGTGTTCAATTCCTCGGAGATTGTTCTCAGTCCCTTTCAGGAAGAACGCATCCTAAAGGAATTTCGGACGTTTGAAAGTCGTTTGCGGTTTGAGGCTTTGCTTCGAGGTTCAGAAGATGCTTTACCGACGATCGCAGAACGGCGGAGTGAAAAGCTACTGGAATTCGCCGCAAGTGTTCGACAGGAGAACGTCCAAGTTCTGTCAAATATTGTGGCAGACTTGCTATCTGCGATCGTGTTTATTGTCTTTGTATTGAAAACTCAACCTCAATTCAAGCTGCTGAAACAGTTTCTCAGCAATTTAGCAGATGGTTTAAGCGATTCTGCAAAAGCATTTCTGATTATTCTTGTGACTGATGTTTTTGTCGGGTTTCATTCCTCTTATGGCTGGGAAATCTTGTTAAAATCCGTTTTTGATCACTATGGACTCGCTGAGAATCGAGCCTTTACCGGACTGTTTATTGCAACATTTCCAGTGATATTAGATGCGATTGGAAAGTATTGGATTTTTCGCTATCTAAATCGAAATTCTCCATCTGCTGTGGCAACTTATCACCGGATGAACGAGTAATCAGTAGATTTGACTAAAATTCACTCGATTTTCATTGCGGTTTGTCAAACTGAGAATTATATTGCGATTGCGGATTTTAGTATGATCACCGCCTATAATAATTCACTGGTACAGTCTCAAAGCGTTGAGTCAGAATTTGCAGGTATGAAAATCTTGCTGGTTGAGGATGAATTCGATGTTGGCTCGGCGATCCAGCGCACCCTGAAGCAGGAACAGTTTATTGTGAATTGGGTGCAGAATGGCGACGAAGCGTGGTATTGCCTCAAGCAAGCTCAATACACAATGGCAATTCTCGACTGGATGCTACCCGGTTTGACTGGATTAGAATTGTGCAAACGGCTACGATCGCAACAGAACGCCATGCCCATTTTGATGCTAACCGCTCGCGATCGCTGGGAAGATAAAGTGCTTGGACTCGATGCGGGAGCCGATGATTATTTGATCAAGCCGTTTCGCATGGAAGAATTATTGGCAAGGCTCCGAGCGTTGCAGCGTCGAGCGCCTCAGTTCCAAACCCAGCAGCTTCAAGTTGGCTATCTCACTTTGGAATATGGCAATCGTACCTTAAGCTGTCAGTTCCCAGATGCGCTACCCCGCAGCACTCGACTTTCTAAAAAAGAATTTCAGCTTCTGGAATATTTCATGAAGCATCCGAGGCAAGCAATGAGCCGTGATCAAATTTTGAACTATCTCTACGAACTCGATGCAGAACGGATTAGTAATGTAGTTGCGGCGCAAGTTCGTCTGTTGCGTCGGCGTTTAGCAGAAATCGATTGTGGCGATTTGATCGAGACGATTCCGGGTGGAAGTTATCGGCTGAATCCTCGCTATGCGGAATAAAATACTCGATCGAACTCGCTTACAGCTTGCAGGCTGTTACTCAGCAGTCATGGCGTTACTGTTGGGATTGTCTGGATTAGTCAGCTATCAAGTTTTGGTACGGGCCTATCTCTATTCAGTAGATCAAGAGTTACAAGGTATTGCAAAAGCGTTTCATAAGAATCTGGAACAGTCTTTAACTGAACCTGAAAAGATTCCGCAAAGGCTAGAAGGAATGTTCCCTGATTTGTGTCTTGCAAATCGTCCGTGTCCTCAATTGAATGTTGGTGCAGATAGCTCAGAGAATGCCCTTGATCGTAGAATCGCTTCAGTTTATCAGAGTAACTATTATTTGCGGTTTGTCAGTCGTTCAGATCAGCTAGTCGCAACAAGTGGACTGCGCTCAGAAGGATTGCCAGAGACTTCTGGAAGGATTGAATGGCAGACGCTGCAAAATCAAGAAGGCGAGCGGTTTCATCAAATATCGCTGCCACTACATACCATTGATCGGAAAGTCTGGGGTTATTTGCAGGTGGGACGATCGCTGCGAGAAGTCGATCGTCGTCTCGCTGCTCTTGAAAATATGCTGCTGATTGGTTTACCGATTTCAGTCTTGCTGGTAGGACTTTCAAGCTGGTGGCTCTCTGGATTAGCCATGCGCCCAGTGCAACAGTCTTATCAACAAATGCAGCAATTTACGGCGGATGCGGCTCATGAACTCCGAACACCCATCACGGCAATTTTAGCCACGATCGATTCAGTCCTACGAATGCCTACAGTCAGCGAAACTGAATCGCGAGAAGCCTTTACAACACTAGAGCGTCAGGTCAGCCGATTTCTAGGAATGGTTAAAGATTTGCTGCTTCTATCTCGTTTGGAACAGCACACATTAACCTTTCAACCCCAGAGACTCTGTTTAAATGATTTGATGTTTGACCTGATCGATGAATTTTCAGCCTTAGCAGAAGCATCGAATCTAGCATTGATCGAGCAAGTTCAAACCAATAGACCGCTAGAGATTATTGCAGACGAGGATCAAATTTATCGGTTACTGTCTAATTTGGTCATCAATGCGATTCGATATACTCCTACGGGAAAAGTCACTCTAAAGCTGTATCAAGAGCGCGAGCAAGCCGTGATTCAGGTTCAAGATACCGGAATTGGAATTGCTGCGGAAGATTTATCACACGTATTCGATCGCTTCTATCGAGTCGATTCAGATCGATCGCGCAACAGTGGCGGAACAGGCTTAGGACTCGCGATCGCCAAAGCAATCGTAGAGGCTCATGACGGAAGTATTCAGGTTCAAAGTCAAATTGGTAGCGGCACTACATTTACTGTCCGCCTACCGCTTAAATCTAGTCGTTCTCTGCCAATCAAACTTAATTGCGTCTGAGATAGATTCGTTCTACCGTTGAAGTTGTTGAATGTATGACAGCGTTTCTTGGTAGCCTTCTCGATTTCCTTGTTGTTGAAATAGCTTTGCAGCCGTTTGCAAATCTTGTAGTGCCGATTTCTTGTTCCCGGTTTGAGCATACAGCAGACCACGATTCCCATAAGCTTCTGCTAAGTCCGAATCAAGTCGAATCGCAGCAGTGAAGTCTGCGATCGCGCCGTTAACATCTTTGCTCTCAGTTCGAGCTTTCCCTCGGTTGTAAAACGCATCCGCATAGTTTGGACGTAACTTGATTGCTTGAGTGAGATCGGCGATCGCTGACTTTAAATCTCCACGTCCTGCCTGAACCACACCACGAGTATTAAATGCTTCTGGATAGTTCGCTTGCAATCGAATGGCTTGAGTTAGATCTGCATAGGCATTCTGTAAATCACCGATGTCTGATCGAGATTCACCTCGATTGTAGAGCGCTTTAGGGTTGTTCGGTTCTAGCTTTGCAGCTTGCTCAAAATCTGCGATCGCTCGTTGTAGATTGCCAGAATCATGCAGCGCCAACCCCCGATGAAGATAAGCATCTCCGTATTTTGGACTCGCTTGAATGGCTTGAGTGTAAAGTGCGATCGCGCCTGAAAGGTCTCCTTGCTGAGCGCGTTGCTTGCCCTGATTCACAAGATTGACGCTCTGAGCGGGAGTGGAGTTCTGCGATCGAGCAGATGCTTGACCAACTGGAGCGAGAATACTCACGCCTGCCATCAGAGCAGAGGTCAGCATAAATTGATGAATCAAACGCATAAATTTCACCATCACAATACCAAAATTCTAGAAAGAATCAAGCCAATGTGCTGCAATTTCAGAATCTACAGAGCAAAGTTTTGTAAAGTTTATGAAGACCAGCATCAATGCTGGCGTGATTTACGGATGAACTTTAAACCAATTTGAATGTGTAAAGTTGATTCTGCCCCAGTTCTGAGATGTGGCGAAAAAGTTACTTAGCGACATGTTTTTTCATCGTTCTTTCATTTGCAAAAGGCAAACTGATAAATATCATCCAAACACAAACGAGAACACTCGCATGAATAAGTTAATCACTGCAGCATCAATGTTAGTTGCAACGTCTATTGTTTCAGTGGGTGCTGCAATTGCAAGCCCGATCACCGTCAGCGGTCAACCTGCAATCTGGAGATTCGGTCAGTCTCGGACAGTTCAAACCAAACCGACTGCTCAACCCGTGACAGAGGCTCAAGATCCTAAGCCTCAAGCTGCTGCTGACAAAGGCGAAGTGAAATCGATCGACGTTCAATCTCCTGCTGATCCTGTCTCCCGATCAAGCTCTTGTACAGGTGATGCTGCCTCTGCAAAGCCGCCTGTCGTGAACAATCCCCATCATCTCCGCAATGTAATGTGGCGCAATGCAAGAATGACTTGCACTCGGTAAATTTCTCAGCATCAATGCAAGTTTTCATCCCTGAAGTCAGACTTTAGGGATTTTGCATTTCATCTCTAAAGGATCGCTCTAAAGTTTGATCCGCCCAAGATGTGGGATCTTCTAATGGCTCTAAATGAGTAATAACGTGCGCTCCGGAAAGTGATTGTGCGATCGCTAATTCAAGTTCCTCACACAAATCATGACCGCGCTGCACTGTCCAGTCTCCAGGAACTAAGACATGAAAGGACACAAAGCGACGCGCTCCCGCAACCCGCGTTAATAGTGCGTGAAACTGAATGCCGCTTTCTTGATAAGGGATGAGCCGATCCATGATCATTTGTTGCTCATGAGCGGGCAGCGATCGATCCAGCAAACCTGATCCGGTTTCACGCAGCAGCCGAAATCCTGCCCAGATAATGTTTCAGCAACAATTAGCGCAATGATCGGATCGAGAACCAGCCATTCAGTTAACTCCACAACGAAGATACCGATTACGACTCCGGCTGAAGTCCAAACATCGGTAAGTAAGTGATGGGCATCGGCTCGTAGGGTAATCGATCGCAGTCGTCGTCCAGCGCGAAGTAAGACGAAAGCAACACCGCCATTAATTGCTGTTGCCACCAATGACAGTGCAAGTCCCAATCCAATTTGCTCGATCGGCTGTGGATCAAATAGTCTTCCCCAAGCAGCAATGGCAATACTCACCGCAGCCACCATAATCAAAGCGCTTTCTAAACCGCTTGAAAAATATTCCGCTTTGGAATGCCCAAAAGCGTGTTCAGCATCAGGCGGCTTCGCGGCAAAGGAGAGTGCCCAGAAACCAACCAGTGCAGCAATCAGATTAATGCACGATTCCAGCGCATCTGAGAGCAACCCGACTGAACCAGTGAAGAAGTAGGCTGATGCTTTTAGCGCGATCGTCAGCATTGCAGCAACGATCGACAACACAATGTAGGAACGGGCAGATTTAGCACTCATGCTTGAATTTTATCGTGAGAATTTGCCTGCAAAAATTAGGCTTCTGGCTCATCTAAATGCTCTACCACTTCCCGGTATAAATTCACCACATGATGATCTGCCAAACGATAATAGATGTTTCGCCCTTCCCGACGGTAATTCACCAGCCGCGTCGCTCTAAGCGCTCTAAGCTGATGCGACACAGCCGATTCCCCCATCTTTACAACCACTGCCAAATCGCATACACAGAGTTCCTGTAAAGCCAAGGCTGACAAAATTCGGAGGCGATTTGGGTCTGCCAACACGGTAAAGAATTCTGCCATTCGCTGTGCCTGCAAAATAGACAATACAGCTTGTTGTACCTGACGTACATTCTCTAAATGCACTAAATGAGTTTCACAGGTTGGCGCATCAATCTTTTGAGCACGTGGCTTTTTAGGAGAGTTAGACTTGCTCATACACTAGGACATTAAGACTGAGATCACAGATTGAATCTCCAGTATATGCAAAGAATGGGAATCATTCTTATCAATGACAGGTCGTTCACATTTCGATCAATGCCAGCAAGATGACGCGATACCCACAGGAATTTTTTTAGCAAGAACTTCACGGGCGCTGACTGCAAACAGCGAACTGATCGGCTTTGGGTTTGCGCTGGCTCGATTTGGTCTCTTTCTGACTCAACTGAACCTGCAGGGCAAACGCACACGTATCTTAACAATGACTGCAGGATATTATAGGCTCATGTATGGAAATCAAAATTGGTGAGCCTTACAGCAAAATTAGGCGACAAAAGCCAAATCACTACATTGGAGAAGACACCGCACTTGAGGACAAGGAAGTTTTAAAGCAATCTGAGCATTTCTGACTTCAAACGGCATCCACAATGAATTAAAGGAGAAATCTGCCCAATGATTCTGTGAGCAAGGCAGAGAAAATATTTATCTAAAGTGCAGTACGTGATTCGTGATTCTCTTTAATCTTCTGAGCTAATGTAAAGCAATGTATCTTTTAATACACTACGACGTACCCTGCTATAAAGGTGATGGAATCCAATACTCTGGACGATTGTGATTGTAAATCACTTCATCAAAGATTTGAGCAAGCCAGTCTTCAAAAGAGTTGGCAATAATATGTTCCGCTTGCCAATCTTCAAACAATAAATCATGTTGACAGTCAAGTATTTTGTACTCTGAATCAACACTGGATGTGACATCAAAACTGCAGAAATCACCTGTAGCCACATAGCCTAGATAGCAGAAAGCAATATATTTCTTCTCACTACCATCTTCGACGTAAACTTCATCCTGATTTTGATTGAATGCAACGATAGTGTCTGTGCTTTGAATTAGAATTCCACTATCGGCTAGCCAGGGTAGAGTGATCTCAAATCTTGGCTCATTGCTGCAAAAAAGATTTGCTCCGTTGCTAAATTTCAAAAACTCCTTATAGCTATGAGGTAAGGTGAACCCAAGCCTTTCTTCACAACGCCGGATTTCGTCTTGGTCAGCAGGAGAATTGAATTTAAGCTCTAACCTAATATTTTGAGCCTTTAATACTTGCTGTGCCTGGTCAACTTTTTCTGAGAACCATGTATACATAAGTCATTTCGATAGCTATACAACTATGGCTCGAAGAACATTTGAAGATTTACCAGTTCAAATTGCTAAAGCTAGCCCACCAAGTCGTAAAAAGCTGGTGAGTTGCCGGTCCAAGGAACACACCATTTGTCGATGGATCGTTTCCTCCTCCCCATGCTATGGGTTTTATGTGATGAGCTTGTGCATCAGTTGGAATAGTCCAATTTTTTGTCGTGTAAATTCGCCGTAGCTCATCAGCAAAATTAGGTGCCCTTTCAACATACTTAACATAGGGCGGATCGGCTGGAAATGGAACAACAGACATATCTGTGCGTGTTGGTCTTATCAATGGATAAGCAGCACCCTTCTCGTTATAAGTTCTAACTGCTTGACCAGCATTAGGGACAGTGTATATTACTCCATCTGATCCCAAGATATTAACTCCTGCATAAACCCAAAGATGCTGGGTTCTATCGATAGATCGCGCGTATGTTGGGGTGGTACATGACGATGCAGTAAGTGTACAGGAGTGACTGTTGGGACCTATATATCTTAGATCTGTCGGAAAATTCACATTTGACCGATATAGAGCGAGAACAAACCCAGCAGGTCTCCCAATGCTACAGGTCAAAGATGAACGGTAGTTTGCTACTGGTGGTGTAGCATTTGGTTGTTCTACAGAAATCACACAATTGTAGGCAAAAGAAACAATCTAACTAACAGAGTAAGGCTGATTGAAATTAGAAAGTGATTGACTCCCAGATAGCTGAGCTACTTTAGATTCAGCATGTTTTTCTTCTGCGGTTGAAGGGTTACTACTGACGAATCCTGCGAACAGCAAAGTTGAAACAGCAATCAGTGGATGCACAAACCTACTTAAACTTTCCATGAACAAAAGCAAATCTGGGTAAAGATAAAGAAAATCAGAATCAAATGATACGCTAGAATCACATAAAGCTATCTTACGATGATGCTATTTTGAGATCTTGGATCTTTCCGAAGTTCTCTGATCATTTCATCGATTACTTTTTCGTCTGTCGCCTCAAAATTTATACCTGGCAGAGCTTGCTCGTAGATTGAGAGTTCACATTTCTTTTTCTTTCCATTGCGACGCTCATAGGAGATCTCACAAGTTTTCTTTCCCTCTCTTGCCAAATCCCTTTCTTCTCTTCTCGTCTCCTTGTCTATATTACTATTGTCCTGGTTTTTTGTTCTTTGAGAACTATCAGCGATTTGTCTACCTGAATCGCCCTTGGGTTGATCTAAGCTGGAGCTATAGCTAGACTTTGAGGTCTCGGCGTGAAAGTCAGCAACGCTTCTTGCCAAGGCACTGTTGGCAGTTGCCAAAAAACCAATTAGCACTAAGTATCTTTGAAACGACATCATTTACACCTAAAATAACGTCCATTTCTGAACGTTGTCTTCAATCACCATCAGTAAGCAGTTTAAGCTCAGATCCGAATGTCGTCCAGATTATCTCTTGGAATTCTATCATTTTTTTCGAGGATAAATGGTTCACATTCCTGTGTAGAGTGAATGCACACGTTTCTTCATAATTGAAGAGAAGAACTAGATGAGTGAGCTAACACCTTTAAGAGATACTGGTCGTCCCAGCCCGCCTTGAGTCGCTTGGCACGAATGCCGCCTTTCGCTGAGTTTTCTTGAGTCAGGAGATTGAGCGCAAGATGGCGGATTACTGCTAAATTTTCACCACTGTAGCCTTGCGTTGGGCGGACTTGGTCCTCTCGGAATGCCACATCTAGAATCCAATGCAGTTGGTTCTCAATACCCCAATGCCCTCGAACAGATTGAGCAAATTGCCGAGCGTCTAGGGGCAAGCTGAGCAGATAGTAGCGTCTTTCATAAGTGGTTTGTTCCCCGACTTGGCGTTGAGACTCGACACAACCAATTGTCTTAAGTTTTGCCCAGTTCTCAGCACTGACAAGATAGCCAGTTTGTCCCATCACCCAGTAGCGTCGAATTTCTGTCCGTCCATGCGCCTGCTCTTGAGTTTCATAGCAGTCATGCTCGATGCCTCGAAAGTGCTGCTGACGGGCATAGTCAAACAGTTGCACCACATCCTTAAACAGGCTGCCTTGATTGCCTTTGAGCGCCAGCACATAGTCTCCTTGCTGTTCAACAATCTGTTGGGCAATTGCGGTTTGGCAGCCCATTGCATCAATGCTGACAATAGCTCCTGCAAGATCTAGTACACCCAACAGTTCTGGAATTGCGGTAATTTCATTCGATTTCTCATTCACTTTGCGTTGCCCCAGTACGGTACGATTTTGTACTGCCCAAGCACTTACCATGTGAATCATGCCTTGCTTGCCCCCTCGCTCATAGCTGCCTCGTAGCGTTTTGCCATCCACGGCAATTAGCTTCCCACCACTGATCTCGAAGGCTGCCTGTACCCAGTTCAAAAAACACTGCTGCAATGCCTCTGGTCGCAATCGAGCAAGGACTCGCTCTATCGTGTCGTGCGATGGGATTCCATTCGGCAATTCTAAAAACGTCTCCAGCAACTCCTGTTTCGCAAGCCCATAGTTCTCGATCTCGACCCAACTTTCCGCACCACAGACTACGGCACAGATTGTGAGCATCACGATGTCTATCAACAAATGCTCAATGCTGTGCTGAACACGCGGATCAGGCAGATCTGCGAAGTGAGTTTTCAGGCTGGTCATCGCTGATTCAGGCATAGCAACCTCAACATAAACTTAAGGCTATCGAATCCTAAGCCTTCCGTTTTATCCCTTCACTCATTGTTAAGATATGTATGCGTTTACCCTGACTGAACCTGAGTTTGACTTGACAGAATGCAGAGGCGCATTCCTTATTCAATTTGCAGAATTTGGGGCTAAGCTTGGTGGTTTTGGGAATTGTGACGATCGCGCTTGCAGCTTGGCGATATAACCAAGTCTTCTGGCAAATTGAGCACGGGCATTATCTCCGGATCGATCGTTGGTCTGCTCATGATCGCGGCAGTAATTCTGCTGAGAGAATTAAGTATTCCACTGTTTGTGTGGCGCGATCAAGAACCGACGCAAACTCCAGCTCCTCAAAAGCAGTTAAACCACCAAACGTTGCAAACCTTGAGCAAAAACAATCCAGTGTGGAGCGGCACATTGAATGGCTCAACGAGCAACTGCAAGAGTTAGAGGCAGAGATTGAACAGCAAGTGCAGCAATCGCACAAGTGGCGGCAGCACCAGAAACTGCTGTTGAGCGTTCCCGGAGTCGGGCGCGTCATGGCAAACTGTGTTGGCACGCGGCAAAGCCAAGAAAGTGGTGTTGGTGGTTTGTATGCGAAAATTGTTGATAATTCTGAATGCGATGCTGAAAGTGGGCAGGGCTTAGAATCCCCAGCAGGTAGGCACAAGCGCCCAAAAAACTGCACCAGTGGCTTGACATTCAAGATAATCGCTAAATCCCCCATTCTGCGGGACTTTGAAACTGGGAGAGCTTTCAATTGGAGGAGCTTTCTCACTCAACTCAGAGGCGCAACCCAATCAATTTTCGATATGATTCCAACATTTATCACATCGAAAGCTCAATTTCTCAGTGGGGACGATTGCTTAACAGCTCTCCTCGATCAATTGGCTCGCCTTCTTCCTCTCAGCGGGATTCAAGTCTCTGAAGCTGAGCGCATCTTCGTTCAAGTACCCGGAGATTGCCATCTCGACCACAGCCCACACCGGGTAATTGATGTCTCGTGCATTCGCTTCTAATGCTTCTCGAACGTGCATCGGCAGCCCTTCCAAAAAGGCTTGGGCAACTTCCGGTGAAAGATGTTCTTCTGTCTTAAGCTGCTGAAGCATTTTACTCTTCCTGCCTAATTTGAGAGTTATACCGTGGTCTGAGCTTTTGGAGGATTAACACCTCTATTTCCAACGATTGTAACCAATCCTCGAACGGAAGGGAAACAAAAGCGATCGACACCTCCTCTGTTTGAATGCCTTCAACCCAAGCCCAGAAAAACGCCTTATGCCCATTCTTCAGACGTTCTCTCAATCCTTTTCCTTTTCCAACATATAGAATTTCTCCAGATCTATGCTTGATCGCATAGATTCCAGGATGGCTGGGCAATCCTTCTAGCTCTTTAGTGATCGGATGACCGCGATCGAAATCGGTTGAGTACAAGACTGCAAGCATTCGGTCCGCTTTTGCTCGAAGCTCATCATTCATAAAACGCTGCTCTTTTTAATTCCGATATCTTTACCCGTTTTGAGGTAAGGTCACGATCGCAGATCGCGCTTTCTGGCGATCGAGCAAATTCTCAACGAGCGTAATTTGTTGCTCCAGCTCCACGATCGCATCTCGACGCGCCAGAGCCTGCTGCCATTCTCGATGTCTTTCGCTGCCGGGTTTACCGAGCGATCGCGCTTTTACCTTCATGTCTCCTGGCTTTTTGACGTTGAGCTTAATGTACTCATAGGTCTTACCACTCTCCTTCGTTTCAACTTGCGGCGAAAGCCAGTAGTATGCAGGTGCAACTTCGCCAGATTTTCGGATCTGCGCGATCGCGTCAAGCAGCCGACGACGTTCCGCTTGGAGATGAGGGCTTACGGAAATATTTTCGATGTGATTCATTTCATTATCATATCGAAAATTGCGATTCCAGGAGCCGATTAAAACGTTTTCGATATGGTAGAACCTTTTATCGCATCGAAAACGTTTCTGACTCACGCTCGTATTCAGCTTTGCGCTTCGACGCAACCGATTCAGAAGTTGCAGGAAGTGGAGTGGTAGCATAGACACAAATACTTTGAGAAAAATTTCTGACGATCGGAGACCGAGCCGTGAAACCGGGCAATTCTCGCAGTCGTGCTACTAAGAGCCGTAAACCGAAACAAGCAATCGCCCCAGACGGGTTGCCTCAGTTGTCGATCGGGCATCCACAGAACCCACAAGAACTCGAATTAAACTCGGCGAGCAGCGCTATCCCTGATATGGCTGACTCTCTAGATGTAAACAGTTCACTGCCTGTCTTACCAAGAGTTGCTCAAGTTCCTCCAACTGCCCAACAAATCAAAGTTACAGCTCAATATCTTAAAACTCGATCGCCGCTACTCGATCTGGTTACAGTTCAACTGACTCAGCGACTTGTCACGATTTATCAGCAGCGAGTTTCTAATTCAACCAGCGGTTCATCTGCGATCGAGACGAATCTACCCTACTTTGAGGTGATTGCAAATGACAGCGTTCCTGCAACGATCAGAACCAATCTTGAAGGTGAAACGCTGCTGAGCCGAGTTAAATCGCTAGTCGAGACGATATTTGAGCAACGCCATCTTTGGGAAGAAGCAGCAAAGGAGATTTGGTCAAATTTAGTTGTCTGGGCGCTCGAAGACCTGAAGCGGGTAGATAGTGGTGAGTCTGCTCCTGAATCGCCAGAAGTGCTACAGCAGAAACTTTCTGATTATCTATTTGGGCAGAATTCGATCTCCGTTCAAAGCAAGATCCATCGGCTTGAAGAATTCTATTCCCAAACGCTGGTCAACCAAATTCAGAGCGATCTAGATTTACCAAACTATCCGTTGGTTGCCCTGGCGCAACTCCTCGGATTGCACAGTGGCGAGATTGAAAAGCCGTCTCCTCCAACCGAAGTTCGGCTATCACAGGTCGATGCGATCGCGGCGATTCCGACAGGTTTACCGATCGTCAGCAGTATCTCAGCCCAGCTTCAAACCGATCTTTGGAAGCCAGATGCCAGCGGCATCGCGCATTTTCGCTATGCGTCAAGAACAAATCAAAGCAATTTTCTCGAACACTACATTACAAGTCCGGGTGACATTGAAGCTTTACCCTGGGAAGCAGCCGAACAAATCATCAACAAGTTTGGCTTCAATACCGTAAAATTGCAATTCATCTTCGCGGCTCACGCTATGCGTCAAGGGAAGCCGTGGGAAAGTACGTTTACCCTAAAAGCCAGTGATATTGTAGCTGAATTGGGTTGGGATAGAAATCATAGTTCGACCTTACCCACGAAGCGAAATGAAGTTGCCAGCATTGCTTATGCCTTATCTTGCTTGCTCGTTAAAGCCGTCTGGATTGAAGGACGAGGCAACAAAAAACTAGATGCAAGTACTCCGGTTGGCAGGATGTGGGAAGTTCTGATCGATGTACATGGACAGTTTGACTTAACCACTGGCAAAATCGAGCAGCCCAATGAGGTTTACATCACAGTACGTCCGGGCTTGTGGACAGCACATTTCCTGAATCAAGCTGGAAGTAAAGCAAAGGAAGCGTTGTACCAGTTCGGCTATCTTGCGCTGAACATTCTCAAACTTGATCCCTATCACGATGAGTTAACGCTACGTTTAGCAATTCATTTGACGTTAGATGTTCGGATTCGAGCCAGAGATCGCAACCCATATGAATATAAAGTCCGATCGCTGCTTGAAGCCGTTCTCACCGAAAGTGCAGTTCGAGAAGCCCGACAAAGTAGCGAAAAATCACGATCGCTGTTCGATCGCTGGAATCACGCACTCAAACTTCTCCTGAATCTAGGCTGGCATCCAGAAGACTACTCACCAGAATCAAGTGGACAACCAGACACAACCCCCATGTTCTACGTGAAACCCTTTCCAGAATGGTTGAATCCAGATCAAAAGCGACGTAAACCAAAGGGCTGGGTTGAATTATGGTTAGAGCAGAAACTGGTGATTAAGCCACCGAATCCGATTCCTCAACGCATGGAAGCACTGACTCAATCAAAGCAGCCTCGACAGAAGCAGTTAGGCGGCAATTCTGCGACGGAAAAACTGACCGGCTCTGAAGTGAAAACAGCTCGCAAAGCCAGAAAGTGGACTCAGGCAAAGCTAGCGGGAACGATCGATGTGGATCAAAGTCTGATCGCTAAAATCGAGTCGAGTAAGCGTCCGATCACACCTGAGCTTGAAACTGCCCTCCGGCGCGTATTGGAGTTATGACTAATTGCCAGATTTTTACGCTCAATTGATTGTCATAAATCGAGCTTGTCATAAAAATTTTAACGGTCAAAATCGAGCTTAAACTCGCATCACACGGGCATTTGATGCTTATGACAAACGACTCCAAATCCTCCCAATTTAGCTCCGTATTCTCCCATGATCTACCCCAAATCCTCCCATAATCTTTTTTCGGACTCTTGATGCTATAAGGCTTTCGGGGCTTTTATGACATCTGATCAGTCTGATCAAGACTGATCCGCACTAAAACGCCGAAAAATTGGATCTGTCATAATTCCGCGCAGTCGTTCTGCTTGCCTTGCAGGTTTCAGTATCATTCTGCGTCAGTCCTGTGTTATCAACTTCTTCACCTATCTTTCAATCAATTCAAGAGTCGGAAGATCTGTTTCTGCGATTATTCCCACATCGCTATGACTACATTTGGGCAACTTATTCAGAGCCGTCACACACTCCAAATTGGCAGACACAAAGCCGTCACCCCTTGAGCGATCGCCAAATTGCTCAAGGGTCTTACCTCTACGGTGTGCGCTTCGGGACAAAAACTCAATATGCGATGCTCGACATCGATGCAGGCAGCTCTTATCACCCGAAACGAGATCCGTTTGCGATCGCTCGCATGATCAGCGCTTTAGAACCACTGGGGCTGGTCAGTTATCTTGTTTGTACTTCGAGCTACAGTGGTGGACTACATATCTATCTTCCATTCGAGGAGCCACAAAGCTCTTGGCAGTGCGCGATCGCGATCTCCGTTTTGCTTGAAAGTGCAGGGTTCATCGTGAAACTGGGACAACTTGAAATCTTTCCAAATCCTAAACTCTATCGGAACGATGGCAGTTTCAGTTTATTCAACGCTCATCGGCTGCCCCTGCAAATCGGCTCCTACTTGTTAAATTCAGACTTTCAACCGATTTGGAGCGATCGCACCACATTTGTACAGCATTGGAACTTTGCTCGATCGCGCAACACAATCAACTCCGGCGCAATTAAGCGTGTCCTAAAGCAGTTCCGTCGCCAGCAATTTCGCATTTCTGGCAAGGCAGATAAGTATCTGAATGACTTGAATGCAGAAATTGAACTTGGCTGGACAGGACATGGACAAACCAATCGACTTTTGGGGCGGATTGCCATGCGATCGTATGTGTTTCATCATGTCATTGCAGGGGGCAAGCCGTTGAGCGGACAAGCCCTGATCGATGAAATTGTGCGAGTCGCACGATCGCTGCCGGGATACGAAGAATGGTGTCGGCATCAGCATGAGATTGAGCATCGAGCTGCAGAATGGGCGCGGTGTGTCGAAGCTAGTTACTACTTTCATTATGGCGATGCGAATGGAAAATACAAAGCTCAGATCAAAAACCACGATCGTCACATCAGTGAATTACCAGACTGGAATCAACAGCAATCGGAATCTGCACGATCAAAGATTCGGAACGCGATCGCAGATTTGTTGAACAAAGAATCTCTACCCAGTAAAGCAACTGAACGATTTAAGAAACTGCTGCAATACCACATTGGAGGCGGATCGCTTTATCGACATAAAGATCTCTGGCATCCACAGTTCTTAAGTCTGGAAACTGAAGAATCGAGCATCAATCAATCAGAGGATTGTGTTGAAACTACGAGCATTAGCCCTCCAAGCTTATTACCTGGTAATGGCGGTAATTCTTCGGACGAAGCACCTTACGCGATAGCTGCGCCACACGGAAACGTGCTCGATGCAATCAGTCCTGTTCTTCCACCCAGATCGATTGTTGCTGAAGCTTGGCATGATGTGATCCAAGGCGCAGTACAACACGCTGATTCAGCAGCAATGCCAACTTCTCATCAGGTTGAACGTATGCACAGCTATCTATTATCTAGTGATCCAATTTTGATAGCAGAAGCAATCTCCTGGCTGCAAGCTCTTCAAGACTACAGCGCATCAGGGCGGAAGATGGAATCCACTAGCTCCTCGATCGATTCCAGGTCTGAAGAGTTTTGTAGCTCAGACTCAAACCATGTCACTTCGTCTGGGTCTGTTCCCGGTAATTGATAAACCAGCAATACGCCAGTCACTCGCGCTACGGTCAGAGGATCAGGAGAAAGATGGCTGAGCAATCCTTGCGCTTTTTGATAAAGCTGTTGAATTGCGGCTACATCCTGCGGGTGTTCAAGCTCGATGCCTCTGGCACACGGGACGTGCTCGACATCTGCTGTAGACTTTCCTGAACAGCTTGGACGAGTTCTGCATCTTCGGCACTGTCGAATGAATCAGACATAAGGCTTAGCGTAATAACAGCGGTTAAGGTCTCAACTATCTTAATGGTTCGCCGTCATTCTTTTGACTATCCTAGTACTACAATCAAACCAATCTAGTTCTGAACAAGCCGCTATGTCTTACGCAGTGTTAAGCGATGAAACGAAAAAGCATCTCGAACAAGAGCGAGTGCGCCTGATGAACGATCGAGAAACGATCGTGTCAGGAATCGCATCTTCCGTGAGTGCTGAAGTCGATCAAGCCATTCAAACCCTGAATGCCCTGCTTAAGGAAGCACCAAAAGTCGAAGTCGTCCCCGCAAAGGACATCGTTGAATCTGTGACGAAACTATTGGATCAGGCGGCAACTGAAACGCCGACCCAACCTTCTCGCAGAACAAGTACGAAGAAAGCTAAGACCGAAGCAAAAGAGAAGTCAAGCCAACCCCAAGCATTTGATGCCAAGCAACTGAAGCGCAAGTTTAAGGGTATCAGTCTTAGTGATGCGGTCGTTCAAGTCATGCAGCAAGACCCAGCACGAATTTATACAACCGATGACTTGATTGCAGCCCTCTATGACAAGTTCGATGAAGCCGACCTGCCGCGAGCGAGAAAAACCTTGGGAGCGACGTTAATGCACGCCATTCGAGCAGGCAAAGCCGAGAAGGTTCAGGACAAGCCGCCACACTACAAGCTGAGCACTCCTGCTACAGTTTAAGGGAGGTGCATGATGCCCTCGATTCCGGGTGCGCTCGATCCCTTAACCATTAAAATCACGCAACTCCCCGACGCGCTTGTGGTTGAGAACGACTGGCGCAGTTTTACGATCGATACCGGCAGTGCGATTATCAGCGTGAGTGTACGACCGAGGATCTGGAACAACCTCGTCGAGGGGACTAAGCAGTATCGAAATTGGACGGCGATCATCACGGGGAGAATGGGGGAACTGACCGACGTGGGGTTTGTGCTAGAACAGCCAGGAATTCAAATCTTTGATACACCGTTAGGAGAGATTGATTGAGCCGCTTGTCCACGTGACGCGAAGCGTCTAGGCAGCGTTTTCCTGGATGTACGATCGATTCACAGATGCAGCAGAATTATCAAAGTTACCGCTGCTGTAGTTGCTCCTTGGTCTTAGGTAATATAGTTTTATTGCCCTTTTCACGCATCCTAATGAAGTCTCCTCAGTTGCCCCCGCCTGTTGCGTACTGTTTAACTCATACCGGAATCACAATAAAAGATCCAGAATATGGTTGGATGACGGCTTGTGAGAGCCAGGAGCTAGGTTATTTATATCTGATAGAAAATCAATTCGATGCTCCCCAGCCGAATGCCATTGCTCATTTTGTTCTGCCCGCAATTGCCCTTCGAGAACGCATCGCGCAGATTATTGAGCAGGGAGGCGAAATTTATCTCGGCTGAAGTGCTGTTCCTTAAGCAAAAAAACCGTTCCGATCGTTGGAACGGCACTCGACATTGGTATGGGGTTTGTATTTTCTTCTAGCTTAGATTGTAGTCCCTGCCCCGAAGACTAGATCGCTAGTAAGCCTGGTCTTTGAGGGAAGCTTGAGATATCTCAAACGTAGCGGCATTGATGCGATACTTCTGGCACAGCGAACCCTACGGGAAGCGAGGCTACCGCTGCTCGCACTCTTTCGCGATCAAGTAGCTCTAACGATTCTCATAGGAAGCAGAACGGGGCTTTGTCGGCGTTGCGCGTTGAGGACGCAGCGAGTGAGACCGAGGCTTAGACTGGGGCTGTGTCAGTTCTGACGAGAGCGGAGGCGGTAAAGTCGCTTCTACTAAATAAATGCGGCTCCCAGTCAAGACGTTGTAAAACAATCCTACCGTACATTGCCAGCCCTGATGTTCGAGTTCAGCTACACGCAGATCACGCTTTTGCTGTGCCTGTTGAGCATCGTCCCAGTCCTGTTCGAGAAAGACTTCGCAAAGAAAATCCATATAGCTTAAGCGAGTAGGAGGTTGAGTGGTGAATCAGCATCGATCGTGTCCTGCTCAACAGCTTCCCCGAATACTCATTCATCACTCATGATTGAGCTAGAGTTATAGACTCATGCCAGATTGATAACCGCGATCAATGCCATTCACATAACTTTGGCGAATTCGTGCTTGATAGGCTGCGGTTCGCGCTCCGATCTGTGGATCTAACCGATAATCTGCCAGAATTTGAGCGTCTGCAACTCGTTCACGCATCGCAGCATTCGCGCTTTCGTAGTTCAAACGCTGAATCTGCTGAAGCAGATCACGCTCCAGGTCGCTCATCTGTGACGCGAACTGATCCATCAGTTGTTGGTACTCTGCGGAAAACTCGTTGTTCCCGTACATCAGCCTTGCCTCGCTTCTTCAGCAGAAAAATGGTCTTCTTCCCTCAAGGCTAGCACTTTTGTACAAAAACACCAAAACATTCTAAGATTAAATCCATCTTCAGATTTGCAGTAAAGATAGCAGGAAAAATTTGTACAAATTCCTCCTGCGTTTGCGTCTCGAAGCGATTGAATACAGGGAGCGCTAAGCGCATCACAGACCGATGAAAGAGAATTCATGAACTGTGCTCCGAGATCGCTGCACTTGCAGTTGTTCGATGCAACTTTTGCAACAGTTTATCAACTGTTGCGAATCGCTCAACATCTTTCTTCATGACTTTAGATCGGAGTGTTTCTCCATCCACTCGAACAATGTCACCCCGACCTTCTTTAATGTCTGTAATGGTCAGTTGGTTGCCAGAGCGCTGAATCCGATAGTTATCTTTTTGGAACTCGTCTTTGCCAATCTGGTCAAGAAATCGGTGTGCTTGATCGACCAACGTTTTGACTTGCTGCCACTTCTGTTGGTCACGCTGCATTTGGCTTAAATCTTCTGTGGTTGCCTGACCAGTGCCTGTTTTCACCGCAATCCCGACTTCTTTAATTTTCTGCAAATGCTCAGGTGGACGACCAATTTCGAGGGCTTGTCTCCACCACTGCCGCATCTGCTCTAGCGTCGGCGATGAATCATGTGCTTGTAGCATTGGTGCCAGTTGATTTGCTGCCTCTGGATTAATTGCGCTGATGGTCTCGATCGCAACTTGACTTGCAAGAACTGTCTGAGTGGCAGGAGATAACGTTGATTGAACTTTAGGCTCGGTAACATCAGGCAACGTGATTTGCCGATCAATTTCTACAGTGTTTTGTGTTGCCGAATGCAGTTCTTCAGAACTTCTTCCAGTTCCTTGAGGACCCGTTTCCTCAGTCGGGTTTGTGCCTTCTTTGAGATTCGCAGGCGAAAGAACAGACGATTGTATCTCAGAATTCTGCGCGAGTGTAGTTTCTTCATTGACGGGAGTTGGAAGTGTGGCTGGGTCGTCCCAATCGGTGAATTGGTCAGTCATTGCCCATTGGTCTAACGACAGTAGGGTTAATTGCTGCTCGTCGGGCTGCGCTGCTTCGCTAGAATTCTCTACAGACGTAAATAGTGTGGTTTGTGGCTCTAGATCTGATGCAGTAGATAGCGAAGCGGATTGCATGAATTCAACTAGACGATCGGGCGCGAGAATCGAGAGAATCGCTAATCGACGAAACTCAACCGTTAAATCAACGCGATCGCGCTCTGGATAAATCGATTGAAACCGATCAATCAAAGCCTCACGCGCCTGATCTGACGCAAGTACAGATTCAAGTTCAATTTCAGGCTGACCATTAAGCCATCGCTCAAGGTTAGATTGAATGCGATCGCGCTCTTGGTCAAGTTGATGGAGAAACTGAGTGTGTCGGTCTTCGATCACAAACTGAGCGAAAGCGCTGAGATTACTCAGATTCTTGTCCATCTCGCTCCACTCGTCAACGCTGACATAGCCGATGTAAACTTCACTCGGATACTCATGCCAATTTGCCGTCGAACCAATGACCTCAACTTGCAAGAAGTCGTCGTTGCGGGGCGTAACGGTTGCTGTTAATACTCCCCACGTTGTTTCAATCGTTGCATAACCTGGAGTGAGAGTTTGGTGCTCTAACGGTATTTCATGGGCATGAGAATGCTGTTGCGCCCAAGCCTGTGATAGTTCAGATAATGCAGGTACAGTTGGAATTCCACCGAGTTCAGCAAATACGCGATCAGCATCGATGTTGCGAGTGGGAGCGAGATTTCGGAATTGGTCAAACGCGGCAGTGGCAATCGCGATCGTGCGATCGATCTGCTCGCGCTGCTGTCCGCCCACTGCCTCGAATTCATAGCGACCGTTGGCGTTTATCTGTTGGTCATTCTGTTGTGCTGCGTCAATGCGTGTGACGATCTCAGCGAGCTGATTGAGATGATGGCGGATTTGATCGATCGCAGCCGCAGGTACTTTATCGCATTCTCGTTGTGGAGTCGATTGAACAACAGTGGCTCGATGTTCTTGAAGTTTCGCTTCAGCGTTCTCAATTGACTTTGACGTTGCTTCAACGAAGTAAATTGAAGCGACGCGCTGATCGGCGGTATCGCAAATGTTGATGTAGGGATAAACTTCGCCTTCGGTTTTTGCCCAGTTCGATCGATGAAATCGGTACTCAGAATAGCGTGCTTGCAAATCCTGTAACAGTGGTTCAATCGCATTGATTTTTGCTTCAACATACGATCGACGAATTTCAGAAGCCTCTTGAACTAAGAGCGAAGCCAAAGTGCTTCCATCAACATGAGCATTTTCGCCTGTCGTCAGATTGCGAAGAACCTGTTGCCCTTGCTTTGTTGCAACCACTTCTTTGAGTGCTTGTAGTGAAACTTTGACCGCTTTGTGATCGAGGGTATCTGGCAGGATTAAAGTCTGCCTGATGCGAGCTTGAATCTGAGCGAAGCGCTCGATCGCGTTTTTTTCTCCACGACCATACGTTTTGGTATTCGCCTGAACAAACGCCTCCCATTCTTGCTGCTCGGCGCTAGGTGTAGATACGTTGAGTGACGACTGTGAAAATTGCGTTGCTCGACAGTCATCATCAAGCAACGCTGTGACCGCAGCTTCGATTTGTTGAGCAGGCAGCGTAGTAGACACAATGCGGCTTAAATTGTCTCTCAGTTCTGCACGAGAATACTGATGTTGTTGAGCGAATGTTTCTGCGATCGCTGCAATTTCTTCCCGATTGAAAACAACAATGCCGCCTTCATATCTGAGCGTGGGCTGATCCACGCTCAGTAAGGGCATCTCCTCCGGAGCTAGAAGCACGATCGGGAATATGTCGCGATCGTGCTTCCCGTGAACAACGACCACTTCTTGTTGAAATTGCAACTGCTCAACCACTTGATCGAGTCTTGACTTTGGGAATCGGCTAAACGGAACTTCTAGATCTTCAATCTCCATTGTTCGTATCTGTCCGCCTGTCAGTCGAGCTACAGATGTTGCAATCTCACCGAAACACTCGTGGCAGCCGAGTGCTGGATTTTGAATGAGTACGATCGCATCCGGAGTGGCAATCTTCTCCTCAAGATAGTGATTGAGCGGAAACGGCAATATCTCGATTTTCCGCAGTGCCTCAAGGATGTTGTCTTCGAGCACGATCGAGGTTACTTCTGCGACCGGATCTGTGACAGTCGCATCTTGTTTCACGCCAGTCGAGTAGCCTAGATTGCGGAGCTTTTCAATAAACTCAGCCAGTTGATGAGGCGTGGGATTGTTATCTTTATCGGTCAACCTGCCGATCGTCACCCGTTCGCGAGTTTCCTTGCTAAACGCATCAATTACAATCCCAACGGTGCTGAGGCGTTGCTCGAAGCGCAGTGCTGGAAACTCTGCTCTAAGCGCTGGAAATGGTTCAGTAGCACGCAGTATTTCATGACGTTCGATTTGCTGCTGTGCGTTAGCATAAGCCACATTTCCAAACTGCGAAACATTGACATGAGCGGCAAGCGCTCCATCAGGATCATATACAAACAGCGTAATGTCAGAATAGCGATCAAGTCTGCTGTGGTTCTGATCAAAGGTATAGCTAGGATAACGATTCTGAAGTTCAGCTAATGTGGTTACTGGCTGAACGCGCTCGGAAATCGTATTATTTGTATCTGCACTTTTGGTCACAGGGGTTGAGGTCGTGATTCCGATACTGTCTTGCCACGCCTCACGTAGCTGTTGTCGAACTGCTGCTTGTTCCGTTGGAAGCAGTAGATGGCGATGGTAGCGCTGATTCTGATCGGGATTCTCCCTGAGCCAATCACTCAGGATCTGATCAAATCGCTGCTCAAGAACGGCTTGCGCGGTTTCTAAGTCTGGTGCTCCTGCTAAAACGCTTGACTGCATACCAAGCACAGGGTCATTCAACATAAACTCACGCAGTCGATCAAACGACTGTGAAAACACTTGGTCTCGATCGGCAGTATAGATGAGCCGTGCTACTTGACGAGCGATGTCAGACCCTCTAATCCCTTGTGCCGTTGCCCACGGCTTAGGCGGAGACCAGTCCAAAGTTTCAATCAATCGTTCGATGCGGTCTAGAATCGGCTCAACCTCCGGGCTATAAGGTAATGCTGCCGGATTAAAATCTAGGAACGCATCTTTATCGGCAACGCTTTTAACTACGTCTGCACAGTCTTCGCGCCATGCTGCTGCAAGCTGCTGCTCAAGCTCGGTTAACTCTTCTGTCAATGGCAGTACAGCGTTACTGTCGTCTCCTGCAAGAAAACGATAAAGTCGATCTAATGCGACTTGCTGAGGGGTTTGCTCAAACGCTATGACTGGCACTCGCTGATGTGCTTTGGCAGCAATCTCTCTCTCGCCCGCGCTTGCCGTTTCAGCCGACTGAATCACTGCTTCGCTGACGATCGATAGCTCGTTGAGGCGATTCGCCCCTAAAACAGCACTGTTATCGACCAGTTCCTCGATCGTCATTGATCGCGCATTTGGTTCACCTGGCAGAAATACGACAAAATCTTCGCTTTCGATTTCGGCTCGCAGTCGTCTGAGATGGGTTTGATCAAAAACAGTCGCGATCGGCTGGTTGTCCATATCTTCAACGGAAAATACTGGACGCGCAAGCGATTCTGAAATATCAATCACACTGATAAAGTCGTAAAATCGCCTGCTACCTGGAACAAGCAGCCGTCCTGACTCGAAAACATAGTCAAGACCATCGATTTCGACTTGTCGGGACAGCACAGTATTTATGTCACGTCCCAGCAGACTGAGGATTGAATTTGCGAGCCGCAGTGCAATTGCTTCTGGGCGCGATCGCTCATAAGCGGCTTGAGTAGCTTCGACAAAACCACCGTCGTACAATGCCCGAATCAGGGACATTGCAAATGCACGATCCGGGCTTCGCACCACTTGACCTGTGGGAAGTGGCGATGCGACTTCAACAAAGCGGAGGTGTCCTGTCGGTTCAATTTGGAACACCGCTTCGCTATCTAAGATAAAATCACCATCAATCTCTCGACAGCGTGTGAACGACAAGCGATTTTCCTGACATTGAATTGCTAGAGGTTGATAAGTTTCGTGATCCACACCAAGCTTAAACTGATCGCCCTCTAAAATTGCTTCTGCAATTCCAGAGTCGTATAAAAATCTTGCAGCTTGTTTCTCTAATAGCGACAGTTGCTCGCGGGGAATCTGAAGTGATTCTGGCGGCTCGATCGCTGTACTTTCTGAAACAGTTGGAACCGGAAGATCGATCGGAGTGGGATTGTTCGGTTGGCTTCTTGACGAACGGTGTGGAGAACTTGTCGCAGCCTCATTTTCCTCTCCTGGATTGCTTTCTAGATTGTCCAACTGCTCTGATTCTTGCTCAGGTGCTGCTATATCCGATGGCACGATTTCAGACTCAATGTTTGCAGATCTAGTTGCTTGAGGTCGTTCACTGCTGCGAGTAACTTGAGGTGCGGCAATCGTTCCATTGCGTTCTAGCGCTTGTGCCAAAACCGCTCTTAATTGTGCCCACTCTCGATACACGGGTGGATTTTGGGCAGCGGGTAAGGGTAGCGCGGATTTTCCTCGCCCCTCGATAACCACGACATCAACGGGAAATGAAGTGCCTTGCTTGCCGTAGAGATCTCCTGAAACGGTAAAGTGCTGCGTGACGTTGTAGTTGTTGTACAGCGTAAAAAAGAAGGCTCGCTTGTCACTGCCGTTGTAAGCTTTGGAAGGATTCCTACCAACTTTTTGATCCATTGGCGCACCGAGGACTAGCACGGCTCGACCCCGATCGTTCATTGCGCTTAAAGCTTTAAACGCGATCGCGTGATCCATTTGAGTGGTCGGATAAGCACGAGTTCCTGGTGCTGGGTTATTGCCTAAATCAACCTCCCACTGTTTCGGGCTTCCCATGTGATCATCGGATTTGCCGAACGGAGGATTTGCGACTACTACGTCTACCTGAGTCGGTAATCTAAATTCGGTCGCATCACGCTCGGTGACTTCGTACCCTTGACTTCGTAGCCGTTCTGCGCGGCTTGAATCAATTTCATTTGCCAACACTTGCGTCGATCGCGTCGTTGCCGTCAGCAATGCACCGTTTCCGGCTGTCGGCTCCCAAACTGTTCGAGCCATCTGAATTTGTGCTAATTCCTGCACCAGTAACCCCAATGGAACCGGAGTACTGTACTGCTGCAACAAAATACTATCACTGGTACGAGCAGTGAGGTTCGGTTGGCGATTATAGAGTTCAACTAAAGCGTCAAAAGCAGCCAGGGGATTCGCACGATGAGATCCGGCAATCTGCTTCGCTTGCTGCACGATGCCGCTCTCGATACATTCTTCGATCGTGCGATCGAGAAAATTCGTGCTGCGTCCTAACTGCTCTAGTTGTTCAATGCCAAACTGCCGAGCCTGCCGGATATCTTGAAACTGACCGCCGTTCGCGAAATACTGTTGATAAGCGTCGATGAGTACGTCAATGTCGGACCGCTCATCGCCGATCTCGTCGATCGACTCTGCAATGAGGGTCGAGTTTTTCAGACGATGCTGTTCGATTTCAGCGCGAATTTGCTCAACTGGAATTTGAAATTCAGCCATGCCTAAGTCATCGTTGCTAATGGCTGCAAATGTTTTTAACTCCTGTCCGGTTACTTCGCGAGCGCGTTCCTTGAACGCGGTCTGAGTCACTTGTAGCGGTGTGCCTGTCTGGGATAGAAGCTTGACAAAAGCTTCTAAATTTTCATCAGGAACAAAGGCTTTCATTTTGTCGGAGTGCTTTGCAAATCCTGGTTTGCCCTCGCGGTTCAGTGTACATTTCAGTAGCTCGACATCGGTATAGTAGTGTCCACCGCCGCGACGAGACGCGCTAACTGCGACTTCCACTCCGGCTCTGCGCGTGTTATCGTCCATGATCCGGCTGGTTTTTTGCAGCGTTAAGTTGTCCGGGGTTCGTAACACCGCTCCTTCACTGATGAGTTGTCGAGCTTGAGCAAAATTGCCGACCACGATCGGGGCTGAGGCAAGCTCTTTTTCAACGTTTGATTCTCTTGGTAGCAGAATGCCTTGACGAACGACACCCTGAGCCGTAGTAAAGCTAACGTACTTCCCCCCGTTTTTGGCGTTGAGCAAATTGCCCGTTAGCATTTCGCGCAGTTCATGCGTCTCAGATTGTGCTCGATCAAATAGCGCTGGCACAGGCAATAGTTCAATATCTCCGGTGTTTGGATCGGTTCTTAAGCCAAAATCCATTGCTTGCAGCGTGATACGTCCAGACGGGGGCAGCACGTCGCCAATCATGAGAGTAAGTTCACGACTGCTATCGACAACCGCGATCGTCAGCTTCCAAGCGCTCCCCGCAACCGGAGATCTCACTCCTTCGTTGCGCTGACAATCGAGCATAATTCCGAGCATTGCTCCGTTCGATGTCCGAATTGAAACTGATTGTCCTGGCGGGTAATCCGAGAGCAGTGCTCTAACCGATTGCCAGCGGGTCTCAATATCTTGTTTGCGCGATCTCAGCGTTGCTTGCTCCTGTTCGATTTTTTCTAGCTTCTTCAGTTTCGACTCAACTTTTTTTAATTCAGATTGTTTCTGTTTAATCTCCTGTTTTACTGCCTTGTCTACTAGCTCGTCTGTTTGTCCAGAAAGCGCTTTAATATCTGAATCCAACTGTGTGCGCTCTCGAAGCAGTCCTGCTTTGGGCAACAGCCGTTCAGCAAGCTGATCGAGTTTTTGCTCGTAGTTTTGTATCTGCTGAGTAACTCGCTCGTCAGCGTCGTCGAGGCGAACCGTAATTTGCTCAAGTGCAGCTTCGCGCAGGGCTGATCCAGCGGCAAAATCGTCGGACTGTGTGGGCGCGTCGTCGAGGTTTAACCGATCGTGAATCTCAGCACGAATCTGCTCGCTAGAATATGGCTTTCGCAGGGCTTTAATTAACACTCGCTCGACGGTCACGGGTCCACCAAACAGGGGTGAAGTTGATTGGGCTTCGATGAGTTCCATTCTTGCCTGGGTTTGTGCTTCGAGATCTAGCGTCTTTTGTTCGAGCGGAGATTCGCCGAGCGCTTCTTGCTGAGTAATGTAGGCATTGAATCGCTCGGTTAAGGTTGCGAACAATCGTGCTTGTGTTTCGAGCGGCAGAAAAATGGCACGCCCAGTCACTTTTTTCGCGGCACCATCATTCGATTCAGAATTGACTAGCGGATAATCGAGCGCTTCATTCAATTCATCGTCATCTTTGACCAGTTGAGCCGCAACCGTGTCGCCTGCTGAGTTCGAGAAGCTCGGACCGTCGAACGACTGAGCTGACTGTCGATTTCCAGTCGTATTTGCGTTGAGCGAATCCATCTTGCGATTCAGTTCAGACACAATGCGCTGAACATAAGGAATGCCGTCTGCAACCACCAGTTCACATCGTGGCAGCCCGAACGCACCGGGAATTCCGTAGCGCTCTGTGACCTGTCCCCAAGTCGGTCGTCCATCAACGATTTGATCGGGCGGATGCTTTACTGGGTTAAGCTGTCCGGTACGATTCGCTCGCCCTAAAAGCTGCACAAATTTATTCACATCCGGGTGCGCTTGTCCGACAATCAAAACGCGCTGTCGCTGATCTTGAAACGTTCGACTCGCGTGAGCGCTCCATCCGGTTGTAATATTTGTAATGAGTGCGTCAGACGTACCATTGTTGAAAGCGGCTTTCGTATCGGTGCGAACTTGTACATCGCGTGCGTCCACTGTTTTCAGACGAGGGCTGCCGCTGCTGTAGTCCAAGCCTAAACTTCGCCCAGACATCTCAGCAATCGAGTAGCCGCGTTGGGTGATGCGGTGCAAAATATCATCGATCGGCGAAATTGGAATGCCTGACCAATCGAGTGCTTCGACTCGCCGCTGAATTTGATTCACGATTTCGATCGCGCCAATCCCTAATTCATCGTCGGTCATGCGGTAGCGACTTTTCTCACCGTAAGCATCTCCAATTGTCACCCAGCGACACTTTTCAAGCTGCCATAGTAGTAAGTCCCCGAAATGAAGATCGATCTCCGGGTTGGAGGCAATCCAGGCTTGATACTCGCGCTTTGTTGCAGCGGTAATGGCTGGGTAATATTGGCTCTGAAAAATTTCTTCCCAAATCTCCGGAGCAACATCGGGATGCTCGATGCGAATGCGATCGAAATGTTGCTCTCGGTAGTCTGCTTTGATTGCTTCAAAAATTTCACCGTATTGAACGTCGAGATAAAACTCTAGTGCCGACTGCATCGTGTTGTAGAAGCCAATAATTGGTTTGCGCCCGGATTCGATTTCGGAGATCGCTTTATTGGCAATGCCTTCGCTCGACAGCGCAAATAGGAGTTGTTGAGCAAAGTTGTAGGCAGTGCTAGTAAAGAGTGTGCTGGTCACTGAAGCTTCGCCAGCGCTTGGATCAGTAGTTTTGACTCGTTCAGCACGAACATAAGCTGCTTCTTCGAGGATTTGAACGGCGAGCCGCTTGGCGCGATCGAACTCGACAATCAGCCGCATCACCTCGATCGACTGCTGAAACTTGTCGAGATTCACTGTGACAAGCGTATTGGCAATCTCCACACCCTCCATGCTTTTTTCCAACCGAACGAGTTCACCCGCCATTGCAAGCTTAGAAGTAAAATCTTGCTGAGCAGGCGTACCTTGCCGAACGAGCGTTGCAGCTAGCGCTTCATCGGATAAGCCTGTTTGCTGAATTTCACTCTTCGGATAAAGCAACCGCGCTAAAACATAGGGATCTTTGAATGCCGTAGCAGATAGCAATGCGTAGTTGCGACTGCTTGGTAAAACCACTTCGGTTAGAAATCCTGATGTCGTGCGAAAGTCAGCGCCCACAGTTTTTTGCCGTTTTTCGCTTGCGTTTAAATCGGGTTTAGGTCCCGACGCACCGCCGCCCAAGTCACACTCATCGAGAATGAATGTTGCAGCAGGGGCGATCGCTTCGATAAACTGACGGCGAATTGAGCCTTTTTCCTTTAGCTGATCGTAGGTTGTAAATACTACGTTGTAGTCGCCAATCTTTCCAGTTTTATGAAATTGATCGATCAATCGCTGCATTTCTCGCGATCGCTCAGTTGAACTGCCTGTGCGAATAAACCCCAGCGTTTGACCATCTGGTGCTTTTAGCTCTAAATCTAAGCCTGCATTTGTAAAGAAAGGACGAATGCGATCTTTGATTCCCGTATCTACCATATCGCGCCCTAGCATATCTACGTATAGCTCTGGCTTAGCAGTGAGAAAAACCGCAATTTGCTGATTCTGGTTTGCTGTCTGTGCGGTCTCAAGGATGTGAGAGATCGCTTGCTCTTTTTCTGATTCAGAGAGCTGCGATACGTCAGGCAGTGCAATCGGTGCGATCACACTTTGAATTAATCCACAAACAATCCGTCCTTTGCCTGTGCCTGTATCGTTACCGATGAGCGTAACCTTGCCACGCTCTAGATTGAGGTAGGTAATTGCTAAGGTGTCAATCTGCTCAGCAGCATATCGCTTGTATAAAGTTTCGCGATCGATTCCTAGCCTGATTGCAACATAGGTATCCACATCTAACCCAGTGACTTGCTCCACACGATCAAGGCTCAGTGCTAGCGCCGTGGTCATATTGGTAGGTGTAACCGTGTCGATACCTGTTCCTTCGCTGCGTGGAGCATATTGAGATTGTAGGGCGACCATAATGAAGCAACCTAAACGAAGAACGAGCTAGCTCACAGCAGCTAGCTTCTAAACGAGTGAATTGTTAAGGAATGGCTTCGAGAAGCCAACCGTCAAAAGTAATTTCAGACCGAATGCAGTCTGCGAAATCTCGACTTTCCGTAGCTGTAAGCGTTGTAACGGGGAACAGCAGATTGTGCGGAAAAAGATGGGTTCTATAATCTGTTTGGATTGTCTTCACAATCGCGGTTGCAATTTCGCGATTGCTCATGCTTGAATCGAGTTGTTCAATGCCTAATCGAGACTCAATGAGTTGCAGTGTTGCTTGCTTAACGGCTTTGCGATCGCGAGGATCAACACCCATCTCATCCCCATATTGCTCAATCCAATCTTGAAGATGCCATTCAACTCGTCGCACTAAGAGTAAACAGTAGTCATCTTCAAACTCAATCTTAACGGTGCGGGGGGGTGCTAACACTAAGTTCCAATGAAAGCCTCGGCTCCGCTCGCTCCAAGTTGGACACCAAGCTGTCCCAAAATTGAGAAATGACTCATACGGAGACTGTTCAAAAGCAATGTCGTTCATTGGAATTCACCCAACCTCAACTTGTTGTCGTTGTCGTGTAGATTGAGAAGACTGCCGTTGAGGATTGTGTTGTGGAGTAATATCTAGCCGCTCAAAATCATGCTGCGAAAGAGCAGAGTGAACAATTTGCCCTTTCCGAACCGTGAGCAGAATTCGAGATTGATCAAGTTCAGGGCGTGGATGCTGGGCTGTAACGGTAAGAGTATCGTCGTTACGTTCGATCCGGTAGTAGTTGCCGTCAAAAACCGAGTTTGCCTGCAACTGCAAGCTTCGTTCTGCGATCGCCGCGAATTTCAAGCTGTTGACATAATGAAGCCGTTCGGCTACATCACCGCCTCGCACGACTTCAAGCGGCTGTACTGCCTTGAGCGTTGAAATCAGCTCCGAATTGATTCTTCCTGCTGCTACTTCAGTCACATGGATTGCTTGAGACGCTGCATCAATGCGAAAGCGTAAGATTAGTTCACCTTCAGGATTGTTAACTCGAAAATCATTGTTTCCGGTATGAGTTACCGCAAATCCATTGTGGCGATAGCGATCTTCTCCAGTGCGAACATACCCGCGAACAAACAACTGATGGGCTGCTTGGGCTGCCCGATAGTTCTGTGCGTCCTGCCAGCGAGTCGCGAACCAGTTTTTTCCAGCTTGGAGCCATGTTTGTACTGTTTTAAGCGGTGCGATTTGCGATTGAATCGATTGAACTTGCGTTTGAAGCGACTGAACAAACGACTGGACAAATCGCTTGGGACTATTTTCGGGCATTCGCTCCAGTTCAGCTTGTGTGACTTCTAATGCTGGCACGTTTACGCCAAGTGGCTCTTTGGGTACAGGCTCCTGCTTGATTCGAGTTTCCAGTTGAAACACGCCTGCTGCGTCACGGGTCCATCCTTGAATTTCTTGTGCGGCTTGAGGTGTGTCTGGTTCAGAAAGAATCTGAGCACCAATCGCTTCAACAAGCACTCTGTCACCGTATTTGATCGTTAAGCGATCAGTCTCCCCCTCTGGTGACAGTGAAATAGTATAGCCTGCAACCTCAAACCGATGAAGTTTTGAGGGTTGCTCGTTTAAGGGATTAACAAGAGTTTTGGCTGATTCAACGACTTCAGAAATCGTGGGTTCAGATCTAGGATGCGATGCTTGCACCGTGCTCTGCGATCTCTGATCGAGAATGGCATCGATGTCCGCCGCTAAACTTTCTTTCGCAAGGTTGATCGATTGAAGATCATCTGCAATCTGACAAATTTGATCAGTTGAAAGTGGAATCCCATGTTCGTTTTGATTCGTGGCTAAGTAATCATTTAATCGATCGAGTTCTACATCTGCGCCTGCTGTGATTTCTGAGACGATCTCCTGTAGTTCCTGAGCATCTACAGCACGATCTTGATGCTCTAGCTCACTCAGTCGAACTCGTGTATCTCGCAAGATGGAAATCGTGTGTCTTGTTCCTTCGGTTTGCTTAGTGCTTAGTGTTTTTTGTTCGAGTTCAGTAATGGCTCTGATTGCCCAATTATGATCCGATGGTGCAGATCGATCAACTTCAAGAATCGAAGAAATGGACTGCTGCAATCCAGTTTGGTTAATCAATACCTCTTCACCGCCACTTAGACTCCACTGAGTTTCTAGTAGCAGTACATCACCGCGAAAAATCTGATAGTCTGGGCGAAGTGTTCCAACCGACCTCGCAGGGGTTGCACTCACGTCTTGCTGTAGAAGCGATAAAAGCTGCTTTGCATAATATGAGTCAATGTGATTTGTCTCGCCGCCGGACCCGTACACAACCTCTCCAACTTTGCGAATTTCAATTTCATTCGCTAGCACTTGCGGATCAGTGTTCATTGCCAGTGCGATTTGGTTAATCACCCGGCTTGCTTGAAATTCAGGTGTTGAAGGAGAAAGTGTAGTCATCCATTGCTGGATGGCAGGCTCGAACTCACGCTCAGGCTGATAAAGTAGATTAACTGAGGTAGCACCACTCTTTTCCTCGCGCAGCAGAACTTCATCGCCAAGCTTGATGAGAATTGATGGGTTTCCTGGATGATTGACTACATTAGTATCGGGCGAATTGTTGAATGCGGCAAGAATAATGTTTGCAATCGTGTCATCGATCAAACTATGCGATCCAGTGCGATCGCCCCGAACTGTATTACCATACACGACTCTTCCTCGACTTCCATATTCGATTCTGAGATTGCTGAGGTCGTCGCGGCTTACACCACGGCGTTTAGCGACTTCATCAAGCACACGATCAGTTGCAGGTTGATTCGGATTGCCAGTCGCTAATTTGTCTTCAAACGTACTCATCGAAACCTCCAAAATGCTATCCTTGAACGACTGCCTGCTCTAGCTGTTCGGCAAACGTTGCCATTGCTCCGATTCGATTCACGATTGCTTCGCCCGATACCAGAAACAGTGCGGTTTGATCGTCAAATTGAATCTCCGTAAATCGAGGGTGGTAGGCATTCGGACAATTTCGGATCAGCGTGAATTGTCCATCTTCCCACCGAATAAACGGCATATCTTCGTACAAAATTGTGACTGATTTGGGGACATAAGCAGGCGGAAACGGTGGCTTTTGTCGAGCCTGATTGAGATCCCAAACCAGTTCGGTATAAGGTTCAAGAACGCTCATCGCAGATTGAGAGATACTTGGCAACTTAAGCGATTCACAATCGCGATCGTCTAAGGATTGCTCGATCACTTCAGGAGCGGAGTGCTGCCGAACCTGCTGCATAATTTGTTGCCACAACGAATCAGACATCTTAACTTCTCCTGACTGCTCAAAATCCAGCGATCGCGACGTGTGATAAAGAGTTAACCGAGATATTTTGAGTTGCGTCCCATACAAACACGATCGGCTCGTCGCGTGCATCGGTTTGAATTGTGATGTTATAAGGTTGATAGGTAGGATTTAGCTTACGCTCATCCTCTACCACTCCATCAACAATCCGGTAAACTTCAACTCCGTCAAAGCGAATGGACAATGTGCGAATCAAGCTGACTTGGTGAAGGACGAGAGCTTGATCAGTAGCATCATATGCAGGCAACGAACAATTGTTCATATTGTCGATTCACATAGAATGTGTAGATGATTTTTGTACAAATTCGTCAACACGAATGTTCATATTATCGATGATGCTGATTGCAACGCGACAGCGCCCTGTCTAACGATTTATGTTTTTATACTTGTTATTGTTCCACTTCTGTACAGAATCACATCGACATTTCTCCAATTCGAGGACATGATGGAAAGGTCAATCGTCCCCATCTTGCCATGCGTTCACTTTTGCTCTACTTGCTTCTGAAGGACTCCGCGCCACGATCGTCTCTTTCTCTCGTTGGCGTACTTAGCATCGTTCTGCTGGGGCTTGCATGGCTCCCATTCGCGCTGATTGTAGCAGGAGTTCAAGAGCTATCAGAAGTCAGTCGAATGGATGAACTTAAAGACATGAATACGCCCGAAGCTCAGATGCAGCGAGCTGACTATTTTTACTACAAAGGAGGATGGCTGCGAGGTCTCAATTCCAGAGCTGCTGACGACAAGGCACTATCGAGCTACGAAGCGGTCATCGCTCGTTTTCCACACTATGTAGACCTCGACAAAGCTTATCTTATCTGGGGAATTGTATCAACGTCGCGGAGACTATCAGCAGGCATTAGCGCGGCACTCAGTTGGACTACAAATCACGCAGCGAAGAGACTACATTCCGAAACTATTGCTAAGAGGAAAACTTGTCGATGACTGCTGCATCGGAAATAACTGTCAAGATTCGCGCCGATTTCTGGCGTGCTTCAACAGCGCTTCGGAAACAGCACTTGATGTGAACAAACGCCGCTAATTGGACTTGTGATGACGCATTGCACTGTAGAGATTTGAGAAGTCATCGCGCCAGACTGCCATCGCTCCGCGTTGAAGGTCACGCCATTTGTGCTGCTTAAGTGTGGCAACTTGGTTTCGGTTAGAAGTTAATACGACCCAATCGCTGGGAGATCCAACTTCAACTTGATTTCCAAAATCTCTGCGGTCTTGACGCATCATGCCAAAAAGTCCTGATGATGATGCTAACTGTGCTAGTGGTTTTTCTAAATCAATGTAGCCATTCGTGATGTTGTAAGCGATCGTCCCATTTGGTTTAAGCTTTGATTGAAATAGCTTTAGAGCCTCGATCGTGAGCAGGTGCATCGGAACGGCATCTGATGAGAACGCATCAAGTACAATCAAATCGTACTGCTCTGGTGATTTGTCAAGTTCTAGCCTGCCATCTCCGGTAACAATTCGGTGATTGGCTTGCATCTCAGATAAGTATGTAAACGACGATCGTGCAATTTCAACAATTAATGGATCAAGTTCGTAGAATGTCCAGTTTTGTTGTGGCTTGCTGTGGCTCGCAACTTCGCCCGCTCCTAGACCTACAACGGCAACATGAGCACGATCACTAATCGTTTGCAGGACATCATCAATCGGACTTCCAGAACTGTAGTAGCTGCCCGGAACCTGGCTGAGCGATTTATCAAGCTTTTGCTCACCATGTATGGTTGAGCCATGCAGCAAAATGCGAACGGTCGGAGTTTGCCCGACTTGATAAGCTCCATAAAAACTTCGCACAACGGTTGTGACATTAAAGTTTGGCTCTGGTCTTGGAATCACAACTAACATAGCGAGACAGATGCTAATGCTATATCGAAAGGCAGGCAAAGCTTGCACTCGGCAGAGGGGGTTGAACCACGACTTTGCCCACTCATTCGGTAATCTCAACCATGCGGCAGAGATTGCTAGCATCAGGGGATACTCGATCAATCGAGGAAAAATCAATGGTGCAACCAAGGCATTAAACAATCCACCGAGGCATCCCCCAAGTGCAACAAACACATAAAATTCAGCTAGTTGCGCGGCTGGAGGGCGTAGCCGAGCAAGTTCACTATGAAATGACCAAATGACTCCGAGAAAAATCACAATGTTTAAGCTTAAAAGCTGAGGTGAAATGCGAGAGCCGCTCATATAGTAAAGTCCAAGCGATAAAATCACCATCATTAAGATAATTGGTTTAACTTCAGCCGGAAACAGAAAAGGGGATGGCAGAAAAACGAGAATAAACGTTGTGAGATATAGCCCTAGAAAAATTGCCCAGACGATCGGACTCGGTGCAATATCACTGGTAGTGTAAGTTGTTATCCCAGCGAGTAAACTTGAGGGCACAAATGAGAACCACAGCCACTGAATACGGAGATGGTTTGGAGCGGACTGATGCGTAACTTTGGCTGAAGCTTGGTTGTTGCGGCTCACGATTCGACAAGCCTCCATCAGTCCGAGGAACAGAACGAACAATAGTGACCACGCGATCGATTGGAAGCTCAGGGTGAATGTTGGCTCGATTGCAAATGGATAAGCGATCAGAGCAGCCAGAGAACCCATATTGCTCATTCCGTATAAAAAATAAGGCTTACGGTCAGGTGTGGCAAACCACCCCTGTAGCATCGAGGAACTCATTGCAAGCACGACTAGCGGCGACCCGATCGAGGCAAGAATTGTACCAATGATTTGCAGCGAAGGGTGTCCGACAAAATCCCACGGCTTGAGATGAATTGGCAGATCCCAAAGCGAAAGAATAATCAACACTAAATGTGTTAATCGACGAGTCAGCTTCTTTCGCTGATTCGCCCAATGTACATAAAGATACCCCAATAAGAGTAGTAGCTGAAAACAAGCAAGGCAAGAGGTCCAAATTGCAGATCCACCTCCAAAGTTGGGTAGCAGCAATTTGGCAAAGAATAGCTCAAGCCAGAAGAGCAGAAAGGCACTTAGGAAAACGGTTGTAGAGAATAAAAGCTTAATAATCACGGCTTAATCCTAAACAAGGTTGTTATTAACTTAACGGACAGCTTCCAACGATTGATCTTTCGATTTCGCTAGCTTCTGATGAGCAGCAATGAAGCGCTCAACATCACGCTTCAATAAGGCAGATTCGACTCGACCAGTCGGCTCAAGACGCAGAATTTCACTATATTTGCGTCCGTCTAGTGCCTGAACGGTTAATGCTCCTCCGTCTTCCTGCTTGACTTCAAAGTGATTGCCTTTTCCGGGTCCAAGTTCTCGCACCACACCAACAACAAATTGAACCTTCTGTGCATACTGCTGTTCAGCCTCATTGGTGCCTCGGCGTAGAGCCTGGGGTGTTTGCTGAACGAGTTCTAGTGCTTCGTACTGCGCCCTGGAAATACCTGAGTTAGATTTCCCAGTAATCGTAATTCTTGGCTCTGTTCCGATTAACGGTTTTTCCGCCTTAAATTTGAGTAAAAGATTTCCGGCTTGATCATTAAGGATAAATTGATTGCGTCCTTCAAGGCGAACCTGGAATCCTTCGTAGCGAAATGCTCGCTCCTGTGTGCGGTCAAACCCATATTGATAGAGTGCTAGCACTGTTTGTGCAGCCTGGTGCTCTCGTTTTGCTTCAGGAAGCGAGGCAATCCAGTTTCCAGCAGATGCAATGCCCTGCCCGATCGCTTGAAGTGTTTTTTCCGTGTCAGCTTTTGCTCTTGATTGAACCTTTGCCTTGAGTGATTGAAACTGCTCGCTTTCTAGACCCTGCTGAATAGTGGTTGTTGCTTTGATCGCTTGCTGCTTAATATCTGCGGTTAATCGTTGAAAGAATTGCTTTGTTGAACTGGTTGGCAGCGCCTCAATTTGTTGAGTGACGATCGCGATCGTATTGAGCGCGGACGGTTTTAATGCCTCACTCTCTGGAAATAGAGTATTTGTCGAACTGGAAGCTTGAGGCGACTGAAGTTCAACTTGATTAATCGCTAACTCAACGATAATCTCCACTGGGGCTTCAGGAGAACTAAGATCTCTACTTGGATCAAGTACAGTTTCAGGTTGATCGAACAATGCTTGTCGATGGTTGAATGTCTCTTGTTCTGTGGGATTAGCAGTGAGTGGAGAAACTCTATCAATCACCTCGTCCATCGGGCGACTTATCTCAGCAACCTGACTCACCACAGACAAGCAGGCGTGGAGCGATTGCTCGTCCGAGAACTGTTGTACAGGTTCTTGCCAAACTCGATCAATCACAGCTTCAGTTTGAGTCGAATTTAAACCTAATGTAGCGGTCACGCGATCAAGTATGTCCTGTAAAGCTACGTCAATACTCAGGCTTCGCTGCTCTGCCCAATTCTTCCATCCGTTTACTTCACGAGCAACTTGGTAGAATGAGGCTTCGGGACTTTGATTGCTCTGCTTGCCTTCGATGATGTCAAGTGACTGTTCCGATAGAACTTCAGATAACACTAGATTTAACGGTTCCTGTGCTTGCAACGGTGTTGAAATCGGTTCTACAAGTGTTGGTGAAACTGCTTGGCGTGTTCTATCTTCATCTGTACCGTTTAGATCGATCGGAGTGCTGCTGATAACAGGTCGTTCTGTTTCGATTGAAGCTTCTTCAAAAGCACTAGGCAATTCGGTCGTGGTTTCAGGCTCCAAGATTTCAGGATTTGCAATCTCCAACTCAGGAAGTTCAAACGCATTAATCTTGACCACACCTCCAGTCTGCTCAAATAGAACAGTCTTACCAACGCTGATTTTGATCGTAGATGGAGTTCCAGCTTCCGCTTCGCTCGAATTCAGCTCGGTTGATACAGGCTTCATGATTGCCGCTTTGAGCAATACAATTCTAGCCTCATCAAGATCACTGCGTTGCTCTTTACCGACCGTTCCGTAGACGACTCTTCGCCCTAGCTGAATTCTGAGTTCTCCTGGCTCGAAATCAATTCCTGCTCGTCCAGATAAATTACGAACAAGTTCGTCGATCGAAGTCTTACTGATAGAGTCAGCAGCCGGTTGTGGCTCAAGTGGAGAGATATCTTGTTCGCTGCTCATAGAAAGTTGCTAGGTTGGGTTTAACTGAAGATCGAGATTTGCCATTGCGTGAGTGCGATCGACGATCGCTTCGCCGTTGATGAGAAACAGTGCGAGCGAGTGGTCAAAATAGAATGCAGTAAACGGAGGTTTGTAGTTCACCGGGCAATTAACGAGTACGGTTGCAACTCCATCAACAACTTCAAGACACGGAATATCATCAAAGCGGATCTGAATGTGGGTTGGTTGATAGTCAGGCGCAAAGGGCAACTGATTGTTTGCTTCTGTGACTTCAGCAAGAATTTCTGGTTCTTTTGTTAATACGGCAAGAGCTTGAAAGGATAAATTCATAGGGGTTACTGTTGAGCTTGACAAGGTGGACTTCATTAAAACAGATTTGATTCAGGCGAAAACTCATTCCCGTTCAATGGATACCGAAGATGAAAGTACGGGGCGCTGTTTTTGAATTGCCGGATTCTCACGCGCTTTCTGATAAATTTGACTAAAGCCCTGCTGTTCATCTGGGGTGAGATTTGCAATTAAAATTTCTCCGTCTTTTGCTTTGAGCAAACAGTAGCCGTCTTCACTGCGCGTAATCGTTAACGTTCCGTGAGCATCACGGCTAATACTATATTTGCTGTTCGGGCGGCTAAAATTGTCAGTATGGTAGCCATCGAGCAGATAGTTCGCAATATAGGCTGCCTTTGCTCCTCGTGGTGCTAGACCGCCTAAATTTTGTGTTTGTTCGCTGAACGTGCGATCGCTTGTGATGGAATCAAGTCCATGTATCTCAATGTTAAGACGCGAAGCAATAATGTCATGCTCTTGCGAGAACGAGAGGTCATTCTTGATGACGTGATACTCGCCGTTGTCGCCGACTTGAAAGACAAGAACCTCATGACCTTCTTCGTTGCAAATAGTATATATACTCTGATCTACAGAAATAGTATAGTTCTCAGCAGCATAATGCCCTTCACTTCCATAGGCGTTTGTAAGTTTTGCAACAGTATCTGCAAGAATTCGGTGTTTTGAGTATTCGAGTTCTGTTGATGTCGGTAGGACTTGAGGCTGAATTGCGGCTGTAAGGGAAGGCAAGAGTGCAGGGGGGACGCTTCCTGTCAGTTGACCCACCGTTGTTCTCGGTTCTAGCAAATGAGGATTCGTTCCAGCAAGTTCTTGCAGTGCGGCTGTTACTCTAGGTGGCAGTGCGATCGGTTCAGAACCGCCTTCAATCTGAATGGCTGGTGCTGTTCCTGCCCTCAACAAGTGGGGCGCTGTTCCAGCAAGCTCGTTTGGAGATTCATGCCGCACTTCGATTTCCGGAGGGACATCTTCGATTTTTACACCAATTTGGGTGGATCTCGATTGTGCCTGTAACTGAAGAAAGCGCAGCAGTAGCAGAATTTCTGCAATGCGTTCCCACATATGCAGATAGCTATTAATTGCTGATTGCGCGTCACCTTTGTCGATAAATACGTCTGCCATCTCGCCCTCCTACAACAATCCAGCCGCGATCGCCCAGGCTGCTGTTTCTTCAACATTCGGGTCAACTTTTTTCTCTAACGGGTAAGTCTCTAGAAAATACTCTTTTCGCAACCGCATTGCGGCATCGTCAATTCGTGTTTGTGAACTCTTTTTGATTAGTCGCGCTTTTACTTTCTGCCACTTTGCTTGGCTCATCTCCATTCGCTGAGTATCCGCTTTTGGAATCTTGATGGTACAGCGAAGCGGTAGAGAAATTTCATCTTTGTTGCTGTATCCTCGATTGAGCAGAATGCACGTTCCTTGCGGCAATCGCAGGAACTGTTCGGGAGCGAACAGCTTACGGGTTCGTTCCTGTTGTGAAATACTCGTACTAGCCCCCCCTTTTCCGCCGATGCTGCGCGATCGACCTTTGTATTGCAAATGCTCTTCGCCAAGGAACTTCGAGAAGACATCAGCCGACTCGTATTCTTGGGGATTAAAGATGACTTTTCCAGCACACCCCCCAAAGATTGCCCTCGCCGTCTCGCGACCGTAGACTTTCTCAAGCTGTGCTAGGTTTTGAAAGCCAAGCAGACACGATAAGCCATACTCGCGAAACTCGTTAATCCATTTGACCAGATCCGGAATGTAGAGAGTCGGCAACTCATCGAGTGCAAGCACGAGCGGATCTTTGCGGTTCGGGTTCGCATTTTTGGTAACAATCATGTGTAGAACTGTGGCAAGCAGCGGTGCTACCACATCGCGGCGTTCTTGGTCCATGCCAAGAATTAACAGTTGCTTTCCAGAAAGCGTTAGCGGAATTGTCGATGTGCCGCAAAACACGCTCAGGATTGTTGGACTCATAAATCGACTGAATAAAATGCTTGCTGTCGAAATGACGCTCGCAACTGTTTTTTCACTATCTGCCATTGAGATGAGTTGCCCAAAGCTTGTTTCGATCCAGGTCGGTAAATCGGCTGCTTGCATTCGTGCGGCTAGATTCGGGGCACCGAGTGCTTTAGCGCAGGTAATAATGTCTGGGTACGGGGTACTCTTTGCGAGCAGCAGAACGGCTTGAATCAGTTGATCGCCAGAATTAGTAAAGAATGGATCTTCAACCGTTTGGGTTCCGGGTTTGAAGTTGCGGTTGAGAACGATCGCGATCTGCCGCGCCATCTCAACATCATCGATGTCCCGAATAAAGTCGAGTGGGTTACAGACATCGCTCTCTGGAAAGCCAGGAGCAAAGACTCGCACTTCGTATCCTGCCTTCGCTGCAACGCCTGCGATGCGCTCACTTTGAATCGGGTACTTAAAGTCGTAAAGAATGAGCGGAAACCCCTGATCAATCACCGATCTCAGTGAGGGATCAATGATTGAGTGGGTTTTTCCGGTTCCAGGTCCACCGACAACTGCCGTTCCGCTTTGAGCTTCGGTAAGCCAAAGCGTTTTGGTATCATCTTTGATCCGGACGACCGTTGCCCCAGGTTCAGTCGGTGTCGGCTGACCAGGTTTTGAAACCGCAGTCGGAAGAAACTGAAGTTGAGGTTTGACGACAAACAGCGTGACGGCATTGCGCCGACGATCGTTGATTTGGCGATGAGCGAGTCGGCGGGCAGCACGCTTCTCTTTTTTGCCTGCCCATTGTGCGGTTGCCAACCGATTTTTTTTGCTGACTCGCCCTCCATCTTGACGATTGAGCCAAATCAAGCCCACCACAGCCGTGAGAATGACTGCACCATTCGGTGAAAAAAGTTGTTTTTGAATCGCCTGGACGGTTGGACTATTTGGCGTAGCGGCTGCTAGAGATTGCGATGCCTCTGGCACACGCGAACGTGCCTGCATCGAGGTCGCACTCAATAAACTTAGTGAGAGTGCGATACCGAGACCGAATAGTGTTGGTTGAAATGGGCGAATTAGCTTGTTCATGCGTGATCGAGGACAGCTTTGATCGGCGATAGATCCGAACCAGAAAACAGTTCAACCGTTTGATTTTGGCTGACAACAAACGAGGGTGTGCCTGAAATGCCCAGTCGATTTGCGAGATCAACATCTGCGCGAACGGCGGAGAGCGCTGCGTTCGATCTGCGATCGCGATCGAATTGGTTTAAATTTAACTCTAGGGTGCGAGCAATATCGAGATACAACGGTTCACCGAGATCAGATTGATGAGCAAACAAGGCATCGTGATACTGCCAAAATTTTCCTTGCTGCGCGGCTGCCCATGCTGCTAACGCCGCAGGCATCGCCTGAGCATGAATGCTCACTAACGGCAGATGTTTGTAAACAAGCTGTACGTCGGAGCGGTCAGCGACCAGTTTCTGAAGGTCAATATGAGCTTTGGCGCAAAACGGGCACTCAAAATCTGAAAATTCAACTAGCAGTAGTTTCCCATGCCCTGCACCTATTGCTGGAGATTGACCTAAAACCGTTGTTGGCGACTGCTTGAAGCGCTCTAATGCTTGAGATTGGTCTTGCGTCCTTTGATTCTCTTGTTCGGATTGATAGGCTGTGATTGCGCCGATTAACACATCCGGGTGCGCTCGGATAATGCTTAATACCTCCGCTTCGATATTGGTTGAATCAATGGTCTGTGGTTGGGCTGCAAGAACAACTGACTGTGGCAAGAATATTGTCCACAGTGAGATCGAGAGAGCCAGCGTACAATAAAATTTTTGTACAAAAGTCATTTGCTTTATCATGATTGTCGTTCCTTAAGAAATTTAGGTACGAGGTTGAATTGCAGAGTTTGCCATTGCAACTAGGGAGTCTCGATCTCCGACTTTGATTCCAACGACATACCGAACCCCTTTCTCATCCCAGACGACCTTGGCATCGTTGCAGTTCGCACCGCAAATCCAAGGGATGAAATAGCCTTCGATTTGGTTCGTGAGCTGTACTTTTGCCATCAACTGCTTTGAACGCAGTCCTTTGAAGGCTGGGTCTTTCATGAATCCATAAGCTTCCTCGATCGTGGGTGTGCCGTCTGTTTTGCGAGTTGCCGAAACGGTTCCTAACCGACAAGCATTTCCACCAGAACAGGTTGGACTATAGCCTAGTATCACAGCGTATCCATTCGGGGTGGCACGATCGATGACAGCATAAGCTTTCAGTCGTCGCGCCTCAGCTTCTGACGTTGAGTCTTTGCTGCGCTGTCCACTACTTGGAATATAAGTAGGTAATCGCAGCGGAATTCCGGTCATTTGTAGTTGAACTAGAATCGGATTGAACAAATTAGTGGCATCCGGAATACTAGGTTCGATGCTTGTTGCCTGAGCAAGAACGGGTGTCGTTTTAAATATCAGTAAACAAGCACACAGAAACATGATTAGATAGCGGCAAATCCATTGATTAATCAACTTCATAAATTCTCCAGGAGTGTGAAATTCTATGACACAGCAGCAGGTAAAGAAAGTACAACATGGTTTTTTAGTGCTGTTACAGCGGTTGTGGTGAATGATGAAACAGAGAAAGCAGAACTTCAAGCGATGGGGTTTGAATTCCTACGGGTGTGCATGGATGCAACCGTGGGAGATATCGGATAAATTCACTCTCTAGTACGGGAGCTAGATCGGATTTGCTGTTGAATTGCGTCTACAAGTTTGAGCGCAGTTGGTTGCGGAACACCGAAGCCTGTGATATCTTCTGCTCTCAGCATTCCTCCAGTTCCACGTACAAACTGCCATTGATTTGCAGTTAAATCTTTTAACACCACCGTTTGTCCACCCGTTTCTCCATCTATCCACGAATACAGCCCATAGTGATCTGCGATCGCCAGTCGTGTCACCGTAGCTTTTGGATATCGGCTTCTAACAAGCTGAACGATCGCTGCTTCATCCGGATTCTTTGGTACATACTGAGCTTGAACAGAAGTTTTTGACGCAATACTCATCGTGATCGGAAGCGAAAACAAAGCTAGTAATAGTAGTCGTCTTTGCATGAGCTTGTTCCTGTAGAATGACGTGATTCTAATGTCAAAATCGTGGCATGTCTTGAAACTTAACCTTTGACTCGGCAGAGGTAGCGAGTAAATCTACCATTGCAGCCATACGACCCGCTAAAGCAACCATCGCTTTCCCAAACGAAATTACAACGACCTGATGAGTTAGATATTGTGGTTTTACAGCCATCACTGGTGCAAATCCCAATATGTCCGGCTGCAACGCCGTCATCCATGATTAAAATATCGCCTGCTTTCGCATCGCTTGCGTTGATAAGGGTACCGCGACCTCCACTTTTGCAGCCGTCTATAGCTGATGTAATGCTGAGCGCAGGTTGGCTACCACCAAACATTGGCAATCCTGCTCGCTTGAGCACTGTGTCTACTGCAACCATACAGCCGTTGCGACCATAATCGGTTGCTGGGTCATTGCACTGATTGATTTTTCCTTTGTTGGCGAGTGCTGACTTGAGGACGCGATCGTTCACTGATCCACTTGCCGGAGCCGATGCAAGGCAAGTTGTTGCGCCTGTCAGTTGAGCATTTGGGGCATTAATCGAGGGAGGAGTTCCAGGGGTTGCTGCTCTTGCTCGTTCAAGTGCGGATTGGTAGCTGCGAGCATGGCTTGCAATCAACTCAATCTGGTCATGGTCGTTGACTTGTTGACGGGCACAGCTATAGTTTGCTCTCCCACCTGAAAAGCACTGGGCGATCGGGCGAGCTTGACCATAGAAGCCTTCCTTTAGTCCCACACATAAAGCATCAGCAGCCGTATTGAAATCTTGTAATCGCTTGTCGGAAACACCCCCATACTTCATTCCGAGGCGCTTCATAATTTTGGTTTTTTCATAGCAGTGCGTCACTTGAATCATGCCCTCGCCTATGCCACACGCATCATAGGCTCGCTTGTCATATTCCTCCATTGTGTTGAAGTGATCCGTTTCGTGACGGGCAGTTGCCAAAGCATAAGCAAGCTGTGCAGAATCAGTCAATCCAGCCTTGGCACAAGACCGCATAATGTAGGGAATGTACTGTGCTGCACGTTTTCGCTCTCCGTGATCTGTAGGGGTTGCATTAATTACAGCCTGAGTGACAGCATCGAGGTGCTTAAGGTCGATCGGCAAGCTTGCAGAACAAGTATCACTGCCGCTATCTTCTTCTGTCGCTATCTCTGGTGGTGTATAGTCGTCTCCGGTGACATCCTTTCCAGTGCTTGGTGGCAAAAATGGGATAATTTGCTTTTCGCGGAATGAGCCGATCGGCATTCCTGCGTCACCGGGCGGGAAGAAGTAAGGCGTACAGGTCTTTCCGACAAAAGGCAGTCGTTTACAGGCACGAAACTTTAATCCTACGGTAATGCTGCCTTTGTCTTCTTGTGGACGAGTTACCACAACACGAAATGCTTTGCCAAACGGATGATTACCCACAGGTCCCTTGCAGCCAAATGGAATGCAAAGTGGTCCATAACCGTCTTTAGCCTGTAATCGACCGTCTAACCACGCAAAGCCAGAATACTGCGTTGTCATCATATCGTGCATCTCAATGTGCGGACATGACTTACCTGGACATTCAACCTCCTCGAATTTGTCTCGACGGGGGATGGTTCCACTAATTACCCGCAAACGGTTTTGCTCTTTTGGTCCGAGCACCACATCGACCTCAGCGAACCGCACTCCTTGAGCGAGTTTTGGTGCAACGGGGAATTTTGATAGCGGAATATTACCAAGTCCAACCGAGTTAAGGTCTTTGAGCAATGCTTGATCTGCTACCTTAAGCTGATCGAGGGGGGCAGTCGATAATCCCGGTAAATCATCGAGTTTGAATGATGTCAGTTTGAAATCTCCTAGCGCTTTAAGAGGCAATTTGGCAATGTCTGGAAATGCTTTGACTAAATCTGATACGGTTGCTACTTGTTCAAACTGAAGTGGTAAATGCTCAAAATCGATATTTCGAGTGGGATCAATCGGCACACCAACTTTGGTTTGCAGGCTTTGCATTGCCAGTTGTACCAGTGGTTTTGCCTGCTGAATGGGTAAGTTGCCAAAACCGGGAATATCTTCGATGAGGCTTGTAGGCGTTTGCAGCTTGACTACATCACCAAGATGAGCGAGGTTGAGCGATTGTAAATTCGTTCTGGATAAACGCGCAATCTGACTGATACTGAGTTGCCCAATTCCAAATGCCTCACCTCCAGAAATTGAGCCAATTTGGAGATACTGCGTAGGATCGACATACGCACCTGGAACCAGTTGGCTAAAATCAGAATTCGGTGAGATTTGTTGAAGCTGAGAGAGAAGGTCACGATCAACCTGAATCTGTGGAAATTGCTTTAAGCTGACTGCACCAAAATCAGGAACTTCAACTGACTGCATTCCCGCATTAGTTTGAACTTGCAGCGTTTGTGTTGGCATTGCTGCCTCGGTTGTTTGAGCTTGGGCGACGTTTACGGGTCCTAGCGTGGCGCTTAGGCAAATTATGAACAGTAAAACGACCCGAACAATTAATCTAAACATAGCGGAATCGTTAGGTAGAAAAGGGAGCTTATAAAGCAAGCGTTATGAGCCAATCAATAAATTCAGTCGGAACGCCAGAACTAGATACGGCATCATCAAACGATCGCCCAGACTCAACAAGTGAAAAAAACTTTTTCAAGCTGTCACGAACCAGACTGTTTGGTGCGATCAAAGACTTCGCTTCTGCGATCGCAAGCCCTTGTCGAACTTTTTGAATATTTTGCTGATCAACATTACTCTTTCGGTTTTGACTAGGGCGAGTTCTAATTGACTGTGAAGCCTGACCATTATCAGCCACAATCTGTATTGTTCTAATATTGGTTTTAGGTTGTTTGACTAATCGCAGTTCAAACTCGTAAAGTTTTCGATTACTGCCGTTAGAGCGCGACGTAATCACTATCAACGTTGTATTTTGGATTCCTGCCGCCTGATAAGATGCTCTTGCGTTTCTTGGAAAGGCAAGAGCATTCCGAAGCTGGCGGAGGTAGATAACTGTTGCCCCGGAACTACAGCCTGATCCACTCCCTGAATTCGCCGTGATTGAGCAAAGTGGAGAATCAAAGCCTAGAACTACCTTCGAGCGATCGTCGAGACGAACTTGCCGCACAATTTCACCAGATGGAATAAAGCTTAAATTGACAGTATGACCAAGCGGTAGCTCGATCGCGGGTAAGCCATTTAAGCCTTGAGCATCGTGGCTGGTGATCGATTGAATTGTGCTAGCTCGAATCGGAAGAACAGTCATGCAAAGTGAAATCGTGGACAGTAAGCAAGCGAGGCGAACATTCATGTGTGCCTCCTAGAACTCGATCGTTTGGTTAACATAAACCTGTAACGCTTTTCCAGATGGGATATACCAGAGCGTTGGACGCGCTGCGAGATCTTCAGCCACTTTTTGGCTACGCGCCGTTTGGATTTGCGACAAAGCAGAAAACGCACCTTGAAGTACCGCACCAGCAACATTCGGGCGCGAATTTGTAACCGAGGTAGCTGAACTACCACTGCCATCATTAATTGACGAAATTGAAGTCTCTGAAGTCGAGCGGTTTAAAATTTCGCCGACTTTCGATAACGCGCCGGATAGCATGAGTGAGCGATCTCGTGCTGCCATTTCACGTTTTGGATCATTCAGCTTATCAGCTAAAATTGCACCGCCGTCACCGCCGCGAATCGTGATGGTTCCGCTCGGCGGCGAATACTCCTGATTGTTGATAATTACAGTATCGGCGACTAGATCAGCCAGTCCGGATCTAGCATCAAGGGATCGTACAGTACAGACAATCTGAGTGCCCTGCGGCAGTACTGTGAGTCCGTTCGCGTCTTGCATTGCTTCGTTTAGCTTGAGGATAAATTTTGGAGTTGTCGCCGAAGTTTCGCTGCCAGTTGCAACGACTGGAGTTAACAGCGTTGCTCCGCCGTGGGTTCCAACAAGCAACTTGCGTGCGCCTGTACCTGACTGAGCGACATAAGCAGCAAGAGTGGTGGGATTCGCGGTAGCATCAACTTGTCCTGTGGAAGTTTTGTCTAAGCTTGTGCGCGGAGTTGTTTCAGTCGGGATGTCAGATACCGTATCTGAAGCATTTGCGATCGGGGATTGTGCTGATGCCGTAGGAACACTGCCAAACGTTGCTGCACCTGAAAGACGCTCCCACTCTTCGTCTGGATTAGTTGCCCGCGCAACGGGCGGGATCGATCTGACAACCGAAGGCGGCTGCGACAGAACCGGGGAGGGTAGTGAGACAGGTCTCGGTAAACTAGATGTTGCGACTCTAACAGGAGTGGGAATGCTTGTACCCCGCTCTGTGATCGTAGGCGAGATCGGTTCAGGACTGGATTTTGAACTCGGCAGTTGTGCGGGTTGCTTTACTTTGGGTTGTGCTTTCGCGGATGTCTTTTGGCGCTTGAGTTCTTCTTGCTGCGATTGAAACGCAAGTGCAGATTTATAGTCCCCAACTGCATCACCGTTACTCCCTGGCACCATTGGAGACGCAAATTTAGCATCGGGTTTCGGCGATGACTGTTGCGCTGCCGAATTCACGCTATTCATTACGCCTGACAGGAATACACCAAGTGAACCGATCACCGCAAACACCAGTCCACCACCAAGTAACAGTCGTGAGTAGGGACTGGAGACCCAGGACACCTGCGTTTGGTATTCAGTCGGATCTTCTTCAACATCCGGATCAAGCTCCGGGTCAAATTCTTCATCAGTGCCCTTGTCGGTTGAAGCAGCTTCAGCAGTGGGCGCAGAGCGTTGCGTTTGGGAATCAAGAAACTCCCACAACTGGGCTTCGTTTGGCTCAATGGTACTTGTAGGATGTTCAGATGTCATTTTGCCTCCTACGGTTTGAGATTTCCAGGTTGAAAGTCGCGCATTCCATAGATCTCCAGCCCAGCTTGTCGAGTTTGATAAACTGCTCTTTGCAGCGTTGAGGTCAAATCTCCAGGAGTTGGAGTATCAATCGCTCGTACAAAAATTTCTTTATTAAAGGGAACGCTGATACCCTCCGGATGGTTGCTTGAAAAAGTTTCAAGCCTAGCAATTAAAATGAGCTTCCACTGACCATCGGCAATTTTTTCTGGATCAGATAGCTTGTCAGTAATCAAGGTCATTTGTGCCTGTCCATTGAAGGCTCCGGGAGGAGTTAAGTCAGCAATGCTTGCGATCGCTTGAGGACGAAAATCTTGAGATAGCGCAAAGCTACTTTGCCAAGAGAGCGTTGAAATTCGCCGATCTCCGGATTTGGTACGGATAGAAATTCCAGCATCGCTCGCTTCTGAGCCTAGTTTTGCACCTGGTTCAAGCGGAAGCTTACCAGTAGCACTGAGTAAAGCCATCATCGAATCCATTACAAACTGCCGAACCACAGCAGGAGCGCGATCGTTGCTCGACGACATTGCTGCCACCGAGATTGCCTTACCATTAACAAGCTGAACGAGCGTTGGTGGCTTTTTGTGAGCCAGTGAAAAGAAAGCTCCGACTAACAGCAACGTTACAAGTGTGTTAATTACACTCAGCGCACCCGTAACCAAGACGAAAATGCCAAAGGTGTTGAGTGGATTTGCTGTCTTGCGGCTTTCACGCCGGATTTTTTGAATCGTTTGCATTAAATTTCTCCTCTTTATTTGCCGCCCCCGACAAAAGCGGCTGCCCCGCTTGCGATAATCGTAGTGGTGGTGCCAATGGCAGCAACAATCCCATTAAAAATTGCCATTCCTCCACCTGCTGATAAAGCTAGTGCCGCAACGGGTGCAAAGATACCGAGCGCGATCGAGGCAGGAAACAAATCTTTTGGTCCGGTGTTATAAGTTGCAACTGCGATGAGACCTGTGATGATGTTGAGGCTCAATTTGCAGATGCCTAAGCTCCAGAAAGCTGTTATCCAGGCATATAGGGGTTTTGCGCCGATCGGCAGTAGGGATGTTGCAACCGCGATTGGACCAAGCAAGGCTGTTAGCAGCAGTGATGCTTCGATGAGGTGTTGAAAGGCAACTTGACATGCCATCAAGATGATCTGAACGAGTGTCAGTAATGGGGCAGTCGTTGCTTTAAGTGCAGTTGCGGCAGCGGTCGTCGCGGCATCTGCTAGTGTCCCCAATGGATTTTGAATCGCAGCGGCTGCAAATTTTACCAGTTGCTCATACCATGCTCCAGCTCGTTCATCAGCCGGAACTGCGTTGAGTGCTGTTTGTGCGTCTTGCTCAACCTTTTTGAGACACTCCTGCACCTTGTCATTTGTCGTGAAGCTATCGCAACGATGGCTCAGTTCTGCAATTTGTCCACGCACCGACGCATAGTTTGCCATTGCTGACAGTATTTTATCAACACGAATATCCTGAGAAATCACACCGATGACCTGTTCGTTGGTCGTGTTGACCATTGAGCGCATCAACGTTGTGACTCCAGCAAGTGCAGCACCATTGTTGAACAACAGTACAAACACAACAACAATCCAGAATAGTTCGCTGAGTGGGCGATTTGTTTCGTCTTCGAGCATATTCTTGGTAAATTGTAGCAAGAAGACCGCACCGCACAACACAGCAAGCGTTAATCCAAGTCGAGTGAGCGTAGTATAAAGTGGTCCGTTGAGTGCAGATTGCCAGCTTGAATCCCAGACAGCAGCCGTGGCTCTGGACAACGTTTCGTTGATATTCAGGCTTGTATCGGGATCTACAATTTGTCCTAGAAGTTGCATAAGTTTCTTAGCTCAACGGAGCATTCTGAATCCATTGTTATTTGCTTCAGTCAAACTGGCAGTTTCATCATGACGTGCAATTTCTGCCCGCTGACGATCACCTTGCATTCCTTGGCTGATATCACTCAAATTTGCGATTGATACAGCAGTTCCGACCTGGATCGATCGCAATGACACAGCTTGATCCCCTTGAATTGCTGCAATCTTTTCAAGCTGAGCAGAAGCTTGTCCATGCTGATTAGAGATGCCAGAGAGTTCAGTTGCAACGCTTGATAGTCCGCTAGAGTGACCTGCGAGCTGCGTCGAAACCCCAGATAAAATGTTGGCAATTTGCCCGTTCTGCTCAGCCTGAAATTTGATTGCATCCTGGGTTGATATCGCTGCTTTTGCCCTCGCTGCAAGTGTGTTGACGGTGCCTGCTTGAGTCATGGATGTTTGAGCAATCTGCCCAGAGCTTTGAGCAAATTGCTGAGTTCCTTGAGCAATCTGTCCAACAGATTGAGCAATTTGGAGGGAGTTTTTACTAATCATGCCGACATCTGCGGCAGACTGCGCGATCGATGTCATCGCCTGAGTATGCAGTCTTTGAGCATCGCTGCCAAGAATCGTTTGATTAAACTGATTCGTTGCTCGTAAGGTTATTTGTCCATCTTCGAGAATTGCTGGATATAAGCCATCAATGTTTGTCGTTTGTGGCGATGTGTTTAGAACATCTGAGCGGGTGGCACTAGGATCGGGCAGTCCTAAACTGCCCTGATTTCTTTGAATTGCAGTTTCGATGTGCTTTAGGTATTCGCCGACTTGACTTTGCAGAACGGCTTGCGTTGGCAGAATCTTCGTAAACTGCTGAATGTAGGCTTGAATTTGACCAATTAAGCCGTCAACCTGAGTTCTCACACCGTTGATTGGATCTTGAATCGATGAAATTGTAGAACTTATATCACCGATCGGGTTTTGGGCTTTGCCAAGGACATCCTGAACTGCTTGATTGAGAATGCCATCATTCGGTAGAAATACGTCCGCTAGCGCGATCGAAGGTAGCAGTACTGCAATCACGGTGCTGCCGATGATCATCGATCGCCGATCAAAACATGGTTTGCGTGAGGGTCGAACAGTTCGTGTCATAAAATCCTCCCTGTAAGTAAGTGCTTCGTTCCGTTTGATTGCACACTGCTGTCTGAAGGCAGCGTATTCAGTAATGGCTCTGTCTCAACTGGTGTAGGTGCCAACTCCGGTTTACGGTAGGGGCGCTGATTCTTAGTTGCTGCAATAAACTCTTTCGACCAAGCGGCTAGCGCTTGGTAAGGATTTGGATAAGCTTGTAGAAACGCTTGACGACATTCGGTTTGATCCGGATTGTTTGCGACGACCCCAACTAAGATTGGTGAACCGTAGTAACGCACAAAGGTTGGACGACCTCCTTCGTCGAGGAGCCACTGCGAATACATCTCCGACGCTTGGGGATAGAAGCGCTCACCCGCGTTGACGGAAATCAGTTCGAGCGGGTATCCGAAGAATTTGCAGAAGCTGCTAATCGCAACGGGCTGAATGCGTCCAATAAGCCGTGTACTAATGTTTTGAATAATTTTTGGTCCTGCTTCGGGCGAATTCAGGAGTGTGTTCGGGTCTTGAGCCGCAAGCCCAGTTTCAATCCCTGCTTTTCCTCCGTTTGCACACAGACGCGCAATTAAATTGGCAATTTCTTCCCATTCCATCAGAACTGAGAATTCATCAATGAAGAAGATACTGCGGCGATGAGACAATGTACGCCGTAAGGCTGCTGCGTAAGCAGACAATGCTAAAACGGCTGCATCTTCAGAATCGGATAGTCCTTGCAGTGCGAATACCAACAATGGATTATCGGTTCGGAAAGTTGAGGGACGAGCGATCGCTCGTCCAACCGTCGTTGAATCAATCCAGAGGACAAGCTGCCGCTCGATTTGGCTCACAGCTTTCTTTGTCGTATCGTCTTGCCGCGTTGACTCGGAGAGTCCATCAGTGCTATGTGCTTTGAAGAACTCGAAGAAATCTCTCAGCGTGGGCATATTTAGCCATGCTTCGGTGTTGAGTCCGGCTCGATGTGCCTCTGCGTATCGCGCTTTAATGTCTGAATCATCAAAGAATCGAGAAATGGCTGGACCAACGATCGCTCGAATGCTTTGGCGGAAGTTGCGATCGTCAGAAGTCGTTGGCTCTTTGCCACCGAACACCAAAGTCATCACCGCAGTTTGCAAAAAGTCGATGTACTGCGGCATTCGTTCAGCGTATTCCTCGTCGTTAAAGCCAGATAGATCCGGAATCTCGAATAGATTATTGGCTTCTTTACTGATGTCGAAGTAGCTTCCACCGAGGTAACGGCACCAGTCCCGAAACGTTGAAGCAGCTTCAGACGGTGGAAAGTCCATGATGATCACTGGAATTTTATAAGCGAGTGCTTGAGATAAAATTCCAGAAGTCAGAACCGATTTTCCCGATCGCGTTGTTCCGAACAAAGCAAAATTTCGCGGCTGTGACTGAGTGTAGAAATTGAGGTACAGTGGTACGCCACCTTCTTCAGTAACTAGCTCGAATCCAGATCGATCAATTTCACGCGGAGTCACGACAGGCATCATGCCTGGAGCTTCGCTCGTGAGATAGCCAAGCCGACGATCAAACGGTTTAATTAAGAGTCCATCCCAAGTAATGAGGAGCGTTTGCAGCCAAATTTTCCAAGCATATTCACGTTCGCGATCAACCCAAGCTGGACGCAAGAAGCAGCTTTTCAGATAGCGACACGCTTCATCGAGCTTATGAACGGTCGGGCGATGCACCAAGAATACGGTTGCCGTTTGTAGAACAACACCGCCTTCATACAAAGCTTCCTGCGCTTTTACGGTTTTGGTTTGTCTTAAAGATGCGGCAACGTCGATCGTGTTTTTGCGAATCGATGTGCTTTGGTCGAGCAAGCTTTGCTTCATCACTCGACGCATATTGTCTTTGACAATGCCTTGGTTTGCTTTAGAGATTTGACAGAAGACTTCTGTATCGACAACAGGCTCACGCGAGAGTGTTTGCCATAGGTAAGAAAGTTGGTTAAATTTAGTGCTCCATCCCCCTGGCTTATCGAGAAATACGAGCGGAGCAACGTAGTTGCCATTGATATGAACCCAAGCTCGATCGTCTTTGGGGCTACCTGAGTGCAGTAGCAATGTTGTGAAGTGAACATCGCTATTGATTTCCTCACGAATTCCTGTTTCTGTAACGTGCAGAATTTGGGGAACAGGTGGAGCCTCAGTCTTATTGAAAATTTGCCACTGCGAAACCCAGAGATCGACGACATCCATTGGGTAGGTCTCAAGATGCATCTTAGTATCGAGAAGCTGCTGGTAGTTGAGATAGCCATCGGTAAAGGCTTTTTCAAACGCAATTTCATAGCTTTGCTGCACCGCTTGGGTATCAAATCCAGTGAATTTGTGAAATAAGCTCTCAAGCTTAAGCAGTATTTTTTCCCAGATATCAGTGCCTTTTACGGTTTCTGATGAAATCGTGTAGGTTGCGTAGACCCTTAAGAACTTTGGTTTTCGCAGCCCTTTTGGGTGACGAACGCCATTGTGATCAACTTTCCAAGTTAAATCCTTTATCCGCAGCTTTTCTGACATGATCAAGAACTTAAGTTGCGGGGTAGGTGCTAATTCGATCAGTTGATCAAGCTGCAATTGACGTTGAGCATCTGATGCAAAACTGCCCATGTGAAAGGTGATACGTTCTCCTTCGGGAAGGTCTTTCAGTCCAGCCTCGATCGCATCGAACGCATCTTCTTCTTGACGTGGTGTAAGCGAGGTATGCAAGCCTTTACATGTCCAGCCGAAGATGAATTGCAAGCTTTCAGCACCTTTTTTACCGGATTGCAGCATAATGCAGCTTGCCGTGGAGCCGTCTTTTAGCTGATAGCGAATCAAGCATTCTGCTTTGAATTCGTTCTCGATCGCACGACACTTGGCGTTGCCTTGATCGCTCGATGAGATCGTGTGTTGTGATTTGCGTTCTAGCTTCATGGTTGAAGATTGAGGAAGGTGAAACTGGGTTTCTTGCGGCTCGAAGCTAGGAATGACTGAACTTTGCTGGCAATGAGTCGGGATTTACCCGATCGAGTTGTGCCAAACAGTTCAAGGCTTTGGCTATCCTCGCTTCGTTGAGCAAGAAAAGGTTGGCATTTAGGTTCTGAGAGAAAATGGCTCATGTAGAACGCGATGCGATCGCTTACGGGCAGATTTTTCAGTCCAGCCTCGATTCTGCTCAGCGCATCAGCTTGAGACACTTGTGAACTATCGGGGTTTGGATGTTTTTCTACCCTTTTTCTTTCTGCTGTTTGGAGATGATTTGGTTTTTTCATATCGCTGTCTGGTAGAAGATCGGTATGCTGCGAGCGACTGATAACGGATATAGCCGCGCGTCCAGTTCGGTGTTTGGATGAACTTGGATAAGAACTGATAGGGACGAGAGCCATTCAGGAGCCACCAAGTTGCACAACCCCCGGCGACGCTCAACCCAGTCCAGAGATAGCCAACGTGCAAGAGTCCCTGTAGCACCGTGTAGAACACTACTGCGATTGCAAACCAAGGAATAATCAGATCGGCAGGAATTGGACCTACTCTGGGGCGAGAATCGAGAATCCGATTAACGGTGCGAAATTCAGGTGGATTCATGCTTACGCACCTGCGGCGTTCCCGATAATTAATCCAGCCATAAAATCACCCACAATCAAGACAACCAAAATGACGATCGGTGTTTTCGCTAGCTCTTGCCAATCCGATTCTTGCTGCCTTGCTTGAACGACTCGAATAATAGACACCGCAAGATAGATCAATAGAATTGCACGCAGAAAGTTAAAGATGAGCGAAATGACAGGTGTAAGATCTTGTCCGCCTTGACCTTTGAAATTTGCGGTCATCCATTTCTCAGCATTGACGTAGAACTGAGCACTAGCGGAATCTGCTTGCACAGTCAAAAGTGCAACAATCCCAATTCCAATCATTAATCCAAAAATAGTCGCGAAGCTCAGATTAAAGGTGCGATCAAGCCGCGCTCGCTGATAGCAATGATCGAGGTAAGCATAAGCATTTGCGATCGCAACTGGAAAAAGAAACGGAATCGTTGAAAGCAAATACAGTGGAGTTGAAATTAATTTGTGCATTGACAAATTGAGTGTCAATAGCACAGCGCCAATGATGATGCTAGTCGCTGGCAACGGTGCTTGTAATTGCGACCACAAATTCAGCTTTTGTAAAGCTGACGACCGGGAAAGAGCAATACCCATAAGTCAAAGAAGTGAGTGGAGGGAGTTTTTTGACAGAAAAAAAGGCAAAAAAGCTCTGAACAAGCTCGATTTGCTGGTCAATCAAAGCGTGTTAATCAGGCTATTTATTTCTTTCAAATGGACAGCGATCTCGTTGATTTCTTGAGGCGAAACTATGACTAAAGAGTGCCTGCGAGATGACTGCATCCTACGATATATAGAAGGGACTGAGCAAGTAAATTCGCAATATCCAATATCAGCGGTTATGGTATTTTTCCTGATTCACTAAACTTATAAAAGCCTGTAAACATTGCAATTTCTAGTATTTAGAATTCGGTAATTTGTGCAGTTTGAGTTTTAACTTAAACTGCACAAATACTGCTTAAAGTTATATGAACTTCAATATTTTATATAGATTAATGCAGTTTGATTTTTGTGATTTTATCCTTGTTAAAAACTGCTTTTAACACAGTTTGAAATCTTTTCTAAATCTAATTAAAAACTGCCTCTGATGAGGATCAAAGGCAGTTAATAAACAAAGTGATTGTGCAAGATGAGCTACATCAGTTTCTCTGGTTTAACCCAGGATTCAATATCAAGTTTGTGCTTCTCGCCGTAGGCATACAACAAACGCAAATACTTCTCTGGATCTTCGGTAACTTCCGCTTCAAAGCGCTTGGTGATTTCTTCAGGTGTCATAGAGAAAAGTCCGATGTCATTAATGCAGCCTTGTTCTTTAAGCGTTTGTTTAGCAAACTCAAGATATGGACTGAGAATGTCCCGAATCATTGCAGAAACCGCAGTTCCACCAATCGTGGCGAGAACCTTAAGCAAGGTTTGATCGAAACTGCTAATCGAGAACTGCGCTGATCGCGGCGAATTTGATTGTGTTTTTTCTTTTACAGCACTTTTTGCGCGGCTGGCTTCACCCGCCGAGACAGATTTTTTCGCTGAAGATGCTGAAGAAGCCTGGGCTTCATTGCTATCGTTCTGAACTTCCTTCCTGGCTTTTCTAGGCATGTCGATATTGAGAACAGATTGCGTATCAGTCGGCATATAAGGTCGATCTCCAAGTCACCGTGGGCGTTGTATTGCTCAAAACACACTGAGAATACATTTTGCAATACAAAAGTATTTACAGCTTGTGTAAAGCATACACGATATTTTGAAGGCGATCGATATTTACCCGCTTATACACATTAACCCCTGTTATGTTACAACCTTCAGCGGCGATTGTGAATTTGTACAAATTTACGATGATTTTATCTTTGATGAAATTTAGGCTTACTGCGGCGTGCGCTCCGACTCCCTTAGCTCTTTAGGATCAGGATCGGGCAGTCCTAACGCCTGCCGAAGCTGCGGATCGTAGATTGCGTTGATTGCGTTTTCTCGATCTTGAACGGTGTTTAGTTGAGCGATCGTCAAGTTCTTGGCTCCTCTGAAATCTGGTTTGTAGTAAGGAGCGCCATCTTCGTGATAAGGGTAGATTTCGTCATTCACTTCCCTCCATTCGTCAAAATCTTCATCTGTCCAGTGTCTCGTGTACCATAAGGGGCAAAGATCATAAAACGCAGCGTTCTTGAGCGATGCGTCTGTTAAATCCACATTCTGCAAGTTTGCTCCTCGCAAGTAGGTCTCTTGTAGCTTCGCCGCTTTGAGAATCGCTCCTCGAAGATTTGCATAATAGAAGAACGATCGTTCGAGCGTTGCGTTCTCTAAAATTGCCTGCATCAACTGAGTGCCTTCAAGATTTGCATCAGTTAGATTCGCTTTAGTCAAATTCGCAGCGACTAAATTTGCTTGCTCCAAATCTGCATCTCGCAAAATCGCATTTGCAAAATCTACCTTTGCTAAGATTGCATTTTGAAAATTCGCTTCGCTTAAATCCGCATTTGCAAAGTTGCTTTCCGGTGGAATGTACAGTGAGCGCAAATCAACTCTTTTTAAATTCAGCCGCTGACCTTGATCTTGCTCAACGTTGCGCCTGCCAATCACGGTTAGAATCGCTTCAAATTCTGTATCAAATATGCGATCGCGGCTTTGCACTCGTTCCTGCTGCGTTTTTGCTGGCTTCAGAGAAGCTTCGCGTAAACGGGCTGTCAAAAGCTCCATAATCGTCTAGTGGTAGAATAGAGATTCTTTAGCGATTTGCTCCAGTAGATAAATTCCCCCCATCCGAAGCCCTTGCTGATGACTACCAAACAGTTCAAGAGCATGAGAGAAGCGATCTGAGATTAACCGGGATTGAGCAAGCTCTGTTTCTTGAAGAAATCGTGCTTCGCTATGTTGTTTAAGCTGCGCCTTGGCGGTTTCTGCGCCTTGAGCGGCAACCTTAAAGTTGAGAAACAAAACAACCCCGCCCATGATCGTTGCGTAGGTTCCAAGGGTCGCGACGGTCGCTTTAGAAATTTCTAGAGAAGCACTAAATTTGTCTTTCACGTTCGCAGAAGATTGCTGGAGCACCAAAAAACTTTGTATTGCCTGTACTCCCGCAACAATAAATCCTGAGAAGAGCGTTAGAAGGATAATTCCGCCAAAAATAAAGATCCAAACATTGCCTCTCGATTTTTTAGCAGCCATCTCATCCTCGACGCGAGATCGTTCCTCAACGTAGTCTGTTGAGGATTGTCGCACAGTTGCAGGCTGCATTTAGATTAATTTGAGTTTTTGAAGCTAAGTCGGAAGGGCGACCTTCCGGCTTAGGTCAACGGAATCCCACTCAAAAGGGTTGAAGGCGAATCAAAGTTGATTGCGAATTTCTGGCATCCATTGATCAATCGTCTCGGTTGATATGACAACACGATCGCCAGTCTCATGCAAAATCGAAAAGGACTGTTCCCCTTGGTCTTGGAACGTGAATAAGCCATTATTCAATTCTAAAACTTCCTCGTTGGACTCACCAGATTGAAGTCGCTCGACGGTAACAAAAAATAGTGGCAAATCGCCAATTTCAATCAAAATGTTGCCAAGTGGATGATCTAGAAGTAACCCGCTGTCTTGCAGATTTACGGTCAATTCATCCGCGTATCCTTGCTCGATCGTTTGTTGAAACATAATACTCCTAGTAACAATGAAGTGTATGAACTGTCGAGATTAATAAAACCGAAGTAGATAAGACCCTGAATCGCCCAAAGAAAACTCAGCATAGCGACGGGAATCAAGAAAGCAAGAGCGAATCGATCCACCATCGCTGTCGATCGGGATAAAGTGAGCGATCGCGTCCCAGAGTACCTCAACACCACCGTCTGCCATTGATCGTTGCAGCAAACCAGAAGGGGTCTCTATATCAAAGCGATCTCCAAGCTCTTCCTGCGAAAGCAAGATTTCACTTAATGAGTCAGGGCTGGAAAAGAAATGCTCAGAGATTGGCTCTAACCCGACTTGATCGTATTGCGAGAACTTGAATGGGCAGGATTGTTTGAGTCTTGCAATTGCATCATCTTCAGTCTGTCCCAGAAACGCTTGTTCCGGTTCGCTTGAAAGGCGTGCTTCATAGAAAGTGTAGCCTCCAAAAAGTTCTGACTCCTTTGGCTCAACATTGAATTCAGGCACCTTAACTGTCATATACCCCTCTTTGCGAAGATTCTTTGTCGAGAAACGCTTACAGTAGATTACGAATGTCTCCTACCCAGTCAAGCTTCTGCCTATCAATGAGAACGCACTCAAATGATGAATTATTTTGAATCACAAAAGCAGAAGTTCCGCGCCGATCGAACATGAACTCGCCACTACTGAGTGACAGCGTTTTAGAGAAAGAGTCTACATCGAAATCTGCAACCTGAAATTCCTCGATCGTTTCAAATACAGTAGGAAGGTCGCCGATTTGAAATGTAATCATGCCGAAGCTGTCCTCTAGGGTCAACCCACTTTCATCTAGACTAACTGTTAAATCGTTATCGGAACCTTGATTGATCGTTTGGTTGTACATCATCTGCAAGTTAGTAAAGTTTTTGCCTGTTGCAATCAAAGCGATCCGTTTTCCTCAGCACGACTGTACGCCCACGCTTTCGGCTTGCTCGTAGCATCAGCTATTGCCAGCCACTGCTCGATCGTCAGATCTGCCTCGTCATAGATTTCAAGGAGCGTATTGGCGATCCAGCCAGGATTGTATTCTTTTGCTGCACAAGCTGCTTTAAGGACTGCCAAGGCTTGGTCAAAACTATATTCTGGTTTTTCGGTAGCAATTTGTTCGGCTGTCATTGTGTTTCTCCAACGAATATCAGATTGACTTTATCTCAGAAAGAGATTCCAAACTTAGTTCGATCTTTTGTCAGCAAATCTCAACTAGATCAAGGATTGTGTTTCGGACAACTGATTGAAACATTCAAGAAACCTGTTGACCAGCATTCGTCTTGTTTGCTCAGCGCTTGCATCATTGAAACCCTTAACATCTCTGTAGACATTTAATGCTTTTTCAAGTTTTGCGTAACCAGACGCGCAAACCGGAAACTTGAGGTTCATCAGGGTTTCCCAAAATTTCACACTTGCCACATAGCAATAGCCGCTCGTTGAGTGTTCGACGAGCGCCAGTTCTACTTCTGCTTCAGGGTCGCGATAAGCGGTAACTGATTCGATCACTCCTACGGAACGATCGTTCTCAATATGAGAAATGATTGCTTCAGCTTGCTTTTGTCCTTGAATCATGTCGCTGACATAACCGGGAATTTCTTGACGCAATGATTGAAATTCTTCTAAAGCCTTCATTGAATTGAAACGCTGAGCATCAAGCGCTGGTGTTGCGGCTTGATGCCACGCGATCGACAATTCTGGCAGATGCAACTCTTCTAAAGTTGAAATCGGAGCAGGCGGAAGAAAACTGACTGAACCTTTGTGAGAAGCAATTGGTGGGTAGGAGTTAGGTTTATCAGATTGGCGGATTGCGATATTCAACTGCTGCAATCCAAATAGAGCCATTTCGGACTTGGACGCTACGTTAGCCACAAGATAAACAAATATATTCTGACTGTGCCCTCGAACTATGAGGGTTTTCAGTTTGTCGATCGTAGACGAATAAGATGCGAATCGAGCCTGTAGAATCGGCAAGTAAACGTCAACGACAACAGCAACCGGACGACGGGCATGAGTCGATACATCATACAGCGGGTCATCTTCGAGTTTGCTACCCTGACGGAATTGGAGCAGTCGGTATACCGGATCAAGCCACGCATCTAAATCTGATCTGTAGGCAGATAACACTGAAGGACAGGGATATTCTTGAGCGGTCAGCGCTGTTGAATCATAAAACACAGGTAAGCCACACCAGGATGCCCGTCTTGGCACGGATGCACTAAAAAGATAGGGGTCATAGACATACGGAATCAAAGTGGGAACCCGCAGCAACCAGCGATGCAGCAGGTAATGGAGCGATGTTGTTTTTCCACATCCCATTGGGGCAAGCAGGATTGTGCTTGATGCAGCAATGGCATCGTAGAGAGCATTAACTTGATCAATGCTTAAAGCTGAAGCCGAGACGTTAGAAGGAATCGCGCGAGCCATAATAAAAACCTCCGAGTATTTACAGTTCGTTATCAAAGAGTACTGTTGGTGAAAACCGACAAGCAGAGCAAGTCAACATCGCTCAACCTCACCAGCGTTTTAGCAATTTCTAGATAGCCGCATACTTGATCAACGGAGCGCTCAAAAAGCTGGACGATCGCATCAAGCAGCGCAGCCTCACCTGGACATACAGGTTGACGGAGATACCAGGATCGCACTGTTAGTAGAATCTTCAGATCATCAATACTCATTGCGTCAATGATTGCTGCATCAGTAAGATTGTTGCTTTCGATCACAATCTTCAGTTCTTGTCGCATTGACTCATTGAGCAGATTGAACATCTCCTGGCGAACTGCAAGAAAATCAGCAAAAGCAGCAGATTGATCGCTAGAGCTATTGGGATTGATCGAATTGAACATAAAACCTCGTAATTCTGCAAATTTCGCTGGACAGAACCGGTTGTGTCATTCTCTAGTTGAACCCTTTCTTGTCCGTTCTCTCGCTGTCAGGTTAGTAAAGCAAGGCTTGTAGTTGGCTTGCATAAGGATTGTTTTCTTCCCAGTCAATAGGCTGGTAATCGTACTCAATATCATTCGGGCGATCGCAGAGTTTTTGCAGTTGCTCTTCGTTTAGGTCTAGATGCACCTCGATTGCGGTTCCAAACACCGCAGAATCAGCTTCTTCAGCGTCTTCAATTTCAATCTCTGGAATAAGCTGCATGAGGAAACGTCTTGCTTCTTCTTTAGCTTCACAGGCAACCTGAACAACAACCCAATGTAAAGTATTCATCTCAACTCCTATTGATTTGATTAGTGATATCAGTCATAGTGAAACTCCTTAAAGTGAACCTGCTCTCTATGAAGCACTGTCAGGAGACTGAACGGCTTGGGAAAACTCTGAGTCAGATAGATGGATTAGCCTTTTCATCGTGGCGAGATAGGGCTGCACTTGCGCGATCGATTGCTCGAACACCTGAGACATTGTGTTGAGCAATGCTTCGTCAGTTGGAGCTTCAGTTTGACTGCGATACCATTGGCGGACAGCAACCAGCGAACTGATCGTGTCATTCTCCCAAGGATCACGCTCCGGAGTAGCATTTTCTGATGACATTGGAACTGTCTCACTAGCGTTAGTTAATTTCTGCATCGTTGCTAGATCGAACTCATCGCGCTTTGTGAAGTCAAAGCTGTACTCTAGGAAGCACTTTTGATGGTATTCCTGAACTTCAAATCCGAGAGGCGCGGTTTTGTGCCATGCGATCGATAGCTCTGGAATGATGAAATCTTCCATTCCAGAGATGTTTGCAGGAGGAAGATACGGTGCTTCTTCCCAACTGGTTGCAAAACCACGCGCTTTATTCTTACGCGATTCCGCAGCTCGCTGAATTCCCTCAGCTTCGATGGGTCGCTTGTTCCACTGCATCCGATTGGTATTTTGTACAAACGATGAACCAACGATCGGTTCCATCATCTCTAACGCAAGTGAACCAATTTGCAGCTCAGAATCAATGTTCGTGTGAGCAATAAAAAAGATATCGATCTTTTCCGACCGACCCAAAGACATAATCTCCTTGAGCTTCTCCATTGTGCGTGTGCGCTTATCGTTGGGATAACTTGACATGATCAAGCTTGCATCATCGATCAACGCCATCACTGGACGGCGAGTGCGAGTGTTCGGGTCATAAAGCGGATCGTCTTCAAGCTTGCCACCGCCGCAGCGAAATTCCACCAGCTTGTAAAGTGGATGAAGCCATTCTTCAAGATCTGGTTTGAAAGCTGCGTAAATCGATGGAAATGGGACACGGAATGAGGTAAAAATTCCAATATCTCGATAAACTGGAAGCCCACACCAGTTCGATCTCCAATTGGGATCGCTAGAACTAAAGAATTTACGATCACAAATCATTGGCACTAATAGCGGCTCATCTTGCAGCCAGCTATGCAGCATCATGTGCATCGCAGTGGTTTTGCAATCTCCGGTACTTCCAAAGATTAATGTGTTGAGCGAAGTTCGTTTGCTGCGATCATGAATGTGCTTGTATGCGCGAACAACTTCTTCATTGTCCTGATCAGCCGTATCATTAGCAGTCGGAATCGTAAACGAATTTGCAAGTGTCTTCACTTGATTAGATATCGGTAGCGCTGTGGGCTGGATATCGATTGTTGTTACTGCCGGAAATCCAACTGCGCCTTGAAACTGACCAGGGATATATGTTGCTCCTAGCACTCCTCCAGATTGTGCTGTTCCTAGTGTCCTTAAATCTTGCTGAATCGTTAGCTTGTGAGAATCTCCAGAAAATCTCAGCTTGCGCTGTTGCCGCTCTAAGTAAAAATCGGCATTCATATCACTGTCAGACAATCGCCGTTCACGTAGCGTTGCCGTACTCAGTTCGTTTGCAACGCCGAGTATTCCTGCGATCGTCATTGTTAAATACGACAAAAGCTTCACTCGTGTTTGAAGCTCTGGGTCTTCTTCTTTTAACAGTGGATTGGTGAGTAGCGGAATGAAGAACGCGATAAAGGCGATCGCAAAATAAATAGCATGTAGATGTCGGCGAACCCTAGAGCGACGTGACGATGCTTGAGGAGATGGTTGTGTTCTTAAGTCAATTCTGTACATGGCGACTCCTTTAGATCACACTAATGAGCGCAATTAGAAAACCAATTACCAACGCAATCGCACTGTAGAAAATTACAACCGTTGCCAGCCGCGCTCGCGTCATGTGGTTGTGTTTGCGATAATCCATCATGATGTCGGTGATTAGCAGCATGATTAGCGCGACGAAGATCAGCGCAATTAACCAGTGCGCGATTTCATACACACTGGTCAGGGTCACGACAAGGGAAAATACTCCAACGACGATCGCACCATAGAAAACGGGGAGATACGGGCGGTCTCCTAATCTCTCCTTGTCGATCAACATATCCTTCGGATCGACTGCTGGCTGCTGGGACTTGCCAGACATTGCATCTAAAAATTCTTGCAGCATTAGCTTAGTTAGGTCTTGATTGACTATTAGTATATACAAATGTAATTACAAAATGCAACACTATTTCGTACTATAGCAGGAATACCAGTGTTAGAAGGACGATCGAGAGAATCAGAAGCAATCGAACCAGGGTGGCGTTTCGCTGAGGTTTGGTGTAGCGAAGCGGCTCGATCTGGAGTAGGTAAACTGGCAGTGTCGAAGTCGTTGGTGGAACAGCCTGAATCAACGGTAGTTTGTGTGGCTGTAAGGTTGTTTGAGCAACGGGGCGAGAAGGTTGGGCTGGAGGCAAAGGAAAGCGGGATGTAGCATTGATTGCGGGGGTCGTCGATGAATGAATGTCAATGTGATATTGATCGAACGATGCAATCACATCGGGAATAACTTCAGCGGGAAAACGGTACCATTCATCACCGCCACCGTTGTTTTCGTGATATTGCGCCCATTGATGCTGCAATGCGGTTTCAATCGCTTGGGCGCTATTAGGCAATACAAACGCCTCGTGAGCGATAATCACTTGGCGCGGATTGCCTGCTTGATACTGCCGTTTGCGCGAAGCCGTAGTCGATCGCGTTTTGCCGATTTTATACAGTCCAGTCGGGCTGCCATTTTCTAATTCAGCGAGCAGATAAACGCGATCGCGCTGTTGGTCGAATCGGAGTGAGAAGGGACTCTTTCGCATTGCCCTACAAGACTGAATTTGCAACGCTCATTCCGCTCTGATAGCCGTTTATGATGCCCTGGGTGTACTTCCCAGATATATTGGCGGTATAAGCAGCTTGCCCCATTTGCTGTACCATCTGATCTTGGGCTTTGGCAAGTTGAGCAGATTGCTGAGCCGCAGTTCCGTAAAAGCGCAGCTCGGTTTGAACCATCGACGTAGTGTGCCTCAGCAATTCCGCCTTATAGTTCATGTAATCCCTAAAGGAGGTTGCGGTTGTTTTTGCCTCCCCTGCGAGTTGAGCCATTTCCTCAACTGTTTGCTCAGTGGGATTTCGGTTGTGGTCGTGAACTATCGTGTTGAGTCTGGTTTGCCAATACGAGTGCATCGTATCAGCGTTAATGTTAAATCCACGCGCCCTGCCTGCTGCACTTTGCCCCAATCCACGCGCGGTCAAGCCATGCTCAAGAAATTGAACGATCGCCATTGTGTTTATCCTCTAAAGTATTGGGCGGAAATAGAACTAGGCTGACGACTCATCGCGGCATACGCACGGCGTAGGGCGTGCGCTGAAGGATAGCCTTGTCCGGGATTTTGCTCAATCCAAGCAATGTAAGCTTGAATGGTTTTCGGAGAGGCGCTCTGACTTTGCCACGCGCGAATTTGCTGTAACGCAAGGTCATAGTCGGATGACACATCTGAACCAGGCTTGATGGGAGCAGGAGAAACAGCGTCGGTGCTTGCTTCTTGTGCTGTGTCGTCTTTTGCCCCGCCACAAACAAAAGCGACACAAACATCGGCTTTTTTGCCGACTTTTTCAGTTGCTTTTGCCAAGCGATCGTATCGTTTCCCCAGTTCGTCAAACGATCGCTCCATACGAGCCGCATACTCCTCATTACGAGCCGTGTCCGTGGTGCCCCAAATCTTGATCATGCTCATCATAACTAGGGTAAATCCCATTGCCAGACAGACGAGGGCAATAATGCCTGTTTGGGTAAACGCGATTTCGATGGAGGAGCCGCCAGGTGCGGAACCAGGGTTTGATTCGCGACCACCGGGATGCAAGTCAGCGCTTTGCGACGTGATCGGAGCCGTCGGTCGTGGCACGATCGCGGCAGTGCTAGTAGAGTTCACTGGCTCACTTAACTCCGTTTGAAGCACCATGTTGTACAACGCTAACTCTTGCTGGTCGATCGCTTTGCCGCTCGGCAACAGCTTAAGATTAGAACCGTTTTCCATCGCAAATAGCGCTTGAGAAGCGCTTAAAGATTGAAGCTGAACGGGTGGTACGGTCGAGGGATCTGGTGCAGGGGAAGAGGGTGGAATATTCGCTGAAGCAGTGGGGGGTGGTTCAGAATTGACACGCGAATCTGCTTCAGTTTCATTCCGCACGGTTTCGGGTGTGATCCCGAATTTAGCTGCTATCCGGTTGAGTTGTTCGAGGTCTTGCATAGCGTTTTGTCGGCATAGGGAACGATTGATCGGTTAAGCGCCTTGGGGTGCGTAGTACAGCTCCGGATCTGATTCATCCAATGGAATTGGAATGCAGCGAAGCACTCCTGGATAGTTCGGATCGTCGTAGACGAAAATCCGACTTTCACCCCAGAAGATTTCTGTTGCATAGGTCTTGTACAAGGAGAGGAACGGCAATTCTAATCGGAGTCGCCGTGTGACATTCGGCTCAAGATTTGCGACCAGAACCGCCCGGAGTTCAGGCGGAATTTTGATGCAGTGATTGATGTAGTACGAGAGCATTTCTCGCACATTCAAGGTTTCAACCCCGGTATCCGTCACAACAGATACCGAAACATTGGGAACGCTTTCTAGTGGGTGAAATGGTATCGGAGCAGGTTGTCCGAACAGTTTTGATCCTGGAGAAATATACTGCTGCATAACGCTCAAAGATAGGCAGTGTATTGAGTAGCGGCGAGGCGGTAAGCCCCAGGCGAAAGGGGCTTATTTGAAAAGACTCGATGGAGATAGAGCGCCTGAGCGATCGCCTGTTGATATAAGGGATTGCCCGCGACCGTGTGCGCTTTAAGTTGAATGAGCGGTGGTGTTGAGGGTAAGGGACTCATTGGCGACTGCTCCGGGAGTGATGTACTCGCCTGGGGAAGCGGGGAGAAAGATGGGTTCGCCGTGAATCGTTTCGTGTGCGCCAAGGTAGTTGGTTGGATACTGAAACATATTTGATTGCATTTGTTTGGCAATCTCGTTCATCTCTGGACTTACACCAGCCGCCACTGCTTGAGTGACGTGCGCTTGGATTACCGCTTGCAGAGAAACAACGCTATCGCGAAAATAAGCAAGCCAGTTTTGAATGGATTGCTTTCCATATTGCGCCAGTGTTGGTGCAATGATCGGATCAACATAAACTCCGAGCAGTTTACACAGTTCTTCGAGGGTGATCTGTTGAGAAACATCGCATTGATGATCACGGCGAATCGCACCGCTCTGGGTAACGTATAGTAATTTATTCGTTGCCGAAGTCGGTGTAGTCGATGAGTTCAACGGAGCAGTCGGAACTTGAGCCGCAGGTTGAACCGAGACTGGAACTTGTGGTTCAGATGATTTAGCAAGTTTGCCGTTCGCAGAATTTCCGTTCTGGTTCTTATCAGTGGTCATAAATTATTCCTTGGGGTGAAAGACTTGTACGAATTCAGGAAAACGTGACCGTCGCGCAGAGGATTGCCTTTCAACCGGGGTTTATCCACTTATGGGCATGAGCGCGAACTATCGTTTCGATCGCGGTACGACTATTCTTGAAGCCACGAGCTTCTGCCACTTGCTGCCCTAACAGATAGACATCTTCGCTCACCCGCATATGAGTGGGAATTAATGGTTGTTTTGGTTCTACCCCCTCGTCAATCGGTGCGATCGCTAATTTTTCTAGCGGTTCCATTGCGTTAACGTTTCGGGACTTTTCAAACTTAGTATCCTAATTGGGATCTGTCAAGTACCTAATTGTATCCTATGCGGGTGCTAATAGAAAAAGTATTGTGGCTTTGTACAAAACAATTAGTAAGCAAACTTCTACTGAGGGTGTCGTTAGATCCCAATTGTGCCCTTAAGATGAGGTAAGTAAAAGGTCGTGGGTTAACAGGACTGTTATGGCTGGGAAAAAGTTTGGGATTACCCTTCCCAACGGAACGTATTCAGAGTTAGACCGACTTGCGAAGTCTCGCGACGATACAGCCGCACGCCTTGCAAGCTTCTTCGTTGAACGAGCAATCGCGGAGGCAAGGGAGCGGGGTGAAATTCCACCGCCAGATGAAACAGTCAACGAACCAGATGTGTCTGAGTCTGAGAGCCTAGCGATCGTTGCCGAATACATCAAGCTGCTGACCGGAGAACGAACCGAGCGCAACGGCTTATCGCTTGCGAAGCTAGGGAAAGTTTTAGGAATTAACCACCATGATTTAGATGCGCTCTACAAATTGGTTGAAACGTGCAAGCAAACAGATCACGACAGTCGGGAGAGGAAGCCATGACGACTAAAACAACGCTCTTACAATCGATCGCAGCTTCGGTAAAATTTGCTGACTTTCAACTACTGCTGGATTGCCCCAGCTCGAAAATTGCCTGGAACTGGGTTGAAGATTTTGAACTGGAGTTTGCTTATTGGGCATTAAGCATGGGCAAGTTTGAAATGATCATTCGATCTCCTGAAGAAAATATCTCGTTGCCCGCTAGCTTCGCGATCGGGGTATCTACAGAATTTGCTCCCGAAGTTTTACCACAGTCAAACCAACCAGGGCTGCTATGGTTTGCTCATGGTCCCGTCCCACCCGCTCTGATTGATACGGTCCGGGATTTAAGCGAGAATCCGCGTTGTGCTGGAGTCACGCATCTCGGAAGCGAACGACAAATTATTATGTCTGATGCCTGTGGCGTTCTGAATCCGGGGCATACATTAAGCGAAGCCACAACTTGGAGCCGTCCTCAATTTTGGCATCCACAGGATTTGATTGACTTTCGGAAGCAGTGCCGATTGTCGTCGAACTTGGAATTTACCTGGCGGAGTTTCGATCCAGATTTGGGACTATACGATCGTCGCTCCGGAAATTGGCTTGAATTCTCAACGCGCTACTTCCTAATTGACGGAGGCAAGGGTGAGTTTTACCAGCTTTGTGAAAATTTGGGGATGCGAGAGATTGACCCACCTACGATCACGAATCAAGATTAGAAAATCTGCTGATCAGTTTGTACGAAAAATTGATTGCATTGATAGAAAGCAATGATCGTCTCTCTTCCTGTCGGTGGAACATAACGATACTGCTGTCCAGACAGATCTGCGGCTGCATCCAACCCACCCGCTCACTCAGGTTCACGCACGATCAATTCAAGTGACCCGTCTGGATAGGTCGTGAGGACATAATTGGTTTCAGCGATCGTAATGCTCACATTGTCACAGCCAATACCAGACAAATGCTTGGATAACAAACCACCAATTTCCCGAATCATCCCAATTCGAGTTTTTGCGATCGTCGAGACTGCTGGAGCTTCTAAAAGGTTCCAAACTTCTGGGTGAGTTGCGGCAGTAATATTGGTAATTTCAGTCATTGGTTTCTCCGTAGGTTTCTTCGGTCTGATCATCTTTTGACTTTTTCTGGCGGGCTGGTTTTCGCCCAGCCCCTTTACGCTTTCCGCCTCGCATTTCACCTAACGGTTGGGCTTCTGGTGCGATCTCGCCCTCGGCTTGAGCGTGCAAAAACAGCAGTGTTTCTAGATAATGGTTGGCATTTGTTCCGTGTTTGTTCGCAATGACCTCTAAGGCTTCAACTACCCGCTTATCAAGTCTGTAAGTAATGAGTTGTCGAGCCATCGCGATCGTTAACCTAATATAGTTCCTCCCCCTCATTTAACACAGATTGAATCAACACCTCCAGCATACTCGTCATTTATTCAAAAGCAACTACTTTTGATGTGAGGATTTCTAATGTCGCTGCAATCTAACTCAATCCTGTTGCAGCGCACGATCGGGCTTTCTCTGAAGCAGATTTCATTGATAACGGGATTAAATATCAAAAGTAGTTACTTTTGAAAAGAATTCGGCTACAGTAGAGCTACGAGCAAAAACGAAATTGCCGAGTAACGCTTCCGAAGCAGAGAAATTGTGGGAGAAAGGAATGCCGTTAGAAACACTAGCGAAAGAGGTTGAAGACAATATCGAAACCGCGATCGAACCTGTAAAGAAGCTACGCTTTTTGTTTGAAACGCAACTTAATGGAGCAGCGCTGCAACAACTAAGGACAGCACTGCAAACGGAACTCAGTTTATTGAAAGCAGCAGAATGGGGAGTCGATCAGCGTGTTCAAACACTTGAATAACGCTTAACCCCAGTTCTTGCACATGAGAGTTAGCCCGATGAACACAATCGAATCTTGCTTTATCGATTCCCGCCTTAAACAACTTGCTGACGAAATCTATTCTCATACGCAGCCGTCGCAACGATCGCAAGAGTGGCTACCCCACCTTGCAAAGCTTGTTATCTGTGGGAGCGATCGTGAGTTAAAACGATTGCACCAACAATTTTGCAAACCCCATAGACCTAACCGGAGACGATCGTGTTAAGGATTCTCAAGTTTTTATTTCCCGACACCGCAGGACGAATCACACCTCAAGATGTAAAAGTCATTCTGATATATGGAGCGATTGGTACGATTGTTGGAAGCGTGGTGCTGTCGTGGCTTGGTTCGCGCAATCACAAGTCTCCTGCACTTGCTCCCAGCCCAAACATTGAACAGATTCGCCCGCCTGCACCTTTACCCCCTCAAAATAACGATCAATGATTAGGAATCGTACTTTGCTCTACATTCTTCTTGCATTCCTTGCTGGAGCTGCTTTTAACTAGTATTTTGTAGTTCAACCGAGAGAAATTTGAGGTTGACAAATCCACTTCGCATTAACTCGCGCTAACTATCCCTCTTCTAGCATTTGGAGAAAAGACCAATGACCTCAATAACTGTACAGCAATTAATTGAACAACTTCAGCAAAAGATCCAGGCGCGATCGTGATTCTATCCAGCGATGCAGAAGGCAATCGTTACTCACCGCTGTGTCAAGTAGACGTTGGAGCTTGGAACTCAAATTTTCAGAATGTTGAGTTGCTAGAACTCACAGAAGCAGATGTTGCTAATAGCTACACTGAAGAAGATGTAATCGACGGTCAAAAAGCAGTCATTTTGTACCCTTCATGAGACACGAAATTACAGACGGAACGGTAGTGCAACCTATTCCTATTCATTATCGATCTGCAATCTATACGGTGGGAGATCGACTTGCTGGAGCAAAAATCTGTGGGTATAGTGGGTGCTACAGCATGAAAATTGCCATTACGCTGCAAGCGTTGCCATTTTACAGAATCAAAGTCGATCAGCTTAGTTTTTGGTCGCTAGGAGCAAGTTTGTATTGCCCAACAGTTCGTGATGCGATGAGTGCTGCCACTCTACTCAAACAATTTTCGCAAGTCGTTCACTCAGCAACATCTGGAGGGTACGCGAACAGCGATCGCGGTTGGGTCGAAGTGTATTTTCAGCCTGATTATAAACCCGTGGTACTAGCAAGTCTTGAAAGACAGCCATTCTGTCTGAACTCGATCTTTGGGACACTACAGAATGGGGTGTTTCTTCGCGAAGCGTCGCAGTAAGTTTACTGCCCTTACAGTTTCAAGATAATGAAAAAACAGTCAGATCAATTAGTCGCGGGATGGAAAGAATCTGTAACTTTGCCAAGCTTACATATTCCTCATGCTTCGCATATTGAATTCGTGCTTAAGCAGCAGCAAATTTTTGTTCATTTCAAGCTCATTTAACCGCAAGAACAGCAATCGACTGTGAAGCTCCACTGTCGAGCTACGCCATCGTAGAAAGCTCTTGTGGCTCAATTCAAAAACGATCCGTAATTCTCACGATCGTCGAACTTAGCAATAGACCTGTTGGGAAATAATGAGAAAAATCGCTGAAATGCTTACGCTGACTGTGTTTCAAGGATTTTGAGTAAAAATCGCTGAAACGCCTACCAGAAGAGGGTTTCAAGGGTTTTCGGACTTATTACCCAACAAGTCTATAGAAAGCAGATGACTGAGTAAACAATCACCTGCGGGGATTTGCAAGCAGCAGAGACTGTTCTGCTACTTGTACTTGTAGTGCCGCTTACACTGCGCTAAACAGGCTTCTAATTCTGGACATTCATCGTCAGATTCAGACTGTTTGCCAGAATACTATGCTAAGCAGTCTTGTAGCGATCATGGAGCAGGGCGGCGAATTTCTTGAACTAATAACAGACAATAGACGTATTCAAAAATTAAATGAGGCAGAAAAAAGATGGTAGAACGGAATTTTTACCGCTCACCATCAAATGAAAAACTTATTTGATTATATCCACACTTCCCCGCATCGCAGTCGCTCACTTTTAGGAATTGAGTATGAGCAATTGACCGCTTTAATCACCTATCTTCAACAGTTAGAAGCAGACCACAAAGCCCAACAGAACATCCGCAAGATTCGAGTCAATGCCCCCGGAGCAGGTCGTCCAACCGCGTTGAGTGCCGAAACTGAGATTCTGTTGTGCTTGTACTATCTGCGGCACTATCCGACCTTTGAGATTCTGGACTTAACGTTTGAGGTGAGTTCGAGTCAAGCTCATGCAGTGGTGTACTATTGGATGCAGTTTTTGCGCCAAGCGTTGCCTGCGAGTCTGTGCGAGGAATTTGAGAACTGCGAGGCAGCTTGGTCTATTGTCACAGAAATGTTGAGCGAATGGGAGTTGATTGTCGATAGTACCGAGCAGGTGCGGCAACGTCCCGGTGACTCAGAACTTCAGAAGCAACACGACTCTGGCAAGAAAAAGCAAACGACCTACAAGCAATCGGTGATTGGCTTTCCCGATGGCAGTGATATGGTCGATGCCACGGTTGCTCATCCCGGACCGAGCGCTGATGTCACCTTGTTTCGGCAACAACAATCGCGGTTTCGCACCGCTCAGACCTTTGCAGGAGACAAAGCCTATCAAGGAGCAGACCGCACTCGCACCCCGCATAAAAAGCCGAAGGGACGAGAATTGAGTGAGGCGCAAACCGAAGCCAATCGCATTTTTGCAGGCGAACGGATTGTGATTGAACATCTGATGCGTCACCTGAAAATCTTCCGGGCTGCCAAAGAGGTTGTGCGGTTGAGAAAAGACCATTATGCAGATGTGATCTTAGCCATCTGTGGATTAGTTCGACTGCGATTAGGCGCGATTGAACTACCTGTTTAAGTATGAGAAAAAACTGGAGGTGATGCCGATGTAAGTGCTGAATCTTGATGGTTCATTTCTGATAGAAACTGCCGCAAACCTGCATGATTGCGTTCGGCAACTATCCTGGTGAGATCGCCCTCAAATCCAGGAATAGTAACGCTTGTAAATTTCTGGAAAGGTCTTATAGTGATTGCGAGAAATAGATAGTTCCTCTAAAGAACTAATGTTCGAGCTTTTGTAGTGCCCTGAAGCGCAACCCGACAAGTTGCTCATAGAAGGGATTAAGCTTACAAAGTGGCGGGACATGAGCGATCGTGTGTCTACCAAAGACAATATTGCGCTCAAAGGGGCAAGCGGAAAGAATAAGCTTGGTAATGATCTTCGCGGTTAAATCATTCCTGATTTCAAGATGATCGATTGCCGAAGTAGCACAAACAGATTCATAGTAGTGTCCCCTGAATATGAGTAAAAGAGTGGGCAGTGTTGACGAGTCACTGCCCAGGACCCGGAGCAGGAGTAGGATTGAAGGTGGAAGCGGTAGAGATAGCGAGATTGAAAGTGATGGTGAGAGTAACAGAGATGATTATGGAAGCAGCACGGCACACTCAAGCATCTGAATGCGACTGATAGCAATCTGCGTAGTCTCAAAAAGACATTTTTAACGCAGCGAGGGGAACCGAGCCGAGGCGGTGTACATCTCTTGCCCAACAGTCTTTTAACTCTTCTATATTACCGTTTTGTATATACAAATGTCAATACAAATTTAATAAAAATTCTTTTGTTCATCGTCTCCTTTGAGATCGAGAACCTATGGAGGGAGCCACTAGATTCGTACAAAACTAAGCTAAGTCAGATTTGTACAAAATCAGAGTAGAGCAAATGAGCTATTCTAGGGATTAAGGAGTTGTCGAGGGGATGAGCGATGAGTTATCCGTTATCAGCAACAAAATTACAGCTTTTTGATCGCTGTCCACAGGCGTTCTACTTTCGATATGAATGTCGCCTCAATAAAGTAACGATGTTCGGTGGGGCTGCTCAATTAGGAACAGCATTACATAAAGCTTTAGCTCAGTTTTACTGGAATTGGGATTATTCTGAATCCTATCCTTCGATGTCTTGGATTGAGGAATGCTGGAATTCATGCGGAACTGATCTCACTCCCAAGCAGCAGCAAGAAGGCTTAGAAATGCTGCAAGATTATTACGCAGCTTTCGTTGTCGATCGTCAGATGACAAAACCATTAGCCGTAGAAGGACGCATTCAAGCTTCAATCTTGGTTGAGAGCGTCGAATTCATAATCAGTGGCAGGTATGATCGATTAGATTGGCTCGAAGAGGGATTAGCGCTAATCGATTACAAGTCGAGTCAAAATCTGCCGACGCTTGATCCGCAAGAAGTCGATATGCAGTTAGGGCTTTATGCGTTGGCGCTCCAGCAACGCTATCAGCAAGCATTAAAGCAGATGACACTGATTCACCTTCGGACTGGTCAAATGTTTGAGTTTCAGGCGGGTGAGGTGCAAATTCAGCAGGTTCGAGCAAAGCTAAGTGAACTCGCCGTGAAGCTGCGAGACGGAGAGATCTGGGAAGCAAGACCAGGAGAATACTGCAATCGCTGTGCTTACACTACTCATTGTTCGGCAGTTACAGATGCACCAGAACCACTGCCAGAGCAAGCAAGGTCTGTAAGAAAATTGCAACTGTCGCTAACACTCTAAAGGGCATGACGTTTTCTAGGTGAGCGAATCGTGCAGCTTTGAGGGTGTAGGTTCGATTGGAGCGATCGACATGAGACCAGTTGAAATCTCCTGCTTGGTAGAGGAGCGTGGATCGTACCGTGCCCAGAGAATCACGCCGAATTGACATCTACTTTGAGCCGTTGAAATGCTGCCTGAAGTTCTGCTGCAACTGCGTCTCATATAGAACAGAATCAAGGCAGAGGGCACGATCGCTCTAGAGCGATCGTGCCCTCTGATTGGCATTTTTCTGTACAAATCAAACAGCAGTCAATTCGCGTACTGTCGAAGATTGTGAATCACAAGATTGAAGGTCATTCACAATCAGCAATCGATTTCGCAATCGTGGAGTAGTGGAGATCGCTTGGCACACGCGGTTAAAGTCCGCCATGCTAAACGTCCAGTCGTGCAGTCCCGTGAACTTATGGTTATTGCGAGGATGCGGATGCACTGAGCGCTTTTCTGAGCGAAACATTTTGTACAAATAGCTTTCGCTCGGCACAGTGCCATCGTACTGCGGATACGTTAGCCCCAATGCCTGACTAAACTCTTCCCAGGTTGCTTGATAAGTTGCGCCATACTTATTCCACGGCAATTCTCCGATCGGTGCATTTAGCGCAATCTCACAGAGATACAAGCGATGCCGAGCATCGTTGTTGTACCAAGCAAGGAAACGATCGGTGTAGCTTGCGCCATGAAACTTACTGTTAAGCCGCACTTCAGACGCATATACGCAAACATACAGCAGCCAGCGCAGATCGAGGACATAGAGCGATCGCACACCGTTACGGCGGGGGCGATGGATTTGAATCGGCTTCCCACTGAAAGTGTCCGGGCGCACTTCCGTGACGATCGTATCTCCAGCCTTGAGCTTACTGGGTTCAGGATTATCAAGCCGAGTGATCACAGTCGTTGCAAGGCGACGAATCAACTTCCATCGGCGATCGCTAATGGGTTGCCCAAGAATCATGGTTCCTAGCCAAAATCGTACCTTGCCGGAAAAGTATTCAGGTTCGCGCCAAACGCCAGGACGACGCGCATAGCTTTTGAGTTCACCGAGCGCTTCTTCGATCGTAGCGCGACTGATAATCCGACCGTCTTCAGTTCGTTCTTGTCTTGAATACTGTGCCATAAGCTCAAAATTTCGATTGAGGTCACACACCTGATGCACTTAGTTTAATTCGTCAATCAGGTATTGCACAAAAATTTAGCTGTCTTATGGCTTTACTCAACTGACGTGACGGTTATCTAACAGATATGACGGGTAAATCTCCAGAAGCCCGATTTCGGCGTGGACCAAAAATGACGGGTAAATGCTCATTGACGAAAAGGGCTTCAATAATTCGTACAAATTCAGGATTGAGCGTTATCAATGAGATTGGTGACGGCTACCTCGCGCACGCGCATGAATGGCTTTTTTGCTCGCGTTTAGGGCGCTCAGGGCAGGTTAGAGGACGGTTGCGCTCGCCCAGTTATGCTAATCACAGATGAATCCTCCCCCATCTGTTCCCTACGCGCTACGCGCTTCGGTCACTGAGATGGGGGTGTCCTGATCCTCTAGAATTAACATCAATATCACCTGAGTTAATCCATAGTCCAGACAAGGTAAGGCGGGATTCTCGCTGAAGTAGGGATAACTTTTGTCCCTTGATTCCCTAGGGTCGTTTCCGCCACAGGCTTAAGCTTTAGCCAATATCTTGCACCGATATTATAAGCAGCGTTCAGATCGCAGTTGTAGCGCTTCCCAGTGCTGAATGTCGCATTTGCTCGATTATCACTATCGCGTCTGAGTTTGCCGCTTCCATCGTAAGCATAACTACTTGTACCGCGAGGATTAATGAACGCAACCTTTCCACCCTGCTCTTTCCAGATTTGCTCAGTCTGATTGACGATGCCACGATGCAGCCAACCATGAAAGCGTTGCCGCAAGGTGGAGCCGCGTTTTCCGGCTGTCGGTCGCCATCCTTTGAGATGCTCAAACACGATCGTCTTGACGTTGTGCTGTAGAGCAATCTGAACAATGCGACGGGCAACAGTGCGACTAATCTGGGTGTTGATGTTTCGAGATTTACGGTACAAGGCTTGGCTAAAGCCTTTGTGCAGTTTGCCTCCTTTCCCCATCGTGAGCGATGCCTTGCTGCTAATCCGTTGCAGGCGTTGATCTCTCTGGTCTATGTCTCTGCCCATGTGAATGAACTCACGGTGCTTTACAGTGCCATCAAGACTAACGACTGCTACGGTTGCCGTGATGTTAATACCTAGATCGACTGAAACAACAGAATTGGTTTCAGTTCGACTTTGAGGCTTACACCAAAACGGCACAGACAAGGTTGCTTGATCGTCTCTCACGATGAGGTGGGGAGACTGTTGAGAATTGCTTTCGACCTGATGACGCAATCCTCTTTTTGCGACTGGGATTGTGATCCACACCCAATCGCCATTCTTAAATGCTTTGATTTCTACCGCATCTTTCTGATACTTGATGCACTGACCTGCATAGAGAGCGGGATAGCAGCCTGTATCAGCATTGAGTCTGGGTGGAAGTGCATCACGTCGCTTGCGATCGCCGCTTTGCCAAGTTCGATAGCGTGAAACAAATGATGAAACCTGCCCCATGCAAAACATGATTGCGGAGCGGCGATAGTAGCTTGGAAATTTGTAGAAGCGTCTAGCAAAGTACCAAGCATATCTAGCGCCCGGATTCTTTTTTGTGCTATGAATGAGTCTTTCGACCGCAGGCACAACCCTGTCAGAATCGAGCGAACCAAGCGTATCCCAATGCGTATAGACAACACCGATCAACGCTCGGCAATAGGAACGAAAAAGAGAGACGGTAGAACTGAGTGCTAATAAATCATCAGCACTGGGGCGAAGTTGCCACTTATCAGTTCTTACCGTCTTTCTCATGCGGCAATTCCCAGAGAGACGTTTTTACACCAACTCAAGTAGACCGCCTTGAAAGGAGTCGTTGATTGTTGCGGTATAAACTCGTCGAATGACTCAACAATCCAGTCTCTCGGAGTAGGTTCTACCAGCGTTTCATGATCAGTTCGGCTGTAGTTCATTAATCGTGTTCCGACCGTGGGTGCTTGTCCCAAAACCTTGAAACTGTTTTGAAGGGAAGGCTTACCCATCGCCTCTATCGCAACCTCAAAGGTTTCTTCTGTGTCAAACAGATCCCACTGCTCCGTAGGTGGAACATCAAGCGAGTTTGGATGAACAAAAACAACGACGGGCGTTATATCGTTTCCTTGTTTGCTATACCGAACCTTTCTAACAACGCTCCAGTTCTTGTCTCTCCACATCGAAATCAGATCTTCGATGCTGGGTTCAACTCCCGACCACTCAACGCGAATGCTTGTCTCTCCTTCGAGGCAGACGGATTCTTGGCAGGCTAAGTAAATGAGCAAATTCATACTGTTTCTCCTATCGACGATAACGGTCGTAGTATCCAGGTGTTGCGTCTTTGCCTTGAAACACGCAAACAAACCTTAGCGGATCTCTTGGGTTTCCTGAGTCGAGGATTTCGCTTAGCGTAACTCTTCTTCCTTGCTGCTGAAATCGCTTCTCCATCTCTCGACAAGCAGAGCGCGTCGCAACCGCATGAGTCTCTCTCTGCCCCTCAATATTTCCGGGATCTTCGATTTTCAGGTAGTGTTGTTTTCCGGTACTGCGACCTTGCCACACATAATAGGCAATCCCGCCCACAACCGCCACGCCGACAAAAATACACCCTACGCCTGTTGAACATAATGCAGGTGCAAGAATCTGGACTTGAGCCTTTGCAGGTCTTGGGGTTGCTGTAATCGCGATAGACCCAACCAAAACAACTGCTGTGATTTGTTGAATTTTTCGTATCATGTATTTGCCTCGCAGTCTGGTGATTTCGGACTTTGGGGTAGTCGTCTCGATGTTGTGTTGACGCACAACACCGAGGCGCATTTGTTTAGAGATTATAACAGTACGCCTGTACAAAATCGGGCTACGTTATCGAATCTTGATACTCGCTACGTTCTAGAAGTTTAGCGGATTCCTCATCGACCTCAATTCCTCGACAAGCTACGCTTGCCATTGATCAAGAGGTCAATTCGTCACCCGCTTCGCCCTTGACTCCAACCTGCTCCACTCCGAAAGACGCTACGCTGTTTCTGCGTTCCGCGAGGTTGGAGAGTGCGGGCTGTTCCCGTTCAAAGCAATGAAGTCGATCGATCTGTCTACAGGAAATGTATTGTCGAATCTATACTCAGTCTCATCTTTGAGTTCAGAAAAGCCGCCCGTTGAGTAGAGACGGCTTTCTACGAAGCTTAGATGTCTTGCTTAACCAGTTCATTCAAGCTGTTGGACGTGCTTGATGCTGGCATTCTTGGAAGGTCGATCGTTGGAATGCTCAATTGAACACCGTACTTACTTAACCAGGGCAGAAGCGCCAAGTCGCAATATTTCCGAGCATTGCGACTTGCATTGACGAGCCAATTAGAGATAGAACCGATCAGAGTGAACATGGCAATTAGGTCTTGCCACATCTGATGATGGTTAACCGAAATATCTGCCGAGTTCGGGTTGGAGACAACATCGATTCTACGGCTTAGGTACGCTCCAAGAGACGTGATCATGATGAATGTAAACATGAGAAGAAAATCCTCCATAGTATTCGGTGGCTGGAGAGTCCAGCGGATCGACTTCTGCTTAGAGAAGCACGATCGCTGAACCCTAATAACCGTAATAAGAACTACTTGACTAAAAGATTAAAAGCGCGATCGAGACTCGAACTCGATGCCTGCATCCGACTCAACCGAGCGGTTTTCTAGCGGCGACCATTCACGCTGCTTCACGTTGTCTTGGCTTTGAGTGCGTTTCATTTGCTGTCTTTCGCTGGTTGATAAGTGATTGACTGCCTACAAATTTAATGTTAGATGTCGTGCCTATTCTCAGGGAGTTGCATTCATTAGCGTCAACTCACACCCGCTTCTCATCTTTTGCTTAACCTCCCCTGGTCGTGAGAGGATTGCCAGTTCTCGTTACCGTCTTGTCTGGCGCAGTAGGAAGAGAGAATTTGATTAATCGCCCAAAGCACTCACGGCGATTCCGATCTGCAGTCCTATAAAGCTCATGTATCGGAGTACAAGCACCAATGTTAGGGTCGGAATTGTCGTTTTCTTAGTCTCGACTTGACATACCCTGTAGGTAGAGGCTAAGGCGATGCTACTGAATTGTGGGTACAGTTCCCTGAGTCGCACTACTAAAGCCTGCGTTTCTGGCTACCCGGTTTCGCTTGTTCACGCAGCAAGGAAACACGGCAAACATAAAACGCTTGGAGCCTAACCCCCAAGTGAAACACCAGTCAGAAAACTGCTGGCTGTCTTGTTGTCCCTGGACTTATCGGCTTGATGCCGCCTCATCTCGCTTTACGGGGTCATTCTGTTGCGACGGTTCAGTGTAATGGTTCAAGATTTGTGAGGAATTTCACTTCGCTACAGGCTTCGCCCTGCTGGAGAGTCCTGCTCTCCCCGGTCTGGGGTTCCTCCCCCGCCGTAATATCAATATATAGTTTGTATATACAAATGCCAATACATTTATTGATAATTTTTAGAATTATTTTGTACAAGTGGTTGAACGATGAAAAGCAATAGTATTTTCAGCACTTCTAACCGTTACCAATAAGAGCGCTTCAGAAAGTCGATCGAGTCATCAGGGTTTAATTTGTGTACTTCGTACATCCATCGCAGGTCTTTCGTAGAGGTTCTTCGGAACACCACAAGTAACAGCGAGTAACTGTATCAGGATTTAGAAATCGGCACGATGAATAAGGAATTCCTTGATCGACAGGAAAAAGGTCAGATTCTTCAAAGAATGAGACATCTTCATCGTCGAGAAATGAGATATTCTGCCTAACGCGAGTTTCTTCATTGTCTGGGTCGCTTTGACGGCTGGCAGTTAGAGCGACGGCGATCGCACCAATCAAAGATACTAGGGTAATGTTCGTGGTTTTCTCTGAAAGTGCCGATGCCTGTTCTGAGTAAGACGGGTTAGAAGACTTAAACGCGATCGACGTTGCATAAGCGCCGACGCTGATAATGAATCCTGCAATTGTCGCGATCGAGCAAAGACACCCAACTCGAATCAGTAGTTTGAATTGCCACTGTGAAAGTTCAAATTTGCTCATGTTGAAACCTTGTATTAAAACCTGACGCTACAAACTTACTTATGCCTTAGACAATTCGTAATCCGATCGTTTCAACAAACTCAAGCGTTTTCTCCCAAAACTCATCTTCTTCAAGGTCATTTCCGGCTTCGTCGGCGGCAACCTCCGGATAGTTCTCCTTCATGTATTGATAAAGACGAACGACGTTCTCTGGATTTTCTGGTGAAAGCGCAACTGAAAGAAGTGCTTTATAGCAAGGTGAATCAGGGGTGAGCGGATTGATCGAATATGCCGCAGTTCCAGGAGCTTGCGCTCCGTTATTTTCGTCCCAAGCATAGCTATCTCCACCCGCAACCCCATTAATCATATCGCCTTTAATTACTCGACCATGAACCCTAATCTGCTCAGTATAATTTGCGGAATTGCTGCAATTTGCTTGAGTGTTTTCATTCCAGGTCGATCGTGGTGTGAAGCTAGTGTTGCCTTGAACGTAGTCCCCTTCGATATGCTGTGTGTAGCTGTAATTCCCGTCACCGATGATTACTCTTTCATCACCTGCAACCTTGTCCGTGCTTCCTGAGTGTTGATTTGCGCGTTGCTTCAGTTTCCCAAAAAAATCGTTCCATTCAGGCGATCCCGGCATCGCTCCAGATGGGAATTGTTCATCGCCGCCAAAGTTGATAACTCGCCTAGCCATAGTATTTGTCCTCATTGATTGGTTGAATTAATTTCCGCTTCTCGATGCCACAGTTCTGATGCTGCGCCGGAGCGGTAAGCGATCGCGCGTTGAATGTCGGTCTCACTAGGTGTATGAACCGCGCAAGCGAGTTGGAGATGCTGGAACTGCAAAGCATTCACTTCGATACAGCTTGCGACGCAAACGGCAATGCAGTACTCTGGCGAGAAATACATTTTGTCGCGATCGACTGGACGATCGTCTAAATCTTCATTCCAATTGATCACTGCTCCCCAGGCGACATCGATAGCATTTTGACTGGGTTCAACCTGCAACAGAATGGGCGTTGTGTATTGATGCTCTCCGTCCTGCACTTCAATTTCTGCCAAGGTATAGCAAACATTGTCCTGAGATGAAACAATTTCAATTGCATCTGCCGCAGCGATCGTTTCATAGAGAGTATCGAGTTCTTGATAAAAATCGAGCGGCTCGAACTGTCCACCACCATTAGCAATGTTCCTGAGCAATGTTCTAGTCTCCGAATCGTAAATCCCCGGCGCGTATTGTTGATAGCAGCGCAGTGCCGCAAGAATCGCAACCGTTTGTCGATTATCTAAGCGAGTCACGCAATCTCTCCTTCGTCTTGAATCTCCTCATCGTCGTCCTGTAAGTCATCCTCACAATCAATCTGGGGATCAGTTTCGATCTCGTACAATCCCTCAATGTAAAACGTGCCTTCCTCGTAGAAAGCAATGCCGCCATGCTTGCTCTCAAAAACAATCAAACCCTTTGAATCAATCTCCTTGCGCCCACCGAAAACGACCTTGATCGGCACAATCCCGATTAATCCTGCATCTACTAGAAAGACTTGTTCGGTCAAGGCGCAAGTGTAGCAACCATCGCCATGAGCGGTGCTAACCATGAAGATTGTTGTATTCTTAAAGTTGACGATCGACTCATAGAAATGTCGTGAAGCTTCTTTCACAGCGTTCCAGTCAACAGTGTTGAAGCAGTAACTCGGATCTCCGATAACGTATTCGCCAGGAGGAAATTTGTACTCTTCGATCATTGTAGTCATTTGTGTCTCCTTACATCCAATCTTTCAACAATGCTTGACGACGAGGATGGCGGAGTTTTCGCATCGCTTTCGCCTGAATCTGCCGAACTCGCTCACGGGACAAATTGTACAGTTGACCAACCTCTTCGAGCGTGTGTGTTTGTCCATTTAAGCCAAATCGAAGCTCGATAATGTCGCGTTCTCGATCGCTCAAATCCGACAAAATCTCATTAAGTTTTTCATGCAGCAGATGGCAGTCGAGACGATTATTCGGGCTAGTCGCATCGTCGGCATTGATCAGATCAATTAATTCGGTGTCTTCATCACGTCCAACGAAGCTATGGAGCGATTGTATTTTTTGGGCTGCGGTCAGCATTTGTTCAAACTTGCCTTCCTCCATGTTGAGCGCAGTAGCAAGTTCTTGCTGAGTCGGTTTGCGTCCGAGTTCTTGACGAAGTTCAGGCTGTACCTTTTTAAGCTTACTAAGATTTTCAACTATATAGACCGGAAGCCGTACCGTGCGAGATTGGTCAGCGATCGCGCGAGTTATGCCTTGACGAATCCACCAGTACGCATAAGTTGAAAACTTGTAGCCCCGCTCATGTTCAAACTTCTCAGCGGCTCGCATTAATCCAGCAGCACCTTCTTGAATGAGATCGAGGAATGGAACACCCCGATTCAGGTACTTCTTAGCAACCGAGACGACAAGGCGCAGATTAGATTGCACCATGCAACGTTTTGCCCGTTCTCCTGTCGCTCCACCTTTCGCAATCTCCTTAGCAAGCTCAATTTCTTGGGCTTGTGTTAGCAGTGGATATCGTGCCATCTCTCTCAGGAACATTCCAACTGAGTCATCTGTCAGTCCTAAATCTGCGCTAGACTGTTGACGGAGTGTTCCTTCTAAATCAGCGAGATCTAGGGATTCAACCTCTAATTCTGGCTCTACTTTGGTTGATTTACTCATTGCAGATTGCCTTTAACCTGACTAAAAATTTGTGTTCTAACAATGTTTAATGTTCATGGCGCGATCGGTTTGAGTTCCATCAGGAAAAGCGGTCGATCGAGTGTGAGTTTCGATCCAAATTCGGTGATCGCGTTGTGCGCCCATTTTGTCACGAGTACCAGGCGCAATGGTTCTCTTCGAGATAGATGCCGCCATTAGTTCGAGAACAACGGCTTCATCTTGTGCATCGTCGATGATGCGGGCAATAACAGCAGTTCCAAAAGTAATGGCAGTCATAATAGTGCTTAAACGATAGAGCCGATTACCTGTGACAAAAAGAATGACAGTTGCAAGTAGTGACACACCTGCAATGCCCGTCAATGTCAGTGCGGTTTTATGCCATCTGTCCTTCATTTCGTTTCTCCGATCGATGTTTTGTGGCGCGGAATCATCCAGTAAAACCGGGGATGCCCAAAGTGCTTTGTAAGCTTGAGCGTGCGTTTACAGTGCGGGCAAATGACTTGTTTAGGTGCGGTGTGTGAACTCTCGATAATCCTAAAGTCAGAGGCGCGATCGGAGGTAGAACCACTTCCTATGCACCAGTTATTTGATCTCGCCATCTACGGCTTCTCTCCTAGCTGTTTGATGTTGGCTGCGATCGTTAGCAGTTTGAGAAATTTACTCAATCCATCGTTATTAAGTGTTTCAGTTGCCGGAATATTTACTCCAGCGTCAGAAATTGCAATTTCGATGATGCGCTCGTTGCCTAAATCAGTTGTATAGGTCGTTGAGAGGTAACACGTTTCTCCAGACCTTCCGATCGAGAAGTTAGGTGTTGGGTGCATGATGTTTTCCACCAGTCTTCAAAGCTTCAAAGGCAGCATCACAAACTTTGTTGGCGTTGTATAAGGCTAAAGTTGCTTCAGTTAGAGCAATAAAATTGCTATCTGTAGATTTTCGACTGAATCTGTCTGATGCAATCGTAAAGGCATCCTTGCACTTATCCCAAACATCGCACGCTGCTGCGTGTTCTGCGTCGAGCTTTTTCTTGTTCTTAGTTAATTGCTGCCCGTTCATTCACGTACTCCAATCGTTACAATGATTCATCAACTTTGATTGTTTGTGGGGAAGCTCATCAATCCGCGTGCCCACAGTTCAAGAACATCGCCACGATTGACTTTTGTTCGATCTGCGATCCCTTCGAGCCACTGGAGAGCGGTGTTTGTGAGGGGGAGATGCAGACCAATCTTCTTCTCACCGTAGCTCAGTCCGGTACGATCTCTTTTGTTTGCCTTGTTGTGGACAAGATGCTGAACGTTTTCCCAATCTACTTGGATTCCGTCGTTGATCGGTGGAGTGTTCGATTCACCGCTGATCACAGTCGTGCGAACGACGACAAGCCGAACTTTCTGATGCTTGCGAGCGATCTCGCAACAGGCTTTTGCATACTCCAGGTTTTCGGTTCGAGAGCAACCATCGGGGAGACGAAGCTCGTGCCAGTAAGCCTTCCCGCTCAAACTGTGGGTTGCGGGCACAAGCCCCTGAATTGAGTAGTACTGTTCGTCTTTCATCATCTGTCTTTAGGTTCGAGGATATTAACTAACCCTCATGAGTATCAATATACGAATTGTATACACAAATGTCAACACTAATATAAATAATCTCAAATATTATTTTGTATAAAATTTCTAAGCAATAAAATCAGGGATAGGGAATTCAGTAAATGAAGCGAGATACGTGTCGTTCCTGAACTGCTAGTTTTTTGTACAAACTTTTTAAGTGAGTAGTTCAAAAGCTCAAGTACGAACTATGAATGCAAGTACTTTAACATTTAGTATTGACATTTGTATATACAAAAATTACGCTGATTAATAACATAGACTGCATCTAGGAGAGCAGCAATGAGCTACGGAGAGTATTACGTCGGGCAAGTCTGGGTAGACGAGCAAAAAGAGGGAGTCGCGGTCGTTGAGTATGTGTCCGAGGACGGAAACTGTGCGGCTACCCGGATTCAGTCAGGGCGCAATATGAAAGTAGGCGCGTTGATTCACTATTACGCCTGGGATGGCTTTCCACTCGGCTGGAAGGTTCAAGAGTGCAAAACTGCTCCGAGTGACGAATCGCTAGAATCGCTTTTTGAGGAGTTCAATTCTTTCGTTGCAAAGTGCCCGTACCTGATCCAAAGGGATTATTCAGAACAGCAAATTCAAGCAGCAAGAGATAATGCTAAGTTGTACGGCTTTGAATCTGAAGTTACGGATGAAATAGCAATCTTATTTCTTGATTGGCATTACTCCAAGAAAACAGAATACGGCACGATCGAGGAGGTAATTGAAGATAGTTCTGGAATTAATGGATTAAAGACTAATGGAAACCTACAGCAAGCAGAATTCTGGAGCGAACATCTTTTGAGCTAGATGAATTCAAACTCTGCTCCGCTTAGTCATTCGAGAAAGAAAGTGTTCCAGTCGAATTTGATTAAGGATAAACATGGGAAGTTATGGCGAAGTCTGTTGAATCACAAACTGCCCGATTCGAGAGGGCGATCTTGTTGGGATAATGCTTGTTGAACAGCTTCTCAAGGGCTATTACGACAAATCTGATGTTGATGCCATTTACCGCCCCCGCACGATCGTTGGACGCGGCATTTACGATGGTTACGGGTAGGCGCATTTTGACACAAAGCAACCGGAATTTGAGATGATGGTTCTTGCGATCACTGGGATAGCGCCGGGTTGTTGTTCACCCCTGGGAGAATCCCAATTATGCAAGCGGCGACAGTCTTTATCAAGGCATTGTAGATGTCAAACTCGATCAATCAGTTTCAATGCCAGCGCTGCATGGGCAAATCTACGCAACTGAGTATGTCGCTGTTTCAGAAGATAAAGTTCGCTTAATTGGTCCTGCTGTCGTTTCTGATGACTGTGCGAAGCTGTTGACAATAAACGCAAACATTCAACCGTTCAACGATAACTAAAGAATTTGACCGTATTTACTAATAATTACTGGAGATTCACAGATGTCAATGTCATCCGAACAAGAGAACCCGAAGTTGCGCCAAGTTGAAGTTGATTCAATCCAAGGAGTCTTGGATGTATTTCAAGAAGTTCTCAATTGGTGCGGTGAGATAAACGAAGACGAGGCTCGGCTCCCGATAGATATTGTTCAAAAAGCTCGGCAAGCAATTAATACGGCAACTATACTCTTTCAGCCAGAAAAGCTTCGCTCCGATTTGCCTGACTCTCCTGAATGGTGGGCGAATGCTTTTGGTTGCTCGATCAAGGAGTGGACTCAAATTGAGTTGCTCATTCGGCAAAAGGTTGGGGGAGATCGTCCGCTCAGAACCTTTCTGCTGATTAGCCCTAATCCTTCTATTGATCATGATTCAATCAGAAGTGTTCAAGGCACAAGTCTCAAGGATGCGATCGAGCGATTTAAGACTGAGGCTTTGGCACGGATGGGCGACTGTGACGAGCGTGTAATGAGCTATTACGGAGAGTGGCAAATTTACGAGAAGTCTGAGCCAAGCAAAGCGCTTGTGTATCAAGGAACGGTTAGCGAGGTCGCAGCGTTAACACAAGATGAGGAGGAGGATGCTCATCTTCTCACTCCACAGCAGCACCGTCTGATTCATCTCGCTCTTCAATTCACTGCCGCCAATGCTGCTGAGTTGATTGAAGCGCTTAACGTTGATGACGATCGCCCAGAAACTCTTCCTGATACAGTGGCAGAGCAATTGAACAAACTTGCTCAATGCTTCGAGCATCCTGTCTGGATCAAACGGCTTAAGGCTGACCGAGTTCCATTGCCTGATCTCTGCCTCAAAACGCTGCTAGACATTCAAGGACTGCTCAAATCGGGATTTGATACTAACATCAAGGCTGTTCTTCGTGAAGAGACTCGTCCGATCGATGGACTGAAAGACACGATTCTCAGTCTTGCCCGTACTCGCGCTGAGAGCCTTGGTATTTCAGTGAAGCAAGTTCTGAATGATGTTTATCCTGAAGATGATGACGAAATTGAAGCAATTCAAGTAAACAAATAGCGAGAGTCACCAAATAATGAATATTGAACAAGCCACAATAACGCTAGGTCAGGAGATTGGAGATTCCCGCCTCGAAGCAATGTTTGATGAGATTCATCAAATTCATCTTGAGTATTCAAACGGCGCTACTTGCGCTAATTGGTGGCACAGCAGCACTCGATTAAACTCGTCGCTCAAAACTGAGCCAGGAAGCGGAGAGTTTTTGTTGTTCGATGAGAATGCGGTTCTCGTCGAGTATAAATCTGAGTGGGGATCACATCCCGTCATCTGCCAGCGTCGCGGTAGTGCAATTGTGTACAGGACAGAGAAAAGTTGAATTGCACATAATGGAACTATCCTTAGTCATCGCATGATTGATCAGCTATGAAACCTTATTTGCAATGCCCGAATTGTGGAGCAGATGATATCGTCAAAAACGGCACCACTCGTCGAGGCAAGCAAAACTACAAGTGCCGCGACTGCGGACGACAGTTCGTGGAAGACCCACAATGGAAGCGGATTCCACCCGATAGCAAAGCCACAATTGACCGGTTGTTACTGGAGCGGATCTCGCTTGCAGGCATTGCACGAGCGATGCAGGTGTCTGAGGATTGGTTGCAGCACTACGTCAACGCTCACGATGCCACCATGCCGCAGCAGGTTCAGGTGCAAGCCAAAGCAAAAGGAAGATTAACTGTGCAGATGGACGAATTGTGGTCGTTTGTCGATGACAAGGGCAATGAGCAGTGGGTGTGGCTCGCCCTAGATTGCGACACTCGCGAAATTGTTGGGTGCTACATTGGCAACCGTTCTGGAGACTCGGCATCCGCGCTTTGGGAGTCGTTACCAGGAGTATATCGACAATGTGCCGTGTTCTACACAGATCAGTATGCTGCTTATTCAGGTGCTTTGCCCAAAACTCGACATCAAGCAGTCGGCAAGGAAACAGGATTGACAAGCTACATTGAGCGCTTCAACAACACCTTACGCCAGCGGGTGTCGCGACTTGTTAGAAAAACGCTGTCGTTCTCGAAGAAGTTGGACAATCACATTGGCGCAATTTGGAACTTCATCCATGACTACAATCAAAGCCTTCGCACTGCACTATCCAGTTGCTGAAGTAGATGTTTTTCTACATCCTTTACAGAATAGTACTACCAGCGTCGCGATGCTAGATAGTTTCAAAACGGCTTGATTTTCACTGAACTGCAAACTCGGCTTGGATTAGTACTTGACATCGATCGTCGATATACTCCGGAAACCGCAGTTGAGATTGAGTTCTACTATGAAGGCTTTATCCTCGACTACTATCGAATCACCACCGGATTTGGAAGAAACTGATGAAACGGGTATTGCAAGTAAATTCATCATCTTGGGTCTTTGCTGGCGAACGCTGGTATGGGATCTTCCGCGAATTGCCGTCTTGAGCAACTTCAATCCGTTCGATCAGATTCTCTATCAACGCAGCAATCGAGCGGTGTACGTGGGCGAGTTGCTCTTTTGCAAGTTTCTCGCTTATTGCGGCGACGATCGCTTCAATCGCTAACACAAACGTTTAGCTTCCGCTATCTCGGTCGGTGGTGCGCTGCATCTCTTCATCCAAGCGAATTAATTCACATGAGCGAACACTTCGTGGAGCGGAGCGATCGCAGATGCGTCATTCCCTGTTATGTTGATTTTTGTCTGGATGAATTGATTTTGCTCAAGCGAGGCAGTGTTTGTGGCTATCAAATTCTGTCTCCTGCGGAATCGAAAGCGTTGCCTACGGCTAGGCGAAGCCACCGAGCGCGAAATGGAACTCTAGAGTAGAGAGGGAGTATGAACGCCAAAATACAACATTCACTCATCGTCTTGCATAAAGGGTTGGGCTATACAGCAGTCTTTCTGTGTGTGGCATTGGGAATTGTTGCCATTTATGGCGGTGGTGTACGGTATGGATGTGCGTTTTTCGGGTTAGCGATCGCGGTTTGTCCGATGGATCGGCTACCCGTTTGGAGTAGAGTGGCGATTGGAGCGATTTGCACTTGGATATTGAGCTTCGACTAATGAGCAAGTTAAAGGAGTTTCACGATCGCTACAAAGCTGGAGATGGAGCAAAAGTGACCGAAGAGCTTCACGCGCTGACGATCGATGAATTGATCGCAGAACTCAAAGAGATTGGAATTTCGCATTCGCGCAGTCATGGCAGACCAAAAGCGATCGCAAAAGCGGCTCAATATATCGTCAATTGCTCCAAACCATAATCCAGTGATCACAGGAAGGCTGAATATAGGTTTTAGAATCAACTACTGGAATCCGCGTTACGCTAGAGCAATTGCTAGACCCAGAAGCGGTGCAGTGGGGGCAAAGCACCAGGGTCGATTGCTCAACGGAACTATGAAGCGGCAATTAGGAGCCGCTATCGGTGAGACTGCTCACGGAACTTCAGGTAGTTCCGCTAAAATAAACGAACGCTTTTAGCCAAGCCTGTCCGGTTCCTCCGAATCGTTGCATTAAGCGCTAATTGAATATTGGTGATGTCTGTGTTTTTTGTCTAATTTGCCGCCTGCGCTTTTCACCAAGAGCGATCAGGCGGTTTTTTATTGTTGCTTCTCGTTTTTTTGTACAAAAACGCCTTGAAATTGTAACTACAAAAATATATACTAATTTATAGACAAAAACACAGCATTGGAGTTGAGACATGGCAATCCTGCTGAGCGAGGAATTGAAAGAAACAATTTATGTCACATTCCTAACAGTACCGCTCCCCACAGCGGTCATTACGGTCGATGCACAGGATCTGGTTGATCCAGAATTTCATCAATCTTGGGAAAGCAAAGGTGGCAAGTCGAAATATTCCCTAGAGATTAGTGAAAGGATTACGCAGATGATTGAGGTGTTTCGTAATCGGCGAACTGAAATTCTGCAATCCTTACTGTTTGATGGAGCGAAATATTTAGTTTTTCAGTCGCAGCTTGAGCAGTTTTTGCTTCAGTGCGATCAGCTCAAGCACGATTTAGCCGATGAGATTGACTGTATTTTGGACGACTACGACGAGATTCGCGATGACTTTGCAACTCGATTGTGGGAAGAGATTTGCACGGCGAGAAAGAAGCATCTGCGCGAAGAAGGAACGGATGTCGAAGCGAAGGCGAATGAACTCGTTGAGTTCTATATGAGCCGAAAGTTCCCCACTGAAGAGAAGATCAAGAAAAAGTGCCGCGTCGTTGTGGAGCCGCCGCGATTGTTCAAGCAAGCAACGCCGCCAGGGTTGAGCAGAGAAGCCCAAGCTGCCTACGAAGCGACGCAGCGTGACAACGTAAAACGCATTCGTGACTTGTTAGCCGAAAACTATGCGGATCTTGAAAGTCGCGCTGCGATCGGGTTTATCGAGGCGTTTCAGCAACTTTCTGCGGTCGGGGCATTAACGGTGCGTTTTCTCGATGAAGAGCTTGCGTTCGCGATCGCTCACCCAAACGGACTTGAACTGCCAGATTCGGAGGAAGACGACTGCGACTTGCAAGGATTAACCTTAGAAGACGACTGTGAAGATCACGCAGATCGCACCGATCCCCAACCACCCGCAAACGTGACACAGATTAGAATCACTGCACATGCTGAAAACCTGAAGGATAAACGATATGGCGTGAATTCTTATCAGCTTCTAGCGCGAGAGTCAGACACCTTGATCACAAATTTAACGGCATCGCTACCAGAGCTTTCTGAAGTTTTAGAGCGCGAGGATTTAGAAGAAATTCACACGATGATCAACAATCTTCAAGTGTTCAAGAAGATGGCAGAGCAGTGGATTGATGACTACAACACAGCAAAAGCCGGAAAGAAAGCCCGCAGTCGCCGTAAAGTGGTTGAGTCAATGACCGTTGAAGTAGACGAAGCACCTCAAACGAGCGCAGAAGACGTAATCGAAATTACGATCGACAATCAATTGCCCGACTGGGTAGAACTCGCCGTTGAGCCGTCTCAGCCCAACCCTGAAAGGGAAGAAATGATTGAATTAACGCTCGATTCAAACAATCTACTGATTTAGTAATTCGATGCACCAGTCCGTTTGTGAACTGGTGCTTTGACTAAGCAATAAGAAATTCGTACAAACTATTCTCGCTTATCTTGATTTTGTAATTACATTTGTGTATACTTATAGGAAGACAAAAGACATATTGGGAAGTGATCATGGCAACGAGTACCAGTACAAGAAAAGTCTCACTGACCAAGACCGACGCTGAGTTAAGAACGAAAGTGGTAAATTATGCTCGATGTGTTGATCGTATCGTTATTGGCAGGACGAACGAGATCACAATACTGATGGTCGCACTACTAACGCGATCAAACATACTGATGCTGGGTCCCGCCGGGGAAGGCAAATCGATGTTAGCGTCCACACTCATTAACAACATTACAGGGGTTAAAACGTTCTTCAAGGCGCTGTCGCCTGGAACCGACGAAGATGAAGTTTTCGGTACACTGATCTACGCTGAGATGCAGGCAGGCAGAGTCCGCCGCAATCTTGAATCCACCCTTGCAGATTGTCATTTGGCGTTTATCGATGAAATTTATAAAGGCAGCGACGATCTCCACAAGTCGTTGTTCACTGTCCTCAACGAGCGCGTTTACGTAAATGGAACTGAAAAGGTTGAAATTCCACTGATTTCGATGATCGCTGCCTCAAATGAAATTCACAACAACATTCAAGGATTTAACTCGCGCTTTCCGTTAAAGCTGCAATGCGATCGACTGACCGCTCCACAGCGTAAAGAAATGATGCAACGACGAAATAAGCGCATTGTCCTAACGATGCCAGAGGAGTACAAGATTGACCTTGAAACGGTTCAATTGGCACAAGCTGCCATTCGCCAAATGGAACTGCCTGAAGAATTGATCGATTTGATGGTGAGTTTGGGTGAGATTCTAGCGCTCAACGTTGATGTCGATTCGCGCAGTCTAGATCAGTATATGGATTTTGTGAAAGCCTATACATGGCTTGACTATGCCACCGTTCCAGAGATTCGTCATCTCAAGGTTGGCGCTTACGCTCTCTGGCAGCATCCCGAACAGCGGCGGTGTGTTAAAGAAGCGATCGGGACGCTAACTCATTCGTGAAGCTAAAGAGGATTGAAAATTTTGTACAAAAATATCTTCGATCCTCTTTTATGTGTATTTACATTTGTATATACTAATAACAAGACAAAAAACGGAGTTTTGTAATGCCTGATTCATCCAGCGATGCGCCACTGAACGTTACGCCAGTCTTGTACCCAGTGACGAGAATTGATCAAGCTTTTTTCAGCACAATTTTGAGCGATCGTGAGTTTCGCGAAGCAGCAGCAGAACTAATTCGTTATGACCAGTACGTTGCGTTTGAGCGTTTAGAGCGCGATCGGGAACTAATTCAGCGTTTAACCGGAATCGAGTTACCTGAAGTTCTTGCGGAGTACAGATACATCTCTGGACGTGCAACGAACGATCCAAGCGTAGTTGCGAACTACAACGCTTACATCACAGCCGCTTCAATGCTTGTGAAAATGATTGCGTGGGATGCCATCTACGTTCTTTTAAGAATCGATACTGTTCCCGCAACGCTTCCAAATAGCAACTTACAGAAGGACTACTACGATCACTATTGGACTTCAGTGCGTGGCTGTGTGGAAGTCTCGATCAAAAATGCACTGTCGTACCTGGTAGAAATTCATCCAGAGTTCAAAGACGAGAACGGTCTGAACACGCGCAGCGAAGTGATTGAGTTTATTCGTCTATTGCTCAAGCTGACGATTCACGAAATGCTACGGTCGCTTTGCTGGAATAACTGGAGCTATTTTGATCGAACGCCACGTCAATATCAACAGTCGATCGTTGGGATTGTAGATCTAGAGTTTGGCTTAATTCAGCGTAATCCTGAATCGCTCAGCGATGCGAAGGATGCTGAAGCTGTGATCAGTGCGCGGGTTGAGCGATTGTTTACGCTGCTTGGCGTAGCGCAAATCCGCAACATCGAAGCTTTTACTCAAAGATTGATCAAACTGTCGATCGGTGCGAAAGTTGCAACGTTTGGTGTGCATAAAAACACAATCAAAGGTGTAGGTGCGGCGAAACCTGGCGTTGTCGTTTATGGTTCAAGTCTAGCTAAAATGACGCGCCGTGAGCAGATGCACGGGGGATCGCCAGTCGGAGAGCAGATCATTAAGCAGAAAATGCAGAATCGCAGCTTGCGCCAAAAGTATCGCGAAAGCGAATCAATTGCGACTGGAGGCGATGTAATTGTGCTGTGTGATGCCACTGGCTCTACATTGCCGGACGGATGCTACGGGCTTTGTAATCTGCTAGAGGCAATCAACATTGCGTTGATTGATGCGGCAATTAAAAGCGATCGCAAGATCACGATCTATTGGTACAACGAAGGTACGACAAAAGTTGAAACATTTACTCCTTCGGAGTCGCAAGCGTCAATTCAAGCGAAGAAGATTGCTGTTTATCAACGATCGCAAGCCCGACAGAACGATGAAGTTACAACGTTTACCGAGGTGTTTCACGAAGTTTCTCGACAAGCTGGAAAGAAAGTTTCCATCATCTTCATGTCAGACGGTGGAATGCTAACAATGGGTAGAGAAACGGAGACTGAAGCCGCAAAGCTAAAAGCTTTAATGGCGCTTCATACTAACATCGAGGTGCTTCCGGTCTTAATTGCTCCCAGCATGGATCGTGCTTTTAGAACCGTCTTTGAGAACCATCCAGTTCTACACATCCAAGATGCTAACGGTTTTGGGGCAGATGACCTGAAGAAAATGATTGACTTTGTAAAAGCAAGTGAAGATCCGACATAGCAGGAGGGAGTTTAGAAAGAACCACGTTACTATCGTGGTTCTTTTTCTCAATCTATGTGTAGAGCGTTGACCATCATACAACGCCTCGATCAACGGCGATCACGCACCGCAACTGGATCAAATAGGAATTATCACAATGGGAGAAGCAATGGATAGAGAAGAACGCGACACAAAGAATAGGCGATAGAGCTAGCAGCCTAGAAATTAGTATTGACATTAGTGTATACATTTAAGATTATAAGGAAGGTACAAATAGGAGCGCTTCAGATGAACTGCACTGAGATTGAACAACAAAACCAGCCAACAATTATGGCTGAGATTAACGAGGAAGACTTGTCACTGACACTGACTCAAGCAAGCCAGTTGATTCGATTTGAAGCATTCGATCGTGCAGTAGAAGCATTCTCAGAGATGTGCGGCGATGACGACAAGCCACGCTTACAGAAAACTGAAGTTGACGGCATCCGCTTAAGCTTCTCTGAGTCGTTTGAGAACTGGACTTCAGAAACCACGCTAGCAATCAGTGATGGAAACGGAGCCGAAATCATTGCGGAAATGCAACCAGGGCATTTTCTGTTTGGTTGGCTTCAGGGGAACAGAACTCTCATGTGGCAGGAGTACGATTCAATATGGGAGAGTGGATTATGAAGACCGAGGCTCCAGCCAATCCTTTAAAGAAGGAACTTCATCAGCTTCTAGATAGAGTTCGTGAAACCGTTGATTCTCACGGAATCTCAATCGAAGAAGACGAAGTGATCGTGCTTGTAAGTCAATTAATTTGCCGATTACGGCACGATCGGCAACTGTCACAAATCTTGCAGGAATTGCTTGATAATTTGCGATTTAGCAGAGGGTAGGAGGAAGAATGGCATCAAACGTTGTGCAAATGCAGATCTGCAATGCAGTGAGTTCAGAGCTTCTAACAGAAGAAGAAGAACTTCTTTACTGCCGAAGCATTCAAGCAATGGTCAGCATCAAAGCTGTGCAGACCAACTTGGCAAAAGAGTTTAACCGAGAACCGACAATCTCTGAAATCGCAAGCAAGATCAACGCGACGGAAGAGAGCGTGCAGCGAACCATGCAAATGGGAGAACACGCTCGTCAGCGAGTGATTGAATCCAATCTACGCCTTGCTATCTCGATCGCTAAAAAATATCTCTATCGTGGAGTGGCTTTCGAGGATCTGATTCAGGAAGGAAATTTGGGATTAGAGATAGCGGCAGGAAAATTCGATCCAACACGCGGCTATAAGTTTTCAACGTATGCAACGTTCTGGATTAAACAAAGAATCCGCAGAGCGATCGCTGAACAATCTCGCACAGTTCGACTGCCTATACACATCACAGAAAAGCTGAACAAAATTAAGAAAGCTCAGCGTCAGTTGAGCCAAGAGCTAGGACGCAGACCTACAATTGCGGAGGTTGAGGCAAGGCTGGCATGGAAGCCCGGAAAAGTGACCCATGTTTTGTTGTTCACGCAAGCTCCAGCCTCGCTCGATCATTTGGTTGGGAGTAATGGAGACGATAAAGATACAGCGCTTGGCGAGTTGTTGCCCTCATCCTTCGGCGACCCGATTACGACCGAAAGCGATCGAGAAAGACGAATTTTGCTTCAATCTGCAATGGAACGGCTGCTCACGGATCAAGAGTGTGAACTTCTTAATCGAGCATTTGGATTGTCATGCAGGAAGCAGAAGCATGAGGAGATTAGCAGGCATATGAATCTAACCTATAATCAAGTTCGATTGCTCAAAGCGAAAGCACTGCGAAAGCTAAGAGTGAGAGATCCTCGATTAAGAGACCTCTTATGAGCAAAGCGTGAGAAGAAACATTAGCTTGCACCAATTCAGTGAACGAAATAGGATAAAAAATGCCCCAAGTTAATGAAACCACTCTTGATCCAATGATTTTCCGGTGTTTCGGAAAAGCTCTCGTGGATACAGAATTGCAAAAAGTGAGCTATTCTGGGAATGTTGTTTTCGAGAAGGGAAAATATACAATCTTCGGCAAGCGCAATATTCAAGCTTTTGTCGATTCAATGAGCGTCGAGATCGACAAACTAGCAGCAGAATTCACCGATTCTACTTCTCAAGAAGAACATTATGAAGACCGAGCGATTTTGAACGCAATTCTAAATAACGTTCCATACTAATTGCAGGAAAATACGATCGCACTGGCAGCCACTAGCACTGTCGAAAGAAGATCGATTCTTGTTCTCTAAATAAGTCGTCTAATCGAATGCGAACTGTGATCAATCAACAAAAAATCCTTCTGTCTGAAATAACAGCAGATTACTACTGGCTTAATCCACCGATCGGTTCCCCGTGGAATGTGAGAGATGTACACATAGATAGTAAAACTGGGAAAGTAACTATCTACGGCTCATGTGCAGAAAGCTTGGGTGGAGATTGGAATCAAACTCTTGGACCAGATGAAGCCGCATTTGCTGTTCTCAAGAAAAACGTCAAGTGTCCTGAAGTAACAGAACTCTATCTGGGTTTAAGCGAAGTGCTTGACCACTTGAATCAAGTTGCCGACTACATTTGGGTTACTGATGACGACGTTGATATCTCGGATGTTGCAAGTTCTTGTATGGTGAGCGGGATGAATGAATGTCGCTCAGAGCTTCCAAAGAATGATGAGATTATTGGAGCATGGCGCGATCTCACAACCGGAAAAGTCAGCACAATTCAATGGATCGAAGGTGTTGACGAACTTGGCATCGTAACTCTCTAGAACATTAGAAGCGTCCTCACAGGAAAAACCAATGGCAGGCGCAAAACAAGAACGAGCTACAGTCATTTTACTTAAGGCAACAGCTGCGCTCGGATCAGGTTGGGGGAGAACTCAAGCGAAACCGATACGCGATGGGCTTCAATTTGCAGATAGCTATACTGGCAAACATGACGAGCATATCGACTGGAACGGATTTGATCCTGCTGCTTTAGTAGGACAGAGCGTGACTGTGACGATTACGGCAATGAATTACAAAGTGGAGAACTTGTAATGCTGAATCGAAAATATCTCATCGCCTCGATCTCGATCGGAATTGTTGGAAGTTTGGGAAACGGTCTACCCGCTTCAGCGCAAGAAATATCGCTCATGGTCATTCATGCCGCTGTCATTAGTATGATTGGATTCATCGCAGGCACAATCTTTCGGATATCAATCAATTCAAACGACTTCGATGAGTGAACAACCTCACTAACTAGGGTTAGGCATCATCCCAGGCTTAAGAACTGTACCATGACTAAATTTTCAATTTATTGCAACAACCTGCACAAAGCTGCATTGCAACATTATCAGGGAAGCGTTGGCGATGCGATCGACTTCTTGCTAGAAGTCTCGTATGCAACCGATATCGATCCCTTAATTCGACATTCACATCAGTGCATTGTTCAGAAACTTGGAGAAGATCACTACTATCGGAGAAATTGCACTGGAACTGATCGCTTTAATGAATTTCTCAAAGAACTCGAAAACTTAACTACATCTGATTTTGATCCTGAAGAATGCTCTCTAGGTGAAATTAATTGGATTCTTGGAAAAAACAACCAGAAAGATTACGACGATCGCTACGCAAAATTGATTAGAAATCTCTGAATGAATCAGCAGATGCAAACTAAAGGCATTCTATGGGCAGTGCCTCAACTCCCTTTCTGCTGTGCCCCACTCTATCGGAACCAACCAGAAACGCTGCACATTACATTGAAGTATGACGTTGAAATCGACGAAGTACAGCATTGGATTGGAGTTGAGTTTGAGGCGATCGCAATTGCTGAGTGTTTCGATCACTGGAATCACGCGATCGCGGTTGCGCTGCCCGTGAACATTCCTTGCCAGAATGAGCATCCTCATCTCACTATCAGTTGGGAGATGGGATCATCGGCGCAAGCCTCAAACGAGATGTTGGCGCAACCGCATAGACGACAGGTGATCGGGAAAGTGATTCAGTGCCGGATTGAGTTTGAATTTTTCAAGGAGCAATAGCAATGACAAGTGACGCTCCCGCACCAACTTTTTCAAGTTTGGTGCAGACTTCTCAGGCAGTCCGAAGACGGCGAGGAATTTCCTTCGCGGTCGTGTGAGTGATAGATCCTCTCCTCTTCGGAGCCTGCGATCGCGCTGATGTCGATCACAGGCTTTGCCATACTCGCGTTGATGCTAGTATTATTCATCAGTTCACTTTGGATCGAGCGGCAAAACTAGCTCAGATCCAAAGTGAACTGATGTAATTTTGGTGAACGCCGTGTTTGCTGGGCTTTTGGTAGCCGACTCCAAGCATTCGGCGAAATCCATAGCACTTCTTCAGCTTCGCCAGAAAGTTTTTGAGCTTTCTGCCGCACAATCATCCAGCCGTCGAGCATATCGTTATACAATTGCGAATCGTAACCGCTCACAATCAGCATTGAATTACTTTTGACGATCGCGGCTAATAACCGCTGATGTTCATCGCTCTGCATTAACTCGTGAGCGTACTGCCGTCTCGGTTGTGATTGCACCTGATTTTTTACTCGATTGTCCTTGGATTTGCGGACCTCTTTTCGATATGGAGGGTCAACGTACATCAATGTGTCTGGATCGCTGCTTGATACGATAACGTCGATCGCATCGAGTTGCGTAATGCTGACGTTTTGCAGTCGCAGCGATTCACCACGCAACCCATTGAGGTTGAGTTTGCGTGGGTTTTTTCGCTTTCCTGTAGCCCATCGTGTCCCACCACCGTAAAAACTGCGGCAGCAATACAGATAAAACTCTGAGGCTGAATTATAGGGAGAAGCAGGATTGTATTCTGGCAGCATCAGTTTATACGTTAGAGATCTCGCTTCGATCGTCCGAATCAATCGCTCCACATCGTCTCTCAAACAGCGATGGTAATTGATTAGTGGAGCGTAGAGATCATTCAAGGTTTCAGATCGAGATCGTCGTTTTGTATGAAATACCGAAGCGCTGCCGCAAAAAGGTTCGACATAAGCAGAATGATTTGGGAAATAGCTTGTTATCCATCGTGCAAGCTTGATTTTGCAGCCGAAGTAAGGAACTGGCATCGCTTACGCCACCTAAAGTTCTTTCTCAAACTCATGAAGCCTTTGCAATCCATCCTCAGCGCTAGTCAGCCATTTTTCGTACCATAGACACAGCCGTTGTGCGCCGAGCGGAAATGATGCAAACCCGACCGCATTGATGCGATCGACATAAGCCTTTGCGGTTGCGATCTCTTCGATCCCCGCAGTAATCCACTCGTTGATGTAATAGCGCTTTGTTTGATGCGACCACGGCAGCACTCTTAACTTAGTTGCATCAACCGATGCTAAGTGATTAAGGCTAGTTCTAAACATCAATCTGCTCCTGAGTCATCGGAGTTAGCAATCCAGTCATCTACCCACTTCTTTGCCGCAGCTTCGGTTTTAAACCGTCGATCTCGACCATTCTTGGTTTTGATCACTTTATTCTGAAACTCAAGCACAAAGGGGCGATTGAAGGTTGAAGTATCTTTTAGAATTTGCCAGTCCCCGTTTCGGTTGTTAGTCCACATCATTCACTCAACGATTCTGCAAGCTGTTCGGCTTCAGTTAGTTCCTGGTATAAAGGGCAGACTGTTGCAAATTCCCATTCCACTTCACCTGCAAAATACTCGTAGGCATCAACCAGCGTTTTTAATTCACGCTCTTGATGCGGACATTTCCACTCATAAAATCGAGGTTCGTTCCAACCATCTCCGTAAGCAGAGGCAGACGCAAGCGCACAGTTTTGGCAGTTTTTACGCGATCGATTCACAGAAAATCGAACCCAAAACCAAAACATGAGAATTTTTACTTGAAGTTCTTTCATGATTTCTCTAATACAGCGCCACTTCGCAAGATTGATCTAAACTTCGACACCTGCGGGAAATTCAGCCCAAGCGTCATGAGGAACGGATAGAGTTTCTTTTACACTGTTTACTCGAACAGAAAGAATAACGCGATGGCTTTGTAGTTCAACATCTTCAACAAGTGCGATTGCGGGTTGATCGTAATGAGTTACTTTGACTGAATCCCCATTTTGTAGTTCTTCGGCGTATTTACCTTGCATAGCTATTCCTATTAATAAGTGAGTGCGATTGTCTACAAAGCTCAAGTTGCGATTCTGCTGTGAGCGAACTCACGATTTCTTATTTGCAGCCGTTCAGTTCCTGCCACAAAAACCATTTTTGCTGACGGTATCCATAGCCTTGACTCGTCCATTGCTTCATCTTCTTATCCGCCACGTCACACTGAATCGAAACCGAAGGCAATCCAGGATACCATAATGAATAAGCGTCGTAGAGCCAAGTTTGCTTAGAGCTAACGGAAGTTCCGGTTCTCTCAAACACCGGGACAACCATCATTGAAATTCGACTGGGATCTACATTCGGATCTGTAGCACTAGGCTGAGGTAAGTCGATGATAGTCATGCGGCTAATTGATTAAGGAAGTTGCTCTACGCAGTTGGGAGCGTTGAGCAGTAAGCCCCTTGAATGCAGACGGAGTGCCAGATCTCCTTGTTACGTCTTTTCTACTTTTGAAAGTCTACGGCATTTCACCATTTTCCCTGCTTCCCGGCATACTCTAAGTCAACGATCCGGTTCAAGCTTTCATATCCTCTCTCGGCTTGAGGGCTTGCACGTCCCTGTAAGGTTCGCAAGTCGTTAGACGCTATCCTTCAACCATTAATATAAGGCTTTATTCATAATGTGTCAATACTTTAATATTGATATTTGTATATACATACCTTATTAAGTTAAGCCATACACGAGCAGTGGGACTTCGGACGCAGCTAGCAGGTATATCGTTATCAAATACTTTCGTTTTGTGGTGGATTTACTTTCGCACGAATCTGCTCGATCGTTTTAATCACCTTGATTGCCTTTAGTAGCAGTTCTCCCGAAGTGCTTTCCATCTTGCTAATGACAGGCTGAGCGAGACACAGAACCTCAAACATCTCAGGTGCAGCAGCGATCAGACGCGCATTTATCTCCGTCTCATCGGGAGATAGTTGCTTGTGATGTTCGCTGAGGTAGGCGATCGTTTGTCCTTCCGCATCTGCGATCCAATCGCTAGCCACTCGCCAGGGAGAGGGACTGTGCTGCGATGGTTCTGGCTCTACGCTAACAATTTCATTAATCACAGCCGTTACAAAATCGTCTACGGTCATGCCTGGGTCGATTAATCGCACCCATTGATAATTCTGCTCTTGTTCAAGGGCATAGCCGTTGTCCCAGATAACTCGATAGCTACGATCGTTGCCGAGAAAAAGAATTTCTTCAGACGTAGCACCGGGGACGATCGGTAAATCAATGCTTTGCGAAGCGGTTTTGAGAGCGATTGTGATCGAATCATGATCTGGCATAACTGATGTCCTTGTGAATGATATTTTTGCTAAATCTCAGGAACGATGCCAAGAAACTCGCGGAGTACGCGATGGCAGGCATCGATCGTCGTGCGCGTGTTCTGCAAAATCGGGCTACCCTTTGCTCCAATTTGAGTGATCCCACGATCGTGCCAGAGCGAATCTTCTCGCTGCCAGTTAATCTTGTTCAGCCAAAACAGACGTTTACCCAAATCCTCAATGGGAACTCCCTCGATCCACAAATCGCGTGCGATCAACCCCAAAGCTTGAATGGTCACGGCTGCAACAGCTAAGTTTTCCTGTCGTTGTCGATCTCGCTCCGCTTTGCTAACAATCCTCCAGGGATTATCAGGCAACGCGATCGCCGCTGCAATCCAGAAAGCCGCTGCCCAGGCGCATTGACCCTCTATGTCTGATGGTGATCGCAAATAGAGATGTTGGGTTGCAGTCACTAACGTTGAAAAGGTCATCAATTTGGGATTGTGCTTGCCCAGACTGTTCTCGATCATCTCGACATTGTTCTGAAATTGCGGAACGCGATCGCACAGCGCTTTCGCAATCAGTACTGCGGGAGAGCGATGATCGAATAGATGATTGAGCGAGGCACTGGGTCGTTGTACTAATAAGTTCTGATCGCGAAAGGCTTGTTGTTCTTGCTCTAGCGAAAGACCCGCATAAATTAAAGCGCCGATTTCTAGCTTGGCAAGTTCAGCCGCCTTGATCGGATCATCTTCAAGGATTTTAAGTGCTTGACAAATTCCAAGGCAGCGATGTTGTCCATCAGTCAAACGAAGGCTGACAGAGAAGTAAGGCAGAACGATGCTGCCGTCTCGGTAGAGGGGAAAAGGTTGAACATTAATACAGATGGGCGGAAAAAAGATACTGCCATCTGCATAGGAATCTAGAATATATTGCGCGATCGCTTTAACTTTCTTTGGATTGAGCTTGCGTTGAGCGAAATCAGGCAGCGCTGGATCGTTTGGCACATACAGGCAATCAACATTGAGAAGCCGAGCAATGTCACCAAACGATAGACTCACAATATAGCTTTGATGCTCATTCAGTTGTCCTCGCCGTACCGGGACAGCTTGAAGAACGAGTTCCATGATTAGATTTCTCCTCTAAAATTCTGACTCAGATTTGTTTTGCTCAACCGCTTCGATGCAGGATCGCAAATCATCTCCTGCCCACCCAGTTGCAAGCTTCAATAAGTCTTTCCCTTTTGAGTGCGGCTTACTGTCTGGAACTCGCTGATTCCAGCGTTGAGCTGCGATCGCTTCAGTCGCTCCGGCTGCGCCAGACGCACCGCAAACACAACAAACTTCTACTCCATAGCCAAATTCATCTGTATCGCATAGGGACTCGAAAAACTCCAAATCGACACCTCCGCAGAAAGGACACGGAAGCAGACTGAATTGATCGATCGCTTGAAATTGCGCCATGTTGTCTCCTCCATCTATGTCTCCAAAATTTCAGCTTCGGACAGATCTAAGTTCTCACCCTGTCATTGCTCGTACAAGTCGTCGGGATTGAAGTGATAAACACCAACATCGACGTAATCTTTCTCTTCTCGGTCTAGTTCAGATTTGAGTGCAGCGATCGCGAACTGTCGGGCACACGCTTCGGGAATCTTAGTGGAGACGTAAACATACTCTCCCTCCCACCAAATATGAGCGTTTCCTTCATGCGCTAATACATAAAGCTCAATTTCATAAGCCTCGCCCTCGATCGCGTCAGAATCAGCGTTAACTAGCTCAGGATGTTGATTTGGAATAGATTCTGACCACTGCTGACTTAGTGCGTGTTGTTCTTGAGCTTGCTTAATTTCCGGTTTCCAGTCTAGATAGTCGAGCGCTGGATCACAACACTGATCGATTAAGGTGACGCAGGCGTAAATAACTCGTCGCCATCCAGAAATGTTTTTGAGGTGATCGCAAACTTCATCAGGCATGGTCGAGCTAGGTTCTTGAGCTTCAGTCTCAAGCCATTCTAGAAAATCAGCAAGCGAATTGATGTCTTGCTCAGTTGGCTTGCCTTGTTTGATTGTGTAGTCCTGCATCGTTACGTCTGAATGATAAAGGTTTCAGAAGAGATCGGTCTTAGTTGAGGAGATTACTGCGGATCTTCAGCAAAAGCATTGAATTAGAATATCGATCGCTGATCAAAGCTATAGTTTTGTTCTGCTTCAGGTAGCGGCTCTAAGTCAGTTTGCCAGCGAGGAAGCGACATCGAAAAGATTTCCGAAGCTTCGACATAGTAAATATTGCCCCATCCTTCATCCCGTTTGAACTGTACTAACCAGCAGTCTCCCAAGTGTTTGTGATAGCGATTTGCCGCATGATCAATAATTCGCGCTACATGGGAGGTTGCATACGGTTGATGCAGATGAAAGACCAGGTGATTTTTCCAATGCTGACGGTTTTTTACGCTTGCTAGTGCTTGCCGTTGTTGCCAGATCTGTTCACGATCGCGCATAAAATTCGCGATTGCCTTCAATCGTTCGAGGCTTAGATGGTTGAGATGAAGAAAGCTATGCCAGCGCTCCTGAACCCGTAAGGATATAGTTGGGTCAGAACGTACAAACGGCTCGAAGAGCAAACAATTAATGTTATCAGCCCACCCGGATAGCGTAGGGACAGCATCACGGGTAGTCTTTTTGGGAATCAACGTCTCTTCGATGTATGGACGTAGCCAAGAATAGGTTGGATTGTGGGGAGACTGCAAATTCATCGTGTTTTAACCTTAGTAGAGCGGATTTTGAACTACGACCCCACCATAGGCTTTTGCAACTGCATCAGCGTCGTCATGATACTCAAACGTCGCGCACTGATTGAACGGAACCCACAACGCTGACATTGTTTGATGATTGATGGAATGAAGATAGTCTCCATGATAATAAAAGTCTGTTTCCATCTGCTTTACAACCTAACGATTAACCATTGCTTTGCTCCTAATTTCTTGTTTTAGTCTGCTTTACTATATTGACATTTGTATACACAAACGTCAATCTAAAAATTAGAAAGAGAAAGGGCTTCGAGCATGGGAAAAATCAAAACTGACTATCTAGAAACGCTCCCTGAGTCAAACGAGCAGCAGTTAAGCTTGTTCAAGGTAGCTCAAGCAACTCTGACAAAAGACCCACAGTTTGAGCAGTTGCTTGCTGAGATAAGAGCAGAAGCGGCGGAATTCATGGCGATCGCTCATGAATTGTTTCCAGGGCATCAACATGAAAGATTAAAAGATTTTCCATTAGAGCAGCATCGTACTATCTGCAAAGAGTATTATCGCAGGTATCCTGAAAAAGTCCTTCCGCCCGTTCATCATGAACCTGAACCTTGCAAAAAAGGTTGGTATAAAGTTTTCACAGTAAGATGGCAAAATCCATATACAGAACCACCGAAAGGACTGCCGCGAGAGCTACTCAGATATGTTTCTGAATCGAGTCATCCGACAGTCAATCAGCAAAAGAAGATCGATGCCATTCTCGTTCGCATTCCAGGCTATTGCTTCGGCGTAACGACGCTAGAGCATGACCACATTGTTGAAGCGCGGAAATGGTCAGAGGAGCGCAAAATCAAGAACCGACTGAGACTGTTGGAACAACGTCTTTGGAAGAAATACACCATTCCCGAACTCTACGAAGAAGCGCTCCAGGCAGCACTGGCGAAGAATCCAGAATACTATGGAATTCAACCGCTCAATCTTCCGCTAAAACTACCTACGGTACGAGGGAGATCGGCGAGCGAGAGCGATTGAATTCTGGGGGATGGTTGCAGCACACCATCCTAACTGGCAGAAAGTGGGTGATGATGGACTGACATTACGACAATCGACGATTAGTTTTCTGGCGCTGACCCTAAATGCGATCGCGATCGTCGGCAATCAGCAGGGCGATCAGAATGAATGGCTAACGAAGCTCGGTCTTATTGACTGGAGCGCGACCAATCCAGAGTGGGACGGATTGATTCGTTTCAGTCAACGAATTGTCAAAAATTCGCACACAACTAAAGCGCTAGCGGAGTACATTGCGACACAAACAGGTGCGCTGTAGATTTTGCTGATAAGCAAGTGCGACAATTATTAATCGGCGGTTGCTCCTGTAAGCGACATCATGCTTACAGGAGCTAGCAAAGAGAAGAGGAAGCAATGAATCAGAAAGATATGGATTTGCAAACGGCATCGATCGTGCGGGAATCGATGCTAACGGTTCTTGCAGGAAGCTGCGGAATTACGAGAGACGAAGCGGAGCATCTTTATTTAAAAGCTTACACCCTGATTCCGTTTGACCATGCTCCTTGCACAACGAATCAAGTTGCACTATTGCTACATACATTTTCCTCGTTTGCAGATTTTGAAGCTTGGCTCATTCCTCGAATTCAAGTTTGCAAGGATGAAGCAGATATCAATCTGATTTGCACAATTGCTTGGGAAGACTGATTGCTTACTCATTTACATCGATGATCAAACAACCCTAAATTACTGTTGGAGGTGAACCCTCTCATGAGATCGGACTCAGAACACTATCGCGACGATGAGCGGCACACTGAAGGCTTCGAGTATCTTCGACTGAATGCGACTCAACCTAATGAGAAGATTTACTTTATTTTGCTGCACCGACAACTGAGCGAGATTGGCTATCACCGATCGCTGAGCATTACAGCAATTCCCTTCTGCATGATCAGTCGAGATCGATTGTATCCAGTGCAATGGCAGCCTAAAACCTGGACAGCAGAAATTAGGTTTGACTTGAATCAGGTTGATTTCAACGAGGCTGGGCGAATCGAAGTGATCGATGATCTTAGAAATCGCGGCTTAGGATCTGCTATGTTTAGCGATTTGATCGAGTGGGCGCAGAACTATGACATTCCATTCACGGTTAAACGTCTTCATCTGTCAGCTAACGATGCGATCGACAACAAAAGCCGAGATTTGAGAAATCATTTCTACCGCAAATTCGGGTTCCAACTTCATTTCACCGATGCAGAAGAACGGGAGGGATCTGCATCGGCAGCAAATGTTTTAGAGCTTCACCAGTATCGAAATTCTCATAAGGTTGAGAAGATGAGTCAATGGCAGTTTCTTCGAGCGTTTTCTGATGTAACCGTTGCAATTTCAGCAGAGGCAGATCTGATAAAACGCGAGAACGATCGGTTGCTGTGGGAGAACAGTGCGCTCCGGCGTGCAAAGCGATGGCTGTATCTAGGGATTGTGGTAGCGATCTCGATTGCAGTCTGGGCAGTGAGCCGCTGCTAGAGGTGCGGCATGACTTAACTTAGGGAACATTTATTAGATTCGTTCCCTAAGTTAAAAAATGAAACAGGGCGAGAGCAGTGCCTTGTAGAGCATTCAGTTTGTAGGCTGAAGCGATCGCCCCTATCAGTCGCCGCGTTAGCTTTTTTGTACAAAATAACGACATCAACTTATCGATGATTGCGGCTTTTGTCATTACTTGTCTTCGTCAACCTCAATACCCGCTGCTCTAAGCTTCAGCTTGAGGATGGCGTTTTCTTCTTTCAGTTGACCAATACTTTTGAAACTCTTAGGGAACGTTGCTGCGTCCACATCGAGAAAATTGACGATCGCTAACTCGACGACCTGATCTGGGTTGAGTCCTGTTTCTGCACCGTAGTCTTCCAGAGCTTCCCGAATGGCAGGAGGTAGAGAATCTAGGATTTTGACTTTATCCGTACTAAGCATGATGGCTTCAGCCTTAATTGAGGATACACGACTGTTATAGCGTGGTTTAATATGCAGAATCATCCGTGTTTCGAGTTCTTCAAGACTCGCAAGCCAATATGGAGAAACGGTCACAACAGCAATGCGAAGATCTTCGGCAGTTGCGCCATCGATGAACGCGCTGACAAGTGCGGTGTGTCCAGTTTTGAAGCGATCGCGCAGATTAAGCGCTTTCCCTAAATAAACCACTGTGTCACGTTGTCGAATGGCGTACAGTCCAGGTTGACGCGGCAGTTCCTTGAAGTCTTTAGTGAGCAGGTAGCAGTTTTCAAACTCAAGACTCGATAGCAGCTTCAGAATCTTCAATGCTTCTTGTTTGACGCGATCGCTCATAAAGCTGACGGATTCGCCTGCGTTTGATCATCGCTTGCAGCCCACCCTTCGGCTCTAGCCGCTGCCTCGATCGCTGATCGCAACCAAGCCGATCGATTCTGCTTCGATCTCACATAACGATCGAGGTCGGAAGGCAAATTGACGCTCACAGGCGCGTGGCTGTGCTTGATTCCGATCCCATCTCCTTGGAAACGATGATCGCGTAGATGCTCGGCGGTCGATTGTTTTGCCATACATTAACTCCTCCTTGCTAATTAGCGCATATATGCGTATCTTATCCTACATCTAAACAAAAGGCTAACGCGATTAGTTATTCTAATTACACTCAGCGCCTAAATCGGTATACTGGCGCATATATGCGCTATAATAGTCTCATAGCGGAAGGAGTAAACTATGAAAGGCGATTTATCGACAGCGTTAGTTCGATTAGAGCAACTCATCGATCGTGGCATAGATTATGCCGAAGCACAATTCACCGTTTTGAGCGAACTGGGTCTAAGTGATGAGCAGCTATTGATTCTACAAGATATGTACGACGCAGCAGAATAAACGGACTTTTAACTTAGGGAACATAATCTTGAACGTTCCCTAAGTTCAGACACTGAGCATAATGAGATCCGAATGGAGATCCGTGTGGAATGAAAATAAAGTTCTATTCTGTCAAAGCTTGAAACCCTTGTTCTCTCGTTCATGGTTTTGGGATAAAGGTCTATACTCAATCAGCCAAAGCCTTGTGAAGTGGGAAAATCAGCTTAGTATAGAACTTTATTTTCAACTTACAATCCGTTTAACCACAGATCGATAAGACATCACGTTTAGCGACTTAGGGAACAAAAGAGCTTATTTGTTCCCTAAGCTTAATCCTCAGAGGGATCTATGCCACGCCAACCTAGTAGCCCAGCAGAAGAACTGATTCAGCAGATCCAAGCATGGGACGATCGCGATCTCGAAGATTTGCAAGCGATGATTCAAGGCTTGCTAGAGGCGCGACGGGAGCCGAACGACGCGGAACCGAATATGCGATTGGACGGAACCGCCGTCGGGAAACGCGGCGGGAAGGGGCACATCGAGCATAAGATGATTCGCGACAGCAAAACCGGAAGGGAATACGGTCCGTATCGCTATCTGCGTTATCGAGGAATTAGTCGAAAAACAGGAAAGCAAGCCTTGCTCAGCGTCTACTTAGGAAAAGTCGCACCTGCTAGCAGCACCTAGCACTTTTGTACAAATTGCTGAGTCTTTATCCGATCGCACATCAGCAATCAAAACACAACTAAAATTAATTAGATTTGTATTTACATGCGTATATACTTACAAAGATAATAGAGAAAGCTTCATAAGAGATTTCCAATCATGCTAGTAGACACAGAAATTGCTCCACGAGTAGTTGGATTGATCGCGCAGTTAAACACAGCCATTGCATCGCTTCATCGGGTTCAAGATCAAGCTTTGATCGAGTATTTAGCGCGTGAACTTGCAGAGATCGCTTGAAAAATAAATAGAGCACCCCATGAGATGTGCGACGGGTGACAATTAGAAGCCTAAAACTATTGATTTCACTGCATTATAGCCCCTGAAGACCTCGCTAAATTTTGCTTTTCTAGTACTAACAGTTTTATTGATTGTTTTGCTTTCTTTTAATTCCTAATTGCATTTTCGTTTTTTATCACTATTTGTTTAAGATTTGATGACCTAAATAAGTTAAAACATGAAAAACATCAGCATAAAACTAATACTTATGCCGTCCAGCTATTTGACTTAAATATTACTGATACTCTCTGTTCACTTCAGTTTATCCCGTTGCCATAAATGATCGCTGACTCAATTTTACTAACCCAGTTAGCAGCACTGTTGCTACTTCTGACATCACAACTTTCCATCGTGCCTGATCTTTCGTTCGTGCGTTTCGCTGGTTGCGTTCCCACCAACTTAATCGATGATGCTCGCGCTGCCGTCGATTTAGCAGTTTCGCTTCATCACCTCGCTGCAACATTGTTCCTGGAATCGCTTCAATTTTAATCTCATGTAATGCTAATTCTTGATGCCAAGCTCGACGCATTCGTGTTGCAGCAATATCGCACCAAAAGATTGGCTGTCCTCGTTTTGACGATTTCTCCCATAACCACCGTGGGACCGACCGTACGATCGCGGAAGTCGTTGGGACTTCCATCGCGGGTAGCCCCGGTTTTTCTTCACTGATCATCTGTTGAATCACAGTCACACGCCGACCGACAATCCCTTTACTTTTCGGTGCTAGACATCGCTTTTTCACCAGGCAACTCTGACAAGTTTTGGCATGAATCCCAAATTGGATGCTTAAGTCACCGTTTGCCTTTGGTCGAGTCACACGGTGCTGCATCGTATTTCCAGCAGGGCTAGAGCATGTCGCCGCGATGCTGAATGGCGTGGTGTACAGCAAACAGCTGCCATTTGCGACCGTGCTGATGGATAGCTGGTATGCGACTCAAAAGCTGATGACGCAGGTCGAGCAACTCGGTAAAGTCTACTACTGCCCATTGAAGACGAATCGCCGCGTCGATGACAGCGAGGCAACACTGCCCTACCAGCGCATTGATGAACTCACTTGGAGTGACGCAGAATTGCAACACGGCAAACTGATCAAAGTGCGCGGGTTCCCCAAAGACAAAAAGGTGAAGCTATTCCGGGTCACGGTTTCTACCAACCGGACGGACTTTGTCGTCACCAACGACTTGTCTCAAGATTCGACAGATGGGGTTCAACAAGTGAGCAGTATCCGATGGAAGATTGAGGAGTTTCACCGCGAACTCAAACAACTGACGGGCATCGAAGCTTGCCAGTGTCGCAAAGCTCGCATTCAACGCAATCACATTGCTTGTGCGCTTTTGGTCTGGTCTCGGTTAAAAACCCTTGCCTATCAGACAAATCGTACTGTTTATCAGATCAAACACGGCATGTTATCCGATTACTTGAAGGCACAGCTCAAAGCTCCCTCGGTTCAGATGGCTTTTGCGTAAGTCCTGTCAATTTGAGACTCGACAAGAAGATTGTCATATCAGTAGTAAGTGATATTCTGATATAAGAAACTCTTCCCAAATCAATGAATCCGAACGCCCGTACCACTGGACTAAACCTGAAAGCCAAATTATTTCGAGGTTTTTCTGACCCCTCGCGCCTCTCCATTCTGGAAGCTCTCCGCAATGGACCTTTGACGGTGACTGAGATTGTGGAAGCTACAGGGCTTACTCAATCAAATGTTTCCAATCATCTTGGTTGTCTACGCGATTGCAATCTTGTTTATCGGGAGCAGAAAGGCTCCTATGTTTACTATGGCTTGAGCGATGAGCGAGTAGTACGACTACTGTACCTAGCTGATGAGTTTCTAGCCGATGTGATGAAAGGAATTTACGAGTGTACTCGTTATAACGTACCGGAGGAAAAGTGACCGTGAAGCCACAGCAAACAACGATCGAGATGACGGTGCAGGGAATGGATTGTTCTGACTGCGTGCGGCATGTCCAGCAAGCGATCGAGAACTTAGAGGGCGTGCAGTCGGTGGATGTCCTTTTGTCTTCTCAAAAAGCGATCGTTCAATTCGATCCAGAGAGGATCGATCGACGAACCGTTTACAAAGCCGTAGAAAGCGCAGGCTATGCGGTTACCAAGCCAACCACAACGCTGGAATTGACGGTTCACGGGATGGACTGCTCGGATTGCGTGCGGCATGTTCGACAGGCGATCGAAAAAATGAATGGTATTGAATCGGTTGAGGTGTTTTTGGCATCCCAAAAAGCGGTCGTAGAGCTAGATCCGACGCAAGTGAATCGGCAACAGATTGTTCAGGCTGTCCAAGCCGCAGGCTACTCCGTTGCCGAGCCAACAACGATCCTTGAAGTTTCTGTCAATGGCATGGATTGTTCGGATTGCGCTCGTCATGTGCAACAGGCACTTGAAAAGCTTGATGGTGTGGAATCAGTCGAGCCGTTTGTGACCTCTAAAAAGGTGGTCGTGAAACTGAATCCGGTAAAACTTTCTCGTCAAGAGATTTACCAAGCGATTGAAGGTGCAGGCTACTCCGTTGCTGACCAACCCAAAGAACCACGTAGTCAAGCGTCGATCGACGATATCACCCGACCTATTCTCACACTATTTGGTATTGTGATCGGGGCTGTCCTCTTTGTTGTGCTGGTGGGTGAGCGGTTAGGGCTGTTTGAATCCTTGACGGCTCGTGTTCCCTGGTTTGTTGGAACGATTCTGGTTTTAGCGGGAGGCTATCCGTTACTGATTAATGTGGTACGGGCAGCACTCAAAAATAAGATTACTTCGCACACGTTGATGACAGCAGGGCTGATTGCTGCCCTTGTTGTCGGGCAATGGGCAACGGCGGCGGTAGTTGTGTTCTTTATGTATCTAGGAGAGTACGTTGAACGCTTCACCACAGAACGGGCGCGGCGTGCGGTCACCGATCTGGAATCCATTGCCCCTCGCATGGCACGGGTTGAGCGTGGTGAACAAGAGGTTGAGGTGCCAATCTCGCAGGTTGCGGTCGGTGAGATTGTGGTTGTGCGTCCCGGTGAACAAATCCCTGTAGACGGAGAAGTCATCAGTGGGCAGGCAACGGTCAATCAAGCAGCGATTACAGGCGAGTCAATGCCGATCGAAGCCAGATCTGGAACAAACGTGTTTGCAGCAACTCTGGCATCGTTGGGCAGTTTACGGATTCGAGCCACAGCCATTGGAGCCGATACAACATTCGGGCGCGTGATCAAACTGGTGGAAGAAGCCGAAGCCCGTCGCGCCGATGTGCAACGGATCGCAGACAAATTCTCGGCTTATTACCTTCCAGTGGTTTTAGGGATTGCGGCACTCACCTTTACCGTTCGCCGTGATCCGTTAGCAACTGCAGCAGTGATGATTGTGGCATGTTCCTGCTCATTTGCATTAGCAACGCCGATCGCCATGCTAGCTTCGGTTGGGGCAGGAGCAAAACGAGGTCTACTGATTAAAGGTGGAAAATATTTAGAGTCTCTCGCTCGCGCCGATGTGCTGTTGATTGACAAGACTGGAACCCTGACGCTAGGTCGTCCTCAAATTACCGACGTTGTGCCCCTATCAGGAGTATCTGAGACTGATGTTTTATCGTGGGCAGCTTGTGCAGAACGATACTCCGAACATCCACTGGCTCAAGCGGTGCTAACGCTTGCAGAGGAACGCAACGCACCACTGAATAAGCCAGAACAATTTGAAGCATTTCCAGGCATGGGGGTGCAAGCACTAGTCGATGGGCACGTCATTGCTGTTGGCAATCATCGTATGATTCCAGGCGGAGCCTCCCTGACTGTTGTGAAGCGATTTGAGGAGCAGGGCAAAACCATGCTGTTTGTTGCCCGTGATGGTGAGTTGGTTGGGGTTCTAGCTGCGACGGATGCAGTACGTACCGAGGTTCCTACTGCCATTGCTCAGGTCCGTAAACTGCAACTGAAACAGATTGAGCTATTGACAGGAGATAACGAGCGGACAGCCGCTGCTCTTGCTGGCAATCTGGGAATTCGCTATCGGGCAAATCTTCTTCCTGAAGACAAGATTGCGATCGTGCGAGAGTACCAGGCGAAGGGACACACGGTGGTTATGGTTGGCGATGGCGTGAATGATGCTCCAGCTTTGGCACAAGCAGACATTGGCATTGCAATGGGAGCAGCGGGAACCAGTGTGGCGATCGAAGCGGCTCATATTGCTCTGATGCGTGACGATTGGCAGCTTGTACCAGAGGTGTTGCAAATCGCTCGTCGCACGATGAGAGTAGTGAACTTGAACATTGCATTTACGGCTGTATTTAACTTAGCGGGGCTATCGCTGGCTGCCTTCGGCTTCCTGCCACCCATCTTTGCAGCAGCAGCGCAATCCATTCCAGATATAGGCATTCTTGCGAACTCAGCACGCCTGCTGCGTCAGAAGTAGCGGCAATTTGGTTAGGGCATATTTTCTCAACTCTCGCCAAGTTCAATATCTAGTTTCACTAAACTTTGGTGGGGGTTGCCCCTTCGTTGAATCGGTGATTTGGTATTCAAAGAGCGCGCGCTAGGAACCCTTAATCCAATGGGCATCAGAGAACAATTCTTTGTTAAAAGATTCAAGTGAGAATTAAGCACATAACGAATGATCCATTGCAGTCTGAGTTATATCAGCATACAATGATATGATGATTCACAGGTATTTCACTTGACTTTCGAGTGAAGAAATGAAAAACATCCCTAGCCCTTTGAATGCTAGGAAGGCAGCCAAATTGCCAGTGTCCCCAATTGACTAAGCAGAGTCAGTGTATTGGCAGGCGTGACTAAAAATTTAGTCTGAGTTCGCATTTGTCCTTACATCACAGGAGTTTTTCTATGTCTCTTCGATTAGGCGATACCGTGCCAAACTTTACTCAAGCTTCGACTGCTGGTGAAATTGATTTCTACGAGTGGGCAGGAGATAGCTGGGTTGTGTTGTTTTCCCACCCCGCTGACTTTACTCCGGTTTGTACCACGGAGTTAGGAGAAGTTGCCAAGCTTAAGCCAGAATTTGACAAACGCAGCGTTAAGGTACTAGCGCTTAGCGTTGATGATGTTGAATCTCACAAAGGATGGGTGGGAGATATTGAAGAAACCCAGCATACAAACCTTAACTACCCGATTTTGGCAGATCCAGATAGAAAGGTTTCCAACCTTTACGACATGATCCACCCCAACGCTAACAATACTTTAACTGTTCGTTCGGTGTTTATTATTGACCCTAGCAAGAAACTGCGTCTGACCTTGACCTATCCGGCTAGTACGGGGCGTAATTTTGATGAGTTACTGCGGGTGATTGATTCATTGCAGCTAACAGACAATTACAGCGTGGCGACTCCAGCTAACTGGAAGGATGGTGAAGACTGTGTGATTGTTCCTTCGATTCAAGACCCGGAAGAACTGAAGCAGAAATTCCCCAAGGGCTACGAAGCGGTGAAGCCCTACCTGCGAATGACTCCTCAACCGAATAAGTAAGTTGATTCCAGGTTGTTGGGCGAAGTCAGCAGTTCGGTTCAGATGTGCTGCTGACTCCGCCCAGATAGAACTTGTTTGGTGTTGCTTGTCCTAAACTGACGTTCAAGGAAAGCTAAATATGATTTTTCGACAACTGTTTGATCAAGAATCCAGTACCTATACGTACTTAATTGCAGACCCCGCGACTCAGACTGCCCTCCTGGTCGATCCAGTCCTAGAGCAGGTGGAGCGAGACATCAAGCTGCTTGAAGAGTTAGGATTAAATCTTCGCTACTGTTTAGAAACCCATATTCACGCTGACCACATCACAGGGACTGCCAAGTTGCGTGAAGTGAAGGGTTGTCTCGGCGTTGTTCCAGACCAAGCTCAAGCCAATTGTGCCGATCGCCATATTAAAGATGGTGAGACGTTGCAGTTAGATGGCATTGCGATCGAAGCGATCGCCACACCAGGTCATACCGACAGCCACATGACTTATCGGGTCAATCATGACAGAATCTTGACTGGGGATGCTTTACTCATTCGAGGTTGTGGAAGAACCGACTTTCAGAGCGGCGATGCGGGAACGTTATTTGATTCAGTCACGCAGCGATTGTTCACGTTACCAGACGACACGCTAGTTTATCCAGCACATGACTATCGAGGTCACACAGTATCTACTATTGGCGAAGAAAAACGATGGAATTCCCGATTTGTCGGACGCGATCGTGACCAGTTCATTGAATTCATGGCGAATCTAGGCTTACCGATGCCCACAAAGATCATGGAAGCGGTTCCAGCCAACGAGCAATGTGGCAAAATTGCCTCTCCTGACACAACCAACATTATTTCAATAGACTTCTCATCCAGCAAACAGGGCTAATGATTTATTCTTTGCTAGAGCGTGAATATTATGATTTCTTCTGGTAAGGCTGCTGAAAGCTGTCACTCAGTTGCCGAAGCAAACCTCGCTAATTCCTCTTCAAACGATTCAAAGGTCGCATCAAGTCAACTGAAGATGCGGCTCCTTTGGATCGTTTTGGGGCTGCGGAGTAGCCTATTTCTGTTTGTCTTGATGATCGGGTTTTGGACTCACAGCCTGTCGCTATTAGCTAGCTCTGGCGATATGTTTTCCGATATGGTTGCCCTCAGTCTGACGCTAGGTGCAACAACATTGGCACAACGTCCTGCTACGAAGACGGCAACGTTTGGGTATCGACGCATTGAAATTTTGGTAGCATTGCTCAACGGACTAGGAATTCTTGCGATCGCTGCCCTAACCACCTGGGAAGCAATCAATCACTTTCAAGAACCAGATTCCATTCGAGGGCTACCTATGCTGATTACAGCAGGTGTAAGTTTGGTTCTTAACAGCATTATTATTCGTCTTTTGCATGACGAGAGCAGCCACGACCTCAACTTGAAGGGTGCTTTTCTCCGTATCCTTGCCGATGCTACTGGTTCTATAGGTGTTATTTTGGCAGCTTTAGGCATTTACTACTTCAACTGGCTATGGGCAGACGCTGTGGCAAGTTTGCTAGTTGCTGCATTTTTGTGCATTAGTGCAGTTCCTCTGGTGATGGATAGTTTAAGAATTTTGCTAGAATTTGCCCCTGACTCAATTGATGTAACTGCGATCGAAGCTGCTTTGCATTCCTTTCCTGAAGTGTGTCAAGTGGAGAAGCTCCATGTTTGGACAATTACGTCCGATCAAATTGCGCTCAATGCTCATCTAGGGGTGAAATTGATGACCACCGAGAAGCGTGACCAGTTGTTGAAGCAACTCCAAACTTATCTGAATCAAGAATTTGGTATTCATGAGCTAACTCTGCAACTTACTGCCTTTCAGGAGTGCGATCGCAATGAACCCTAATCGAGTAAGCAAGAGACAACAATCCATTAAACGACCAATTCAGTCTTCCTACATCAATGACTGGATAGAGGCTTTGGGCATTGCAGCTTGGGGTATATTGGTACTAAAGCTGTGGATTACTGGCAAACTTAGCCTGCTTGTTCATCCTAGATATGTTGTTGTTTGTCTAGTCACAGCCATTGTTTTACTGCTACTTGCAGCATTCAAAGCTTGGAGGATTCTATACAATCCGCCTACTATAAAGACTCAACATCTATCAACTTTGCCTCCAGAATGGACGAGCAGAGTGCTTTTAGTTGCGGCACTTTTAGGAATGCTGATACAACCTCAAACGCTTGGCAGCCAAGCGGCAATGCAGCAGGGATTGCCGGACTCTCTTATCACCTCAACTCGCATTAAACCTCAAGCATTCCGAGCTTCTGTGCGTTCAGAAGATAAATCGCTAGTGGATTGGGCAAGAACACTAGCCGTTTATCCTGAACCTGATAGCTATTTAGGACAGAAAGTCAAGCTTCAAGGTTTTGCCTTGCACTCGCCTAACTTATCAGATCAGTACTTTGTCATCAGTCGTTTTGTGATTGCCCACTGTGCACTAGATGCCTACCCAGTTGGAATTCCAGTGAAACTCACTCAAAGTCGGCAAGCCTACCCGGTTGATACCTGGTGGGAGGTTGAAGGGCAAATGATTGTAGAAACAGTGGCAAATGAGCGACAACTTGTGATCCAAGCAAATTCCCTTAAATCTATTCCTGAACCCAAAGAGCCTTATGAGTATTAGCACAGAATAGAAGAGCGTCGCCATTGGATTACATGGCTGCAAATCGGAGAGCAAACGTTAAAAAATTGGTAATAATGTAATGGAAAACTTTCTTATTGGAGTCCTCTCATGAACAACTCTGAACCCCAAATCTCTCCCGAACAGCTTCCAGAAGTGTTTGCTTTGGCAGCCCGGTTACAGGCGCAACAGGAGCATTATTCTTTGTCAGAGCTAACCCAAATTGGCGCGGAGGCGAATATTCAGCCAGAGTTTATCCATCAGGCAGTACAACAAATTCAAGCGACTCAAGTCAAGCAAAGCAAAACTCGCAGATGGCAGCAATCATTAAAGGTGGGGTTAATTAGTTTTGGTGTTGTGCTTGGTCTAGGAGTGTCGGCAGGGTATGCGGCTATCTGTGGCTCCACAATGGAAGCCGAAACAAGTCAGCAAGAGCAGTCATTTTGGTAGCAAGGATTACGGAGGGTTGAGAATATGATTGAGTCAGCCCAAATTCTTCGATTGCTGGTTCAGCGGGTTGATCAAGAGTTACTGCCTACGATTCAAATCAATAGCATAACTCCCCATAATCCAGTAGAAGTTCATTCTGTTCCTGCTCCTTGGCAACTGCTTGGTGCAGGGAATTATGCTGCCGTATTTTGTCACCCTGAGTTTCCAGATCAAGTTATCAAGATTTATGCTTCTAGTCGTCCAGGATTTGATGAGGAGGTAGAAGTTTATCGTCGCCTTGGCGCTCACCCTACCTTTTCTACCTGTTTGTATGTTGGGAAGAACTTTTTGGTACTTAAGCGGCTGTATGGAACGACGCTCTATGATTGCTTGCACAAAGGATTAACTATTCCAAAGCAAGTGATTCAAGATATTGACCAAGCCCTGAAATATGCTCGAAGTCAAGGGCTAAATCCGTATGATGTGCATGGACGCAATGTGATGATGTGGAAGGGCAGAGGATTCGTGGTGGACGTATCAGATTTTTTGCGTCAGGGCACTTGTTTGAAGTGGACTCATCTAAAGCGAGCTTACTATTGGGTGTACCGTCCTATCCTTGCACCATTTAAACTCCAAGTTCCCTACTTTCTCTTGGATATGGTTCGCAGAAGTTACCGTCTTTTCTGTCGTTCACCGGGCTATCGGCACGTACTGCATTAGCAACTGCATTAACAATGGCGAGATCTTGGATATGATGCAAGCTGTGCTTTGATCTGAACAGGGCTGCAAAACGTCTGATGTTGTGAAAATGATTAGCGCTGTTCGCAATTCTACTAAGCCACGAAATAAAGTTTGCTAATGAGCGGTTCTCGACTTTAATCAGATTGAACTTAGGGGTAAAGTTTTCGTCCCTACTTGTATTTAGCGAAAGAGTGGTGTTTTATGCCAAAACAACGAACGATTCCCTGGATTTATCGCTGGTCGCGTCTGATCATGGCAGGATTGGCAACGATCGGAGCCGTCGTGACTGGCTACTTAACGATCGTCAAATTCTCTCAAAGCTCAACGGCTTGCCCAACGAATGGCTGTGATATTGTATTGGCAAGTCCTTATGCCACCGTGTTTGGCTTACCGTTAGCGTTGTTTGGTTTTCTAGCATATATCAGCATGATCGGATTTGCGATCGCGCCGTTGCTAGTTAATCCCGAAAAAAATAAATCATTGCGCTCCAAACTTGAGGAGCGGACAGGGCTGCTGCTGTTTATGGGCGCGACTGCGATGGCAGTCTTTAGCGGCTACTTAATGTACTTGATTGTGTTTGAAATCAAGGCGGTTTGTGTTTACTGCGTTGGCTCTGCAATTTTGTCTGTAAGTTTGTTTATCTTGTCGATCGTCGGTCGCAACTGGCAAGATGTCGGGCAACTGTTCTTTACCGGAATTGTAGTCAGCATGATTGTACTAGTCGGGACGCTCGGCGTTTACGCAGGTGTAAAAAATCCCGAAATTGCAGAACGATCGACCCCCGGACAATCTGGCTTACCGATTACAACAACTTCTGGAGCGGCTGAGATTGCCCTCGCCGATCATCTCACAAAGGTCGGAGGTAAGATGTACGGAGCATTCTGGTGTCCCCATTGTCATGCCCAAAAACAACTGTTTGGCAAAGAAGCGTTTAGTCGAATCACGTATGTGGAATGTGATCCTGCCGGAAAAAACCCACAGCCGGATCAATGTCAGGCAGCAGGCGTGAAAGGGTATCCAACTTGGGTTGTCAATGGGCAAACGGAATCAGGTACGCAGTCGCTAGAGAAGTTAGCAGCAATGTCAGGCTATTCGGGAGCAAAAGATTTCCAGAATGCTTTGCCTGAACGCTAGGGTAGACTTTAACGCTTAGATTCGCAAAAGTTACTGTTTTCTCTTCCGTCGCAGGTCAAGTCGCTCATTGTTAACGATCGCGAAATTCTGCATAGGATAATGTGAAGGACTTTGAGACTCCTCAAGAACTTCATGCTGACTTACGCTTTCTAGGTAAGGAAAACACACGACCAGATAGACTTTGAAAATAAAGTCCACCAACTGTAATTAAGAAGAAAACATAACTTACTGCCTGAACCAGATATAACCGCTGGGTGTAGCCGAATAAAGCATTTAGAATGATGCCAGGAAAGCGATCGTCCGGCAAAATCTTACTGGTATTCCACACCATTGGACCCAGAATGCAGTCACGGTCTTGAGGTTTTGCAAACCGTTGATAATAGACACAGAACGCTTGGGATTGACGATCCATTTGGGCTAAAGCACTGACTGCTGCATCAAAATGAGCTAACGCAGTCACAACCAGTCCTGCAACAATCAGAATCAACAGCAGTCCCATCACTTGAAAGAATCGACGGATATTGATTTTGATGCCCCATCTAAACAGCAGCATTCCTATTCCTGCCGCTGTTGCTAAACCTAGCAGCGCACCCAACGTTGGAATCACCCCTTGTTGAAATTTAGCTGCAATAAAAACGACCGCTTCAAATCCTTCCCGTAATACGGCGAAGAAAATCAAAATAAAAATTCCCCATCCAGCTTTGGAATTGTGGCTCAAAGCGGTTCCAACCGTTTCTTCTACCCCTATCTTCATCTGTCGTGCATTCTGAGTCATCCAAATCAGCATCCAACTGAGGAGGATGATCGCCAACACGCAAAAACCCCCTTCGATCAGTGGCTCAATGACTGGTGCAAATTGCTTGCTGGCAGTTCCCAATCCTTGAATAATCCAACTGAATAGCACTGCTACGAATGCACTCGCTAGAATACCAACAATAATTCCCGCGTAGACCCATACATTCAAGCGAGTCTGTTTGGCTTTCTTGAGGTAAGCCAGCACAATGCCAACAATCAGAGCAGCTTCAACACCTTCACGTAAGGTAATGATGAAAGTGGGTAAGGCAGGGCTGAAATCCATACACGCTCCTTCGAGTTCAGTTATTAAGAATGTTAGTCAAAAAGGGGTCTTCAAAAAGGGGGCAATCTGATTGCTCAGTGAAGAGACGTTTCTGAGTTTGCTTTACTTGGTAAAGCGTTGACGTAGGCGAACCATCAACAGATCAACCTCTGGTAGTTTCAATCGGGTGGCAAGAAAGGCGAACATACTTAAACCTGCCAATCCTGACAGGCTCAGTTCAGAAAGTTGAACTAGTAGTCCCTCTGCCCCCCAAACCTGCTTACTAGCCCAAAGGGTGCCCCAGCAGACAAACCCTGCAATGACACTGCCGACCGTTAATCCTAAAATTGGCAAACTCCATTCTCGCCACGGTAAACCCTTGAGTTTACGATCGAGAACCCATAGCAGCATGATCATTGAAATCAGATTGACACCTACCGTTGCCAGAACTACGCCAGGTGCTCCAAACGGCTTGACTAGAACATAATCCAATGCCGCATTCAGAAAAATATTGATCGCACTGATCCGAAAAGGCGTATCTCCATCACCCAAGGCATAAAACACGCGCACTAACACGTCCCGCCCTAAGTAGACAAACATTCCAATCCCGTAAGCAACCAGAACAGAGGCAACAACTTGAGAAGCGGATCGATCAAAGGCATAGCGTTCATAAACAACTCGCACGATCGGGACAGCTAATGTCACCATCAACGCACTCAAAGGCAACATGGTCAAAGCCGTGAGAATTAGTCCTTGCCGAATCCGTACTTTTAGCTCTGTCCAATCACTGGGGTCTGCCAGTCGAGAAAATACAGGCAACAGCGGTACCAGAATAACATTGGAGATAATTCCGAGTGGGGTTTGCACAAGCAGCCCTGCATAACTCAGAGCCGCCGCCGCTTGAGGAATGTAGGAGGCAAAGAATAAGTCTGTGTAAACATTAATTTGCAACATACCGGAAGAGAAAGTTGCGGGACCCATGACTCGAATAACTTCTTGCACGGCTGGATGGCGGAAATTGAACCGGAGCCGTAACGTACCCATTCCAGCCTGCCACTGAGCAGGAATTTGCACGATCCATTGCAGTAACGCTCCTGCCAGTGTTGCGTAAGCAAGCACCAATCCGCCCAACAGGGCGTATTGAGAATTTGTGACTTTGCTTCCTGGAAAAAGCGTCAGAACTCCCAAGCCCAGTAGTACCGTAACACTGGAAAACAGGGGACTGAGTGAAGGGAGCCAATATTGATGTGCGGCATTGAGTGCACCAAACCCAATACCAATCAAGCCAGCAAGCAATGCCATTGGTGCCATAATGCGGAACTGTTGAACCGCGATCGTCCGCACTTCTAATCCATAAGAATTTTGGCTTAACCCTGGAGCCACCAGGTCAATTAATGGTTCAGCAAAGAAGATTAGTCCAACCGTGACCAACAGCAGTACTCCACCCACCAAGGTTGTGATGGTTTCAACGACAGGTGCTGCTTCCGCTTTCTCGCGCCTGGATAGAACGCTTGCAATTGCACTGTGAAAGGGTCCATTAATGCCACCCAACAATATCAGCAGAAAACCTGGAATCACATAAGCATAGTTATAGGCATCAACGACGGCTCCAACACCGAATGCTGCTGCGATCGCTTGCTGACGCACCAGCCCAAAAAGCTTGCTGATTAAGGTTGCAAACGCCACAATTCCAGCAACGTTAACCAGAGAACGAGACAATTTTTGATGTTTATCCATTCGAGGAGGGTTCAGCTAAATTTCTAACGCTTGTTTCTTTGTGCTCGATCACTGCGCTGCCCTTCTCGAAACGCGGCAATCAGTAAGCATCCAATCCCAATGTTGATTGCCACGTCCGCCAAATTAAAAACTGGAAAATGAATGAGGCGAAAGTCTAGAAGATCCACGACTTCCCCTTTGACAAAGCGATCGATCCCGTTTCCCAAAGCTCCTCCTAAAATGCAACCGTAACCCACGCGCTCCCAACGATTGAGATTAGCGCGGAGCGCCAGCACAACGAGACCCAAACTGACTCCTAAAGAAATCCATTTCAGCCATCCACCATTATTAGAGAACAAGCTGAACGCAGCACCTTTGTTGGTGACATAGGTCAGGTGAAATACACCTGGAAGAAGCGGCAAAGTCTGACCCAGATCAAAAAATTGAACGGTCAAAAATTTGCTGGCTTGATCGATTGTGAAACTGAGCAAAGCTGCATACCAGAAGGTTTTATTTTTAACTCTTATCCTCACTTGGTTCAGACCTACTTCATAAAAACAACATTCGGACAACTTTTTGCTTTATGTGATAATCGGTTGCGGTTTCGTTTGAAACTGTTGAGCAACCAGACTGTCAATCCTGCTACTGCCAACAAGGGGGTAAGCCAGTCTCCCCACCGAACATAGAGAGTTTGAGTTGAGCGGCGATAAATGGTATCGATGTGAAGTTCATAGGTGTTTAAGCTGGAGCGCCATAGGGTTTGTCCATGCGGGTCTACGATGCCGGAATAACCTGTGTTAGTGGCACGTACTGCCCAGCGATCGCTTTCAATCGCTCGCATGACATCCTGAGCATGATGTTGAGCAGGCATGGCTGGACTGTAATGGGCATTGTTAGAAGCGGTCAGGATAAACTGCCCACCTGCCGCTGCTTGAGCGCGAAAATGCTCGGCAAAGGCAGACTCATAGCAAATTCCCACGATCGCTCGACCGAAGGGAGTATCGAAGGTTTGGTTGGATTGACCTGCAATCAGATTTGCTTTGAGCGGTGAGAGGCGATTCACGAATTGACCCAACCATTGCTCAAAGGGAATGTACTCGCCCAATGGCACTAGCTTGGCTTTCCGGTATTCACTGAGGGTCTGCCCATTACCCGCAACGGTAAACAAGCTATTGGTCAAGCGATTTCCTTGCGTACCCAAGGCTCCAACCCACGCCACAACTTTTTCTTCCAAAATGGTTTGATAAAAGGGAGTTTGAATGCGGTTTGGCTCAGTCCATCGAAAGGGTAAAGCAACCTCTGGAGTGAGAACGGCATCAACCCCTTGATTTGCCAGTATCTGATACCCCTTAGTGTAGTTTTTGAGAGCGCGTTGCCAGCCTTCTTCGTAGAGCTTGACTTCGTTTGGAATATTGCCCTGAATGATGCCAACTTTCAGTGCTGATTCTGGAGGTTGAGCGAGTGGACGAATATATAAGGTAAAGCCGATTAAATGCAGAGTGATGACTGTTCCAGCCGCGATACACAAATACTTCCAGTTGAAATAGATAGGGCGAGTTACATTTTTGCGGTTAATCCATGCCTCAGCAATCCATCCATTTACAGTAATAATGGCGGCTGTTACGGTGAGAGGACCTGAAATTTGCCCTAGATGCAGGAGTGGCAAGTTGAAGGGACTTTGCGTGTAGGACAGAGAACTCCAGTAAAGCGGTCCTCGGCTCCAGAGAAATTCCAGGCTACACCAAAGGGCTGTTCCAATCAGGACACGACTGAGAGCAATTCTGAACTTGGATGTTTGAGACAGAGATCGACAAACAAATCCAAATATTCCTACCCACAGTGCCACCTGGACAGCCCCCCACAACGTGATGAAGATCCAGCAGAAGAGGGCGATCGCCAGACTTACCCACCAGTTGACTCCCATCCAGGTCATGGGGTGAATGCCAGTAATCCAGAACAGTGCCAGTCCGTGATACCCGATTCCCCAAACCAATCCTTGTAAGAGCAATGCTTTGAAACTGCTCTTGAATTTCACCGCTAAAACCCATAACGGCACCAGTGCAACCCATGCCAGAACCCAGAAGTTAAGGGGAGCAGGTGCTAACCCCATTAAAATGCCACTTGTTAGCACAATGATGAGAGGTTGATGCTGCCAGAGCCGTTTTTTGAGATTCAGCTTCAGGGGCTTAGGTTCAGTCATGGATTCGTCGGGCGGACAAAGTTCATCGTAAATGCAAGCCAGTTTCCGTAGAGGCGATCGAAGCGAAATCCAACTTCTTCAGCCAAACGGCGAACTGTGCTCTGGCTTTGATAGTGGGGATCGGGAATGACTTCGGTGATTGATAGGACACCGTTAGGTTTGAGCGCTTCATAGACCTCTCGTAGTGCCGCTTCCCGGTCTGGAATCTCTCCCAGCACCGTCACTAGCCATGACCGATCGAAGGCATGATGCTCCAGTTTGCCTTCGCCCGCTCCAGCCCGTATCAGTCGCACGTTGGTCAGGTTTCGTTCACGCACTCGCTTTGCTACCTGATCCAACATGCCTTGCTGGATGTCTAATGCGACAACCTCGCCGTTGGTTCCTACCCGTTCAGCCGCCGGAATGGTGATTCGCCCCGGTCCACAGCCAATATCTAAAACGTGCATACCGGAAGCAATTTCAAGCCGGTCGAGAAGGGTTGCACTGCTGGCAACGGCATTCACGTATCCATTTTCTAACGACCAGCCTAGCCAGGGTGGGCAGGGCAGCGATCGTTGTCGAGCAGCAAACCGCCACCATAGACCTATCCCAATCAGAATGGCAAAGGGTATCCCAATATCAAACAAAATTGTTTTCATATGTCTAAATTCACTTCATTTGTTGAGCAACTTGATTCAAAGCTGACTCTATTCGGTCAAGGCGATCAATGATTTTTTTCTGAGCATCATCGCCTAGATTGAGGCGATCGACAGTAAGGTCACCGTCTGTTTCCAAATAGGCAGACTTAACTTCGGAAAGACCTTCAATTCCTTGACGGCGCAGGCTCGTGAGTAACTCTTGTTCAGTAATCGCTTCTGCTCTCAAGTTTTTTTCAATGATTCGACCCTCTTGAATCAGAAGTCTTGGCTTCCCCTCAATCAATCTTCGGAATTTGGGAAATTGGTAGGCAATCCGAACAATTAGGTAATTGATAATGAGTAAAGTTGTTGCACCAACTATTCCGCCAATCAAAGAATTGTCATCACCAATAATCGCATTTTGTACCGTGTTTGAAATTACTAGCAGTACTACCAAATCAAAATTATTTGTTTGACCCAATTCTCGTTTACCTCCTAAACGAAGTGCCACCAGCAAGAAAAGATAAATCAGAATTGACCGGATGACTTTCTCTAGGACTGGCTCTTCAAACGTCCATAAACTATTTAAAAAATCCATTGTTCAAACACCTCAAAAATTAGATGATGGATTAACCCTTTGACTTTGACCTATTACATGAACTGGAATAACTAAGAGTCTGGCTTGTTGTCATCATTTCTATCTTGGTCGCGATCGCCATTAGATTTGTTCGGATTGTCATCATCTTGATCTCCAGAGGGACTGGGACTACTGTTTGGTTTCACCTCTTCATTATTAGAAGGACTAGGCTTGTTCTCAGTATCTCTATTACTAGGCTGCTGACAAGCAACTAGAATCGTTAGTGTAATTGTTACGAGAAACAGACTTGCAATTCTTCGTTTCATTTTGGTGTTCCTCAAGTACTAAAATTTCTATTCGTAAAATCACTTGAATTGACGACTGGCTTAATACAGTAGCCTCAGAAATTGGACATCGGCTACGATCGCACTCCTTTGTAATAACTAAACGTTCTCAGCATCGTGTTGATATATCTGGTTTTCATGCAAATCATCGCCTTGCTCCAGAGCGTGACTCTCGTGCCGCATCGCGCAGAATATCGATTCCACCTTTCACGGCGATCACCGCGATCGCGACACCGACGAGCAGATCGGGCCAAGGTTGATTAATCCAGGCAACCAGCCCACCAGCGACCAGAATGCCCAGGTTAGAGACAAAGTCGTTGATGCTGAAGGTTTGGGCTGCACGAAGGTTGACATCAGCAGTTTTCAGGGGTTTCAGCAGTTTGAGGCTGAGCAGGTTTATCGCTATCGAGACCACGCTCATTCCAAGCATGAAGATTCCTAAAGGTTCGGTGCCTGTCGTGACCCGACGAACTGCGTCGATCAAAACTCCGATCGCGAAGACGATCAAGAGCACACCCGATACCCGTGCGGCAACAATTCTCAGCTTTGGCGATCGCCCGATTGCCAAAAGACTAATTGTGTAAACAGCACTATCGGATAAGTTGTCCAAGGCATTAGCAATCAACCCACTGGAGTTACCCAGTAAGCCGGTTATGAATAGTGAAAGTGACAATAGCAGATTCAATCCCAGAACCTGAAATAGAACGCGGCGCTTTCGGCGTGTCGTCACATCATCGGCTTTGTCTTTGTTTGAGTCGTTAGTTACTTTGCTCATAATGATTCTGGATTTGAGAATGCTTGCCTGTGTGTAAAGCGCGGAATCAAACGACCCGTGTGTTTCATGTACTCACGATACTGATCGCCGAACGTTTCAATCATCATTGCTTCTTCTTTGGGAACCCGTAGAACAACGATTAGCAATATCAATAGGGTCCCAATTAGTCCGATGAACCAACTTGCAGTTAGGAGACAAATGCCAAGTTCAAACAGAAAAAAAGCTGAATACATGGGATGCCGAACCCAACGATACAATCCATGCGTAATCAACTGATGATGTTCTCGTACCACTAAAGTGGGGCTAAAATTCCTACCCAGGGAATGGTGAACCCATCCCCATGCAGCCAGCGCAAATACCATCAAACCGGCTCCACTCAAACGAAGCCACGTTGAAAGACTTAGAGCAGACCACCTCATCCATTCAGGATTGGCGATCCAAACCAAAAGGCTCCCAAACCAGGTGATACTGATTAAGGTTGCTAGTACCGGAAACCAGTTGCTTTCCCTTTCTGTAAATTGGCTCTCGCGAAAAGCTCCACTCTTGACGCGGTAGTAAATTCGCATGATCGCCAATATAGCAAGAGCGGCTGCAAGGATAATTTGAAAAATGGTTTCGTTCAACATACTTCTGAACCCTCATGGTTTATTTGCTGGCAGGCGTAAATGAACGGAAGTTCTTAGGACTGAGGTTGAAGATTTAGCGATCGCAGCCGCACCAAGATGCCACATTCAGGACGAAGTGTAATGGAAGCTTGGGGAATAATGGGACAGCTTGGCGTGACATCGAGTTGGAAGCGCTGTGCGATCGTTGCCAGCAGCAGAACGGCTTCCATCAAGGCAAAGCCTTTGCCAATGCAAATGCGCGGACCATCGCCAAAGGGAATGTACACGCCTCTCGGCAGCTTTTTCTCCAGATCGTCTGCCCATCGCTCCGGTTGAAACGCTTCTGGATTGTCGAAATACTTAGGACTGCGATGCATGATCCACTGACTGATCATCACAACAGTTCCAGCAGGCACAATGTAATCTCCAATCGTGCAATCTTCGGCAGCTTCTCGTCCAAAAAGGGAGACAGGCGGATAGAGCCGCATTGCCTCTTTTACGACCATGTTCGTGTAATTCAAACGAGGCAGGTCAGCGACCGTAGGAGCGCGACCATCCAGCACTTCTTGCAACTCGTTCTGCAACTTGGTTCGCACCTCTGGATTGTCTGACAAGAGCATCCAGGTCCATGAGAGAGCGTTGGCAGTTGTCTCATGCCCTGCTAGCATCAGAGTCGCCACCTCATCGCGCAATTGCTTGTCATCCATCTGATTGCCCGTTTCTTCATCACGAGCTTGCATCAACATTGACAACAAATCGCCAGTCTCCTCATTGCTGGAGCGGCGCTGACGAATCAGGGTGTAGATGGCTTCATCCATTTCGGCGATCGCCTGACGGTATCGGATATTCTCTGGTCTGGGAAACCATTCCAGTACCAGATAGCCCTGCCTGCGCTTACTTTCAAACCAGTTCATAGTTACATCTAGCGCACGGGCAACCGCATTTGCTTCTCCCTCATCGACATCTTGGCTGAAAATCGTCTTCATGACGATGTTGAGCGTGAGACGCATCATATCAGCATGAATGTCACGCTCTTCTCCATCGCGCCAAGTATTAACCATGCGCTCGGCATAGTTCACCATCGCTTCGCTATAGCCTTGAATGCGCGACTGATGAAATACAGGTTGAGCTAAACGGCGCTGCCGCAGCCAGGAATCCCCTTCAGCCGTGAGCAATCCTTCGCCTAGTAAAGTTTTTAGAATCCGAAATCCTCGGCTCTTAATAAATTTTTCCCGGTCTTTCAGCACTTGCTCAATGTAGTCGGGATTGGTGATGAGGCAGGCAGGTGTTAAGCCCAATCGCAGCGGCACAATATCGCCATACTCACGGGCACAGCGAGTTAAAAAGGCTAATGGATCGTTACCTAAATCAACCAAACTCCCGACGATGGAATTACCTTGAGGTCCAGGCAGGTCGAAGATATCTTGAGTCATGGAAAAATTCCTTTTGATGAACGACAAACATTCAGACTTCTAGATGAAGCAGGGTTTTGTTGTATCAAAGCGATCGTTCTAAACCGCGCTGAATATTGGTGCGATCGACAAGAGCATGAGTGTCTAGCAACCGCTATACCCGTTGCCGAGTAATCCGTAAGCCATTGGCGATCGCCAACAGTTCACTGGCTTCATGGGCAAATACCGCAGCCGTAATTCCCAACAATCCAAGAATTGCACCGGGAATTAGAATGACCAGGACCAGAATAGAGAAGACAATGTTTTGAAAACTGATGCGCTGACTAGCTTTGGCAAGCTTCAATGCATAGGCAACCCGGCTAGGGTCATCCCCCATGAGGGCGATGTCAGCAGCTTCGATCGCTGCATCGGTTCCGGCTGTGCCCATTGCTAAGCCGACTGTTGCCGTTGCCAGTGCTGGCGCATCATTGATTCCATCTCCAGTCATCGCAACCGGACCATACTGTTGTTCAAGCTCCTGAATTGCCTTCACCTTGTCATCGGGTTTGAGATCAGCTCGAACTTCGTCAATACCGAGTTCAGCGGAGATCGCTTTAGCAGTTCGGGCATTGTCTCCAGTTAGCATCGCAACTTTGACCTGCATCTTGTGCAGTTGTTGAATCGCTCGTTTCGCTTCTGGGCGGGGTTCGTCTCGAATAGCGAATAAGCCCTCAATCCGATCTTGAGTTCCAACCAGAACAACTGTTTTACCCTCTACCTGCAATCGCTCAATTTCAGGTTCTAATCGTTCTAAGGGAACGCGCAGTTGTCGAAATAGACCTGGACTACCGATATAAATTGTCTGCCCGTCTATGTCGGCTTTTGCACCTGCTCCTGTGAGCGATTGGAAATTCTGCACGGCTGCAATTGCAATGCCTTCCGCCTGCGCGTTTTCTACGATAGCTTTCGCCAGCGGGTGTTCGCTCAAATGCTCGATGCTGGCAGCGTAACGCAGTAATGAGGCAGTTTCATTGGTCGTTGAGAGAACATTCGTTACAACAGGCTTGCCGCGAGTGAGGGTGCCAGTTTTGTCAAACGCCACCACTCGGACTTTTGCCAGGTTCTCCAAGTGAATTCCGCCTTTGATTAACACACCTTCTCGACCCGATCGACCGATCGCGGCTGAGATCGCAACGGGGGTCGAAATCACTAAAGCACAGGGAGCCGCTGCCACAAGCAGGACGACCGCTCGAACCGACCAGAGGGCGAAGTTAGCCTTCAACAGGAACGGGATAACGACCAGGAGCAGGGCAACAACCAAGACAGTAGGACTGTAGCGGCGTCCAAAGCGATCGATCCAGCGTTGAGCACTGGACTTTACACCTTGAGCTTCCTCAACTGTTTGAATAATTTTTTGCAGGGAGTTAGAAGCAAAGCTGGTCGTTGCTCGCACCTTGAGAATGCCAGTCGTGTTAATCGTTCCGGCAAACACTTTGTCACCCACAGCTTTTTCAACTGGAACTGATTCCCCGGTAACGGCTGCTTCATCAATACTGCTGGCTCCCTCGATGATTTCTCCATCTGTTGGAATGCGTTCACCCGGACGAACCAGAAACAGGTTGCCAGCCTCAAGCTCTTTCGCAGAGATCTGTACTTCTCCCGCATCGGTCAAAAGAGCCGCGGTTTCTGGCACTAAGTCCAGCAACGCTCGAATAGCAGTACGAGTGCGGGCAAACGTGTATTCTTCGATTGACTCAGCTCCAGCATAGAGAAACACCAGAAAGGCAGCTTCAAACCATTGCCCCAAAATGACAGCTCCCAAAGTAGCAAACGCCATTAATGCTTCAATACCAATCTCCCGTTCTTCCACAAATTCTTCCCAACCTTCTCGTGCCCAGTAATAAGCACCAATCAAAATAGCCAGCCCGAAAATGCTATAGGGGACGTAAACCGGAATCTGAAACTGGCTGACCAACCAGCCTGTAACCAGTAACGCTCCGGCAATCAACGCATTCCGAATGGGAGGAAACGCATACCAGGGACCCTCAAACCCTTCTACGTCGTCATCATCAACGTCATGGTCAGCGTCGTGATTGTGGTTGTCAGACCGCTGCAACTGGAGCGCTCTCCGTTCTTCGTCTGAAGACATAGCATCACCCTTGGAAGTTCACAAACAGTATATCAGTAGATCATGATATGTTAATTTCAGTGAATGATCGAGGCGCGTTGGATAAACTGATGTATTCTCGTTAAGAAATTTATTGATATGAGGAGTAAACAATGAACAAAAAGCTTGTAGCGGCTTTATTAACCAGCCCCAGTCTGTTCAGTTCGGTTGTGCTGAATGCAAACGCGGCTCATGCTGCGGCTGTTTCAGTTCAATCCACAACAGCCGGGTCTACACCTATTGAACAGCGAGTTTGTTCTCACGCTCGTTGTGTTTCATCAAGCCAGCTTGCATCCACTCAAACAGCACCTATTCGAGAAGTCGTTTTTGAGCAAGCAACTATCGTTGCGGCTGCACAACCGACGTACAGTGAGTATCCTATGACCATTGAAGAGAGTAATGCAGCGATCGCGTTGTTTGGATGCGATTGTCCCGCTTGTGTCAATGCACTTCGCCAGTTACGAGGGCAGGCTCCCTACTTGTAAATCTGCTTCTTATCAAAAGATATCTTACACAAGGTCGTAACTACTCAAGCAGATGCCATTGTGCCGGATACGATGCAGGAAGTGCATCATCGCTCTCCCTCTCAACTCTTGTTTTATTGCTTACTTTTTCTCCATATGAGACGTAAACGTTCTATCCCCTAAATTCATCGCTGGTCACGTCCGTTGAGGCAGGAATCGCGTCGATTGGAGCAGTGGTGACTGCTTATCTGACGATTGCTAAATTGACCGGAAATTCAACGGCTTGCCCCACTGGGGGCTACGATATTGTACTTTCCAGCCCCTACGCTACTGTGTTTGGAGTGCCCCTAGCTTTATTTGGCTTTCTTGCTTATATCAGCATGGTCATTTTTGCGATCGCTTCCCTCCTCGTGCGATCTCCAGAGCAAAAGCAATTTCGGGAGAAACTAGACACATGGACTGGGCTGCTGCTATTCATGGGCGCAACTGCCATGATGATCTTCAGTGGCTATCTAATGTATCTACTCACGGCTGAAATTAAAGCAGTTTGTGTTTACTGTGTCGGGTCAGCCATTCTATCTACCAGTCTGTTTGTCTTAGCCATCATTGGACGCGATTGGCAGGAAATCGGGCAACTCTTCTTCACGGGCATTATTGTGGCAGTCGTCGTGTTGGTCGGAACACTCTGAGTATATGCCAACATTAACAATCCATCTCTAGCAGAACAGTCTGCCTCAGAAACAGCAGGTCCACCGATCACAACACCTTCGGGAGAGGCAGAATTAGCCTTGGCAGCTCATTTACAGCAGATTGGAGCTAAGATGTATGGAGCATTTTGGTGTCCTCACTGCCATGAGCAGAAGCAGCTTTTTGGGTGAGAGGCATTTAGCAAGATTGATTACGTTGAGTGTTCTCCGAATGGTCAAGGTGCCCCTCCAGCACAAGTGTGTATAGACCGAGGTATTCAAGGATTCCCACCTGGGAAATCAAGGGGCAGTTGCTTCAGTCTGGAACCCAGTCTTTGAAGCTTTAGCAAATGCATCAGGCTATTCGGGTCCTCGTACTTCAGCAATACTCTACCTGGTTCATAGCCTGTAATCAGTATCAATACAGCATGATATAGCGTAGGACATCGAACAGCAATACAACCAATCAATTCACTGCACAGAGTAATGACGACAAAACCAATTCGACTCACTCAATCAGTCCCTATTTCAGATTTATTGGACACTTTGATGGTCGCACTCTGGGGAATTTTGTTGTTGAAATACTGGTTGACTGGAGAATTGAGACTCCTGGTTCATCGCAGGTATTTCTGGATCGTTATCTCTGCTGGTGCTTTTCTATCGCTGATTGCTGGCTTCAAAGTTGCAGGATTTCGACGAAAACGTCCTACTGCTAAAGCGCAACACTTTACTTACTTTCCACCGAATTTATCAAGTGGACTATTAATATTTGTTGCAACTTTAGGGTTGATAACCTCCCCACAAGTACTCAATAGTCAAGCTGCAATGCAAGGGGGAATTACTGATTTATCAATTTTAACTCGGACTCAGAGGCAAGCATTTTATGGTTCAACACGAAGTAAGGAGAAATCCCTTCTGGATTGGGCGAAAACACTCGCTGTTTATCCCGAACCTAGTGCTTATGTTGGGCAGAAGGCTAAAGTTTTGGGATTTATTGTTCATCCACCCAATCTGCCGGAGCAATATTTCATTATCACCCGATTTGTCATTGGTCATTGCGCGTTGGATGCTTACCCGGTTGGTTTGCTGGTTCAACTAACCCAAAACCGCCAAGACTATCCACCAGCTTCTTGGTTGGAGATTGAGGGACAAATGATCACGGTTGATGTGAAAGGTCAAAGTCAACTTGCTATTGATGCAAAGTTGCTGAAACCTGTTCCAAAACCTAAAGATCCTTACGAGTACTAGGAACTAAGATTAAGATTTCGTTGAGGGATAGGGTTAATTCAACTCTTTAGCAACTGTTATCTAAATTTATATAAAGGTCAAACGGGCGAATAAATAGGTTAGGGGAGTACGATAATACTGCTTTGACTATAAAAAGCATCCAGAAACTGTGTTTAAGCAATTGCTTGAACACCACTCAGTACCAACTTGATTGATGCTTGTGTATAGCGTTCAATCATCTCCTGACTCAATAGATCCCCATCGGACGTGAGATGCTTCACGCTGTCATAAGCATTGGCGTAAAACGTACAGATCCCAATAATATTCAGCGTCGTCATCTGAACATCGAGTGGATATGAAACGTCAAAGTGTGTGAGGGATTGGCAACCTGTATCGAGGAGTGGCGTGACCCCTCAAAAATTATGCACAGTCTGGAGCAACTCGTGAGCCAACGGGTGTATCAATTGATGGGAGGCGAAGATGCTAACGATAGTAATCGGTTGCGGCATGACCCCATTTACAAACTCGCCTGTGCGCGATTGCCTTTGCGCAGCAAGACTTGCTAGCCAGTCAACCGACGATGACTCGCTTAGAGAACCATGTCAGCAAAGCCGAAGTCTCGAAGATGCGGAGTCGATGGTGGAGCAATTCATCGCACAATACCCATCCGTCCGCGCTCGACCCGAACCTCTTCTTCTAAATACCCGACTAACCCACTGTCGATCCAGTATTTCCCAAATAGTACCGCTTCGCTAAACCAGGACGGGATGCGCGGCTGGTTTTCCGTTCCCGCTTCTACCTTAATTCCAGAAATCGGTTTTTTCCGACCTATCTGAAGTCTCCTGAATTCGGCATTTCAGGGATCATTCTCAATGCAATCCTTCCCTCTATCGCCCTTCTAGCAACAGTTTCACACACTTCCCCTCAACCTCGTTGCACATCCCGTGGGAGCACAGATAGCAACCCTTTAATCGTAGACTGTGTAGCATCATGATTTTCATCTTACAAGTGAGCAGTTTGCTTTCTGTGATTGTCCTCTGAGGGATGATCGGGTTTATTGCTCCCACAACGTGTGAACAGCTAGGAATGTGCAATTCTGAAGATGAGCAGGTTCTAACATTGTTGCTTTACAAAACCGGAACAGTATTCGGAGCGGAATTAGTAGTGGGCAGTGTACTGCCGTAGAACTTTAACTTCAGGACTTTCATGACAACATGGTAGGATAAAACAACTAATCTGAATAAAAAAGCTTTCGTGTTACTGTTTCTGTTCAAGTTTCTGAATCCGGGCAGCAGTTGAAGCAAGTTGATTATTGATGCGATTCAATACTGGAGTGACCCACAAGAAACAGCCACAGATTACGATCGCAAGTGCCCCGCACAACCCCAGTGCCACAAACGAATCAGCTCTCCAAATAGGGAAAATGCCTGCCGATCTCTTCTGATTGAGCTTGGTGAGCTTCTCGTTGGTTGTTTTCAGGTTTTCGTGAAAGCTCTTCCATCCGCCTAATGCTGCGTTCAATTGAGTCATTGTGTCGTCGTATTTGATCAGTTGCGGCTTGAATTCTTCGCCCCATTTCGTAACGTTGTCGTAGGAGTTCGCGGATCTCTGGGTCTCCTCGGAATTCACCATGATGACTTTGATCAGGTGCTGGCTCGATTGGAGAATTAGACGGTTGGTTTCTATCCATTGATCGATTTTGTCGTGAATTTTGACCGCATCTTGATGAGATGCAATTTTGCTGGCATCAACCTCTTTCCAAAGCCTGCCAACCACTTCTTTGAGTTCGCCGATCGAGGTCGTTTGCTGGCTAAGAGCGAGAGATAATTCAGCCACTTCATTTTCTAAGTCGCTGAGGGGATTGCTATTTTCCGGCATTGCTCACCTCAGCTTTTTTGATGGGCTTTGGCGTTTTGAATCCAAGCCCCAGATAGTCAGTGGCAGCTTCAAGCTGCGGACGGCTGAGATCGAGAAAGCTTTCGAGCAAAATGCGATCACCAAACGGCAACTGATCCTGCTCGAAAAATGACAGCCCCTGTTCGTGAATCACGTCAAACGTACTCAATTCTAGAACAGGCATTGAAATCTCAATGCCCTTAAGCGCTTGGAACTGTTTGCGAGTCTCAGAGCGCTCCCAGCGATCAAAGTTAAGTGCTCCTTGATTCCAAAGATCACTCTTGACTACCACATAATCCGCGCGATCGCCGCAGAAAGATTGCATCATCTGCAAACTATTAATCGTGTTGTAAGCATTGTTCATGACCGTATCAAGCGTGACGCGATAGCCCAACTGTTGAGCAATTTTAAACATGCCAAAGCGCTTGATCTGATCGCGCGTTGCCCGTCCTGACGCACCTGGCATGTCGATCAAGACAACATCGGGTTTCTGCTGTTCAATCTGGGTAAAAAAGGCTTTCGCTTGCTCAGTTTGAACAAAATCGATCAAGGTCACTGACTGTGATGCCTCGGTGTGATATTCCTGAAACTCCGGGTTCTCGACATCGGCATCAAAGGCTAAACAGTTCACGCCGGATTGAATCAGAAAGAAATACAACTGTCGGCAGTGCAGGGTTTTCCCTGTCCCTCCTTTGCCGCCCAGGATCATAATAATTCGTTTCATTTGTGCGGAAGTTGTCATGATGTAGTCCTATTTCGTTTGGGTCGAACTCGGTTGATATTAAAGTTTGGCTCTATCCATTCCCCGTTGACCCAGCCTGAGTTTTCCGAGATCGCATCTGACTTTGATGACGCTTCAGATAAAATCGCTTTCGGGGATGTTTCTGGAATGCTGGCAAAATGCGCTTCTAGATCAAACGCTTTTTCTTCTACTTCGCTCATTGATGTTACGGGAACTTCAGGCGAAGAAGTTTCTGCGATCGTTGATTTTGATCGTCCCTGATGTTCATCTCGCGCTGGCACTTTTGTCGGCTCCGAAATTGCACCTTGATCAACCTGCGTTGCACCCCTCGGCTTCTTCGATGCCGTTGATTTCTTCTGCTTTTTGTTGGCAGCTTGGCAGTAGTAATATCGCAACGTTTTGGGTTTGATTTTAACCTCTTCTTCAAACGCCTCCTCAAGACTAGATGCAATTTCTTCCCAGGTGAATCCTCGATCGCGCAATCGCTTCAGAATCGAAAATGATTGATCAACAATTTGGCGCAGATTTAACTGACTTGGCGAAGCCTTTCTCATCTCCGCTAGCTTCTGTAGTGCGCTGTGGAAGGAACTTTTACTAACTTTGATTGGCAAAATTCACCTTCCGTCAAAATCTATCTTGTTAGCCATCTTATCCCTGTAATGCTGAATAGGAAATGGCATTGAATTAATTTAACAAACTGCAATTTTATCAAGGTTAAAATAACATTTGAGTCGCCTGTGATTGCACGATCGTTCTCATTTACAGGTACAAGGCTTTTCGGCAACAGATAGTTAGTTTTTCGGCATAGTAACGCCTTGCTCCTGTTTTTTCTTTTGTCTTTTATCCAGGTTAATGAATCAATTTCTTGGGGTTGATTTGTTACGTTTCATCTAAACGAAATGTACCTGTTTGATTGGCGTTATACTGGCAATGCTGTATGAGTACGCGATCGCAGATTCGTCAATCTAGAAATAGACAACTGCAATAGTGCTAGCCCCGCAGCAAGTCGTGGCAAGTTACCGGGTAATATGGCAAAGCGAGAAGGAAAGACCGCATCGATCGAGATCACCTGCACACCGAGCCAGAAGACAGCAATTAAAGCTCGATCTCAATCAGTCGGGGCAAAATCGGTCTCTGAATACCTCTTGACGATCGCGCTGAAAGGCAACGTCGATGACTATGGATTTATGCGTCGAAAAGCTGACGGTCCGCTGGTAAATGCAGCAACGTACCAGCGGTTGGGAGAAATGATTGAACTTTTAGAGACAAGGTTATGTGCGACTTCAAAAGATTCTCTGTTCAGCGCATCACCAGATGCTCAATCGCTGTTGCAAGAACTGATTGAACAAATTCATGAGACAAGGCGGGAGATTGCTTTGAATCGCCTAAAGAACGCCGTTAATCGCCTATGAGTTGGGATGAAAATTAATTATGCTAAAGGCAATGACCCGATGGGACTGATGCTGTACTTACATGAGCCAGCAAAGCAGATCACTCCCGAAGCGAATCCAGTCCTAGGAACGAACATGAGTGGGCGTGATTGTGAGGAGCGAGCCGAAGAGTTTCGCTTTTCGCATGACCTAAACCCTAGAGTGAAAAAAACAATGGTTCACTTTGCAGTTTCACTACCACCTGGAGAAACTGTGTCACACGATCAAATTGCTCAGATTTCGCGATCGCTGCTGCAAAAAACTGGGCATCAAGATTGTCAGTATCTTGTGGTGCGACATCACGATCGCGAACACCGAAATCATGTGCAGCACTGGCACATTGCAACGTCTGCTGTCTCCCTCAAAGCGGGATGGGTTAGAGATAGTTTTGTCAAGCTCAAACTTCTACAGATTGAACGCCAATTGGAGGAAGAATTCAGATTGAGCAATCACCCGATTCGTCCAAAGGCTCAAAGACAGAATCTCAGCACTGGAGAGTACCGACTAAAAGAGCGCACAGGAAAGCCGATTCCGAAGGAAAAACTGTGGGACATCATTGATCGAGTGTCAGCCGATCCCCCGTCGATGACAGAATTCGTGGCTCGCTTAAAAGAAGAAGAAGTCGAAGTCAGATTTCGCCAAGCACAGGGCATGATTCAAGGGATTAGCTATAAAATTGATGGGGTCGCGTTCGCTGGCTATAAGTTGGGACCTGCCTACAGCTTTGGAGGACTGCAAGCACACCGACAGATCGAGTACGACCCCGCTCAAGACCAGTTACTCTTGCTGATGCAGAAAATGACGCGAGAGAAATGTCAGCAGTGGCTGAGAGGTCAAGAGCAGCGCAAAAAGTATCAAGCATTGTATCGACAATACTGGCAGACTGTCTTGCGGCAGTCAGAGACTAATTTGGCGGAAATTGAGGCAGAACGCCGTGATGTGATCGTCGCGGCTCGATCGCTTTCTGACATCCATCAAGATGAGACAAGCTTGATGATATTCTACGGGGACAAAGCCCAGAAAGTTGATCAGCAGCAAGGACGACGTTCAGCGATCGCATACGTCAACCAAATTATTCAGCAAGCGATCGTTTTTGCAGAGCTACTGATGCGGGACGGGACTAATTATCTCAAAACACTAGGAAACGTTAAAAGATCTGATCAGGAGCACTACTAGCAAGCAAACTCTTCTAAACTTAGGGAACACAAGAGGCGGTTTGTACCCTAAGTTTTATGCTAAAAAGATGTCGCACCAGCCCTATTTTGTACAAATCCACGATTCCTGAAAGACCATTGCGATCTCCGCAGGCAACAGCTTCATCACTCTTCTGTCTCTAGCAAAGCTCCAAATATCGTTAACTGCTGGCATCTTTTTTCTGCAAGTTTCAAATAATCTAAGCTCAGATCAATACCGATACATTTGCGTCCAAGCTCTGCCGCGACATAAGCCGTCGTTCCACTTCCAACAAACAGATCCAGCACTCTTCCGCCTTCAGGACAACCTGCCAAAATGCAAAGCCGTGGAAGCTCTGGCGGGAAAACGGCTGTATGAAATTCAGGATAAGGCACAGTATTAATGTGCCAGGTTGATCGTTTGTTTCTTCCTGCCTTGCGCCGATCGTCGAGAGTTTTCATATCAATGGGGCGAATTCCCCGGTAATCTTTTTTGATGGTTTGATTGCCCCATCGCTCCCATTTCGCAGGCTCTTTAATTGCTTCAGCGTTAAAGTAATACTGCTCGGATTTTGCTAGTTGAAACACATATTCATGATTGCGAGTGCATCGTGACCGGACAGACTCAGGCATACAGTTGTCTTTAATCCAGAAATTATTGTTTCGCACCCACCACCCTGCGTCTTGTAGCGCGATCTCAACGCGATGGGGAATCAGCATCAGGTCTTTGTTCTGGAAGTGATCTGCTTCATTGTTCGAGCCATCTGCACTCACGTAGCTATCTCCAGGATTCAGCCACACTGTTCCGTTTGACCGCAACACTCGCCACACCTCGTTGAAGATTTCAACAAGATGATCAACTTACAAACTTAATTGTGGCTCTTGTCCTAATTGACCCAGCTAAGCATTGCATTTTGTACAGAAGCTTCCAGCAAAATGCTTTTGGTGGTTTCCATTAAACCTGCGAGATGCTTTGCCATAAAAGCGATCGCTCGCGCGACTCTTACCTTGTCGCACTTCTTCCCGAATTTCATGATAATCATGCCGCGTCCCCCAGACATGAACGCAGTCAGCATCCACACACCCCACACCTGCGCCTTTAATCAGAGCAGCAGCGTGATAGGTTTAAAGTACCACCAACGAACCTTCACAGCAATGAGCTACCGCATCCGCAACCCCTATTCATGCAACAACGCCCTTCAAGATTAATCATCGCAAGAAACCTCAATTAGCTGGTGAATTCGTGTCAGATGGACAGATCAGAACGACATCAAAGCGTTGACGAACGAGATCGATCGCTTTTTGACGATTTTCTAGCGTTAAGCGTTGGGTACTCGGAAATAGGTTAGCGTTTGAGCCGATCCGCCACAATAGGTCATCCCAAATCTCAACCTCCGTTGGATCGCCAAACATTTCGCGATTATGAGCAGGCGTTTGCAAGATAACAATGAGATTTGCAATATAGTAATCATCACCGTAGCGTTTTAGTCGAGAGCTTTTAGTTAGCAGCTCAGATTGACCATTCGCAATCAAGTGATACACTTGCTCAACAAGCAGCCAAGCCTGTGGTAAAGCATTCGGATTAGGAATTGGTTGGTTTGCTGATTCTTTTTCCGCCAAGGCGTGAGTCAAACGTTGAGCGAGATCAAGTCCGTAATAGATACGATCGTCGAGCGGAATATTCATGACTCGCTCGATCGGATCATAATCGGGATCAATTGCTTTAATTGCAATTTTCCGTAAATTTTTGAGCGACATTGCTTCAACATAGGAACGGATGCCACTATCAGTCATAAGAGACCTCTCCAGCTCATAAAATCACTTTTCCTAAAGGTGAAAATTAGCGCTGTAAGTTAGTGACTACTGTTTTTTCACTTATCTTTTTTTTTTCGTTGCCCTGTTTCAACGCTTCACGAAAAGCATCTACATCCGCCTGAGTCACTTTTGAATTCGCGTGATCGATCTTTCCATCAGCATCGAACAGTATCGGCTCTTTGCCTCGATCGTTCGAGTAGATCTTCAACGTATTCGTTCGCACGTTTAGCACGATCGTATATTTGTTTTTACCAGCAATGGTTTTATCACCATCTGGGTCGGAAGGTTTAAGTGCTGCAATACTTCTACCCAATCGAGCCAGCGTTGTATTTAACTTTGCTTGTCCTGTTGATACAGGGACGGGAACCTCAACTTTTATTTCCGATGGTTCTTGAGTTGGCTCATTGCTGCTAGAAGCTTCACTCACTGCTGCGTGATCTGTGCTAGCAGATTCTGAACGATCGTGTTCCTGTGTACTAACATCGACAGCAGGAGATCGATCTTCGACATCTTCCTCACTGCTTGGTTCAAATGGCTTTGTTTGAGAGTTCGGAATCGATGCAATGCGCGTCGGAGGAGGCAAAACTCGCTTCTTTGGCTCAGAGGTTTCGACACTAACCGTCTTCTCCACTCGCTCTCGGTACTGACGGATAGCATCAAGGACTGCTGGCTTGAGTTCGTCCGGACACGCTGCTTGAAAGACCATTTTATCGAGGTGATGAATTTGAACCCATGCAGGCACTTCTGAACCATCCGCTTTGTAAATCACACCAGGAATATGCTGATCCCCAATTTCATCAACTCGATCAAGAATTGCTGTGACTTTCTCTGGTGACAATTCAAGAACATTGGCAGCTTGATCAACGAATGTTTGAGCAGCTTGATCAAGGCGAATCTGTTTGCTTTGAGTCCAGTTTTGCCAGCCTCGTAGTTCTCGCGCCACCTGGTACAAAGAGTCTTCGGTATTGTTCTTGTAAAGCTGTTTCCCTTGAATAATGTTCTGTACAAGCTCTGAAGCTAGATTGAACAGCGGCAGGGGCGCTAATGGCGACTGAAGCGTTGTTTGAGTCATCGGTTTAGGTTGCCTGTATAGAATTGCTGGTTCAGGCTGAGAAGATGGTGCGGCTAGAGGTTGCGAACTGCTTGGTGCAACCTTGGTGTTTGTCGGTCGTGTTCTCAGAATCGGTGTTCGCACTTTTGAAGAAGTTGAATTAGAGCGAGAGACTCGATTTGAGCTTTTAAATTCTGGGTGATCCGCCCACCATTGTTTCGACCAACTCGATAAGTCAAACTGAAGTCTTTTCGCAATTGCAAGGGTCAAACTGATTAGTTTGTTGCCAGATGACACTTCAGCTCGCTTCCAGTCCCACTCCATCTCAGTCGCATATTTGCGCTCTGTTGGAAGTTTGTTTGCCCAAGCTTTGTCAAAACCAGGGCGATCATTGATCGATTTGTAGAAGGCGGCAATTAAAATTCGCTCTTCTCGATCAAACTCACCTACATCAATCCGATCCGCGATCGCGTTAATTAGGTCTTGATTTTTTTTGTCGGCGGCTGGATGAGATGCGTGCAGACTCGGAACATAGACCGACTGACGTTCTGTTTGAGCTTTAGCTTCTTTGGTTTGTTGTTCCTGAATTGCTTCGGCAACCCACTTGAAATTTTCCGGCTCTACTTCAATAAAGTGATCGCATCCATCATCACAGGCAACCCATCGTCCTTGGTGATCGTAAAATGCCATCAGCTTTACGTCGTATCCAATTTTCCGCAAAGCAATAATATTCTTTGCTGTATTTGCTGCAACAGAACGATTAATTTCAGTGTCAGAGTCCTTTCTAAAGGGACGATCAAGGCAAAGAATGAATTTAGTCCATCCGTTTGCTTCTTTGTCTACCTTGATCGATTCAATATCTCGATAAATTGCACCTGCACTTCCTAATCCTTGATAAGTGGGCAGGCGAAACGCTCGATTCAGATAAAACGATTGAAAATCTGCACCCTCACAGCCAAGGCAGATTTTACTATGAGAATCCCCAGGCAGAAAGCCAGCTCTTTCTTGCCAAAGCTTCCCAGCACCGCCAAGCCGAACGGTTTTGATATCGTCTTCGTTTAAATACGCCTTCAGAAACCGTAAGTTAATCCCCACTGCTGTTCCTGTTCCATCACGCATTAGCGTTGCGATCGCGGGACTCCAGCTATGGACTTTTCCGTTGGGGTGAATTCCAGGAGTATCAGCTACTTGAGCATGAACATCAGGGAGAAGTACCGGGTAGGGCGCGATCGCAACGAAGTCTGGAGGAGTCAAATCTGCTCCTGCTAATTGCGACCTCTCGGCGATCTCGGCAATCGCTTGGGAACGATACTGCTGCAACTCTTGCGATCTCAGTGCATCAAAAATAATCACCCAAGGATTGTTGAGATCTGGAGAGACATCAGCAGTTGAGGAGGTTTGCAACGGCACAAATGATTCCAAAGGAGGACGATAAAATGACCCGGAAAGGCAATGCGTCTCTAACATCGTAGTGGAAGATCAAAACTTAAACACCAAGCTCAAATAATGCAATAACCAAGGTTATTGAACATTAAAGTAGATTCAGCATCGTGATTTCGTACAAAAGCAGGAGTAATCTAGAGCGATTAGAGACGATCGACCTTCTAAAGAGAGACTTTTAGAAGTCGGTTTAAAATCAGGTGATTTTGATGTATCTTTGTAGTCAGTCGATTAAGAGTCTTATATGGCAGACCTCTGATCGATTGAGGAAGTATTCAGTGCCAGTTAAACGCTCTGGGGATTAGAAGTAGTTTATTGATAACAAGGAGTAACTTGACCCACAAATAATTTTTAGCCGAAGCGATCCGAACAAGTCTAGAAACTAATTGCTTGAATTATCTAAGCAGCAAAGAATAGGAAGAGGAGAGATATTGATCCTTGTGATCATGCTCTTAATCTCTAGCAAAAGTTAGAACAATAGCTTGTCCTTTTCTGCTCTTTGCTGCGTGGATAGGGTTTGTACTGGGATTGTGCTTTTTCATCAGGCAGACACTTCTCTAGAACTTTCAGTGCCTCTTTTGAAAAAGTGAAAGATTGCCAAGTTATAAGGTCAATTCGCTTTGCTGTAGAGAAGCCATTTCCTTTAAAGATATCGGTCATGAAACAAGTTGCGACTAGAGAAACTGTTCTGGCACGCTTTGCCTCACTTCAGAAGCGTGAAGGAGCTTTCATGACGCACCAAGTTTTCACCTTTGAAGCAGGAGGTCAACATCATGCTCTAGAACTTTAGGAGCAAAAATCCCCCTCTGTTTGCAGCAGAGAGGGATTTGAAAGCTCAAATATTCAATTTGAATAACCGAGGGCGGGGACACTAACCGAAAGCTTTGGACGGCGAGAAGTTAGGTCTCCCAAAGTGCCATGTCTAGTATTATGCGGTAATTTGACCAACTTGGCAACAGTTTTTGCTGGTCATTTTTCAAGATTTAATCTGCGTGGTTCTCTCCCCCTCACTTCGTTACCGGGATAGAGAGCAATTGAAAGTTTTTGAGATCCGGGCTAAATCGATAAATCAGTGAAAGCGAACGTATCTCGTCGCTGTAATTGCTTATGAACGCGATGCTGCCTTGAGCATGGCATCTCTACTTCATTGCTCTTTGTCCAACTGCCCCCTGTTGGACTTAGAACCATGATTCACTGTAAAACCTGTTTGTCTAGGAAAGTTATTCCTGGACTTAAACGCTCGTTCTATAAAGATTGTGAGCGGTGGATGCCCAATGATGCAAATTTTGAGTGGGCACCCATAATCCAATCCTCATCTGTCAAGACATCGCTCTCACCGAGTAAGCCCTGCTCTAAGTCAACGAACCTAGAACTCACAGTGGCTAGCCAACTGAGCCTGCTTGGAGGGGGATCATGATTGCAACCGTTCCACGTGGGTTCAATGTCAACCCTAAACTGTTTAGCGGTCACTCCGGTACTGCTGACTCTCTCTCTTTTGAGCAATTCAAGGAGAAGATGGCTGTGGAGTTCTTAACGGGCAGCGTAATCCATCCGGCACTCTACCAAGCCTCGATCCGACTGGTTCGAGATCTTGAAGTCGCGTTTGGCGGAGAAGTTAGCACTCCGATTCACGATGCACTTGGATGGAACTACACCCGATTCGGCAATTCTGTTCAGCCGACTTTGTATGCTGCACTGTTCAAGAACGAAGATGGATCGTTCTGGCAAAGCAAACTCAGCCATCCCCGCATCGACGATCGTGGAAAAGAGCGCAAATATGAATGTCGAAAAGGTGGAGGCTCAACCGCTTTCTTGCCCCCAATTCCTCCGGCGATCCGAGAGATTATAACTCAACATCTCCAGTTTCCGGTTCCAACAGACGGCAGCTTCTGGAGGTGGGTCGCAGACACTCCTCAGATCCCGATCGTCATTACCGAAGGGGGGAAAAAAGCAGAGTGCGCTCTGTCACAAGGCTACATCGCGCTTGCATTGTTCGGCTGTACAGGCGGCTATCGCTCAAAAGATGCACTGGGTAATCCAGTAAAGCCCTATCTCATTCCTGATATAGAGCGATTTGCAGTTCCAGGTCGTCGGATTGTATTGGCGTTTGACCAGGACGAGCGCGAGAAGACTAGGCGGCAGGTCGGCGTTGCGATCGCCAGGTTCGGTCGATTGTTGGCTGAGCGCGGCTGCGAAGTTCTGGTTGCCACCTGGCGATCGCAGCAAGGCAAAGGGCTGGATGATTTAGTCGCGAATGCTGGTGCAGACGCATGGCACACCGCCTACAATAATGCGCTCCCCTTAATTCAATGGGAATTTACACAGCGACTAGAGCGCAGACTAACGTACCCGGCTAATTTGCTCACAGATATCGGGGATCTCTCAAAACTGCCAATCGCCCAAATCGAGCAAATTCCCGAAGCAGGAATCGTCGGCATTTCCAGCGAAAAGGGCACAGGTAAAACCAAATTGCTCAACCTCCTGATCCAGGATAATCCCAAAGTGCTGTCACTGTCTCATCGAATTGCTCTAGCACGAAATTTAGGAGAACGCTTAAATCTGACTTATCGCAGTGATGCCGATAAAGTGCAAGGTCGATTTATCTCAGAAGCCGGATTTACTCAGCGGATTGTTTCAGTCGTCGATGGGCTACTTGCGATCGATCCCGCACAATTCACAGATTGCGACTTGATTTTAGACGAAGTAACTCAGGAGCTGCGGCATCAACTCACGTCTGCGACTTGTGCCACCGATGGCAAGCGCCCAGTGATTCTGGCACGATTCACCGAACTGGTTCGCAATGCACGGCGCATTATTGTCGCAGACGCAGATTTAGACAACGCTGCATTAAACTATCTGCGAGACCTGCGCGGCGAGGAGCAAAAACCGTATCTAATTCGGAATCTATTCAAGCCTGAGCCTTATGATTGTCGATTCATCATGGCTCGCGATCGCACCGTCATTACCGCAGATTTTCTCGAAGAAGTCGCAACGCTACCCCAAGGAAAAGTGCTATTTGTTGCCACCGATAGCAAAGCCACAAGCAAATCGCTGACAAGACTCTTAGCCGAACAGCACCCTCAAAAACGGGTATTGCTGCTTAACTCTGAAACCAGTGGTGGCGAGTGTGAGCGAGCTTTTACTGCTGCACCGGATGCCGAAATTCAGCACTACGACATTATTATCTGCTCACCTTCATTAGCCACTGGGGTCTCGATCGAATGTCAAGGAATTGTCCATCGCGTATATGGCATTTTTACAGGTGCAAGCTCGAACGATGGCGACATTGCTCAATCACTGAGCCGAGTGCGGGAGCCTGTAGATCGGGTGGTGTGGGTTGCAAGGTTTGGGTCGAACCGTTCAAAAGTTAGCCGTTCTGCAAATCCCCTCGAAGTGCGTCACCATCTCCAAACTCTATCAACGGCAACCGTGCAACTGATTCGGACTAGCTTGAGAACTGAGGCGATCTCTGGCATCGAGCAATATGATTGGCAGTCTGATCCCCACATCTCGCTGTATTGCCACCTAGCAGCCGCACAGAATCGCTCAATGCAGCACCTTCGAGATGCCGTGTTAGCCAGAATCAGATTCGAGGGCAATCATGTGATGATCGAAGAACGAATCCCAAATTCTGTCATTAGGCGGGAATTGGCGCGATCGCGCCAAGAAGCACAAATGTTGGAAGCCGAAACCCTCGTGCAGGTGCCATCACTCACCTATCTACAAGTTCGGCAACTCGAAGAAAGGCAAGCATCTGGATCTGCGATCACACCGGAAGAGCAAGCAGCACTCTCCAAGTTTTACCTAATAGATTTCTACTGCCTTGAGGATCTGACGATCGACGATTGCCTCCGGGACAACAATGGACGACGGCGCAGAGAGATTCTGAACCTAGAATCACTTTTGTTTCCAGATGTTGCGCTTGATCGATCAGCAAAGTCTCTAGAAAGGCAAGCGACCTGGAATCAAGGCTATTGTCCTTGGGACTTCTCTCATACTGAGCTGCGGCGACGGGTGCGTGAACAAATTGGGTTAACTGAACTTCTTGATCGTGCTCGCAATGGAGAGCAATGGTGCAAATACGATCTGCAAGGGTATGCAGATCGTGCGCGGCAGTTTAGCGCCGATATCAAACTCACACTACACTTCACGATTAGCGATCGCGTTTCCGATGTCCAAATCGTTCACCAACTATTGTCCCAATTGGGCATTGTTCTCAAGCAACAGTGGTCGCGCTCAGTCCCCGGACACGAAGGCGAGAAGCTGCGGGTTTACTCGCTCGATCAAGCGCATTGGCAGAATCTTTGGGGCATTCTTCAGCGTCGGGATCTCAAACGGCAACAGTTTCAGGCACAAATGCAAACCGGAAGCGCAGAGGGCTTTGGATCATCCCCTCCATTAGAAAATTCTCAAGGAGGGGGTGATCCTTCTGGCTGGTTTGGTGAGGAGTGTTTAGATGATGTTCGCGAAATGCTTGAGGCAGCACAATCAGATCCGGAGCAATTAGCCGCAATCCGAGAATCAATACCGGAGCCAGTCTTGCGGTATTTAGCTCAAACAGCAGAAGCCTCACACGTACCTAGACAGGAGACAAGATGAATGCGAGTGAGGTGAAGAGCGTTTTTTGACTAAGACTAATGCAAAGCGAGAAAAGGAAACGTAGGCAGCAAAGAAATCTGCTAACCTTTACAAATTTCGAGACACTCGTTAGGATTTCAGAAAATCACCTGATTTTCTAACCTGTTGCAACAGGCATCGAACAGTCTGAAGTCACTTAAACAGTATTTATCTCAGAGTTATGGCGATGCGTCAGTTAAAAGAACCGCTCTGCGTCTTCTCTGGGGAGACGATCGTAGTCGTAGAAACTCAATTTCATTTCACTCTATACTTCTAGAAGATATCAGCCTTGCTCAAATGCGGCGAAAGCACAAGCGTTGCAGCGTTCAGCAACTCGAACTCTGCAAGACTGTGCAGCAGCACATCGAACATTTCTTACGCTAGACCACGCAAATTCAATCTATCTTGCGTCACAAGACGCAATTGAAATTGCTGCAAAAATGGCTTTGTCTGAGCTTGCATCGGATGCGCCTATTTTGCTTCGCAATAAACGGCAGCTATTGTTACAAGTTGCCTTGATTGTTCTGGCATGTGAAGTTGCTTCTAAGAATGATCTAAAGGAGACATTTTTAGAGCGAATAAAGCAGTGTCGGAGCTTAGAAGAACTTATCCAAGCTGTCAACGACACAGCACATTTAGTTTAAGTAGGAGGGAGAATGGCTGGAAGATTGAATCGACGCAGGCAAAATCTATGCTCTGGAGGAGGAACAACGCTTGTAAGAGTTTCTGTTCTCGAAGGCGCTGATTTTTGGATCTGTCCACACTGCGATCGTATTCTGAAACTGCGATTACAGTCCAAATCTGAAGTTGCTCAGAATTCAGTCCCCAGCATAAGTAAGAGCGACCATTTTGTTTAAAGTTTGATTCCATATCAAGTGATATGGAATCAGTTTGAGGACAGTGAATCCTGTTGCTTACAAGCAAATTTGCGATCTCGGTACTATTTCAATTCAATCTTGATTCAAGTTTTGACTTGAACGATTCCGCTTACTTTCTCGAATTGCTTCAGCAAGCTCTGAAAGCGAGCACTGCAAGATTTGGCACAGGGATTCGATCTGATCCACTTTCAGTGATGGCTCAGATCGCCCTTTCTCCCAATTCCGAATCGTCTGTGTAGATACCTCGATCGCTTCCGCAACTCGACGCTGGGAAAGTCTCCTCGATTGACGTAGTTCTCTAAAGTCCACAAGTTCAAAAGTATTGCATAAACGAGTTTATGCAGCTATGATTTTTCAACGACATTTGCGATTCAGATGCTCTAAGCTTTAGCGGAAAAAACCGTGCCTATTCTTCCTTCGCTGCCCGCGACAGAATTTGTCGCGCAAGTCTTCCCTCAGATTCCACCTCCAGTTACACCCTCTGATCGACTTCCTTCTCCATCTCCACCGACCGTAAAGCCATTACCGTCTCCGGTCATTCCGTCACCAACGCCCCCAATTATTGCACCAGACACAAACACGTCGGGCACAATTCGAGTGAGGCGATTCCTGTTTCAAGGAAACACTATTTTTACTCAATCGCAGCTCGAAGCAGTAGTTGCTTCGTTCAAAAACCGGGATATTAATGTCTCGGATCTGAAACAGGTAAGCGAAGCCATCACAAAATTCTATACGGATGGTGGTTACATTTCTTCAGGCGCGATCGTTCCACCCCAAAAGATCGACATCCAAGATGGCTCTGTTGTGATTCAGGTTCTCGAAGGAAAAATCGAACGAATCAATATCGTCGGCGGTGATCGCCTTGCTAGATATGTGCGTGAACGACTCAATGCTGCGACTCAGCCTGTTTTGCAATACGATCGCCTGCTCGAAGCGCTCCGGTTGCTTCAGCGCGATTCGCGAATTAGAAGAATTTCCGCCGCGCTCAACCCTGGCACAGAGCCGAATACTCGTATTCTAGATGTGGAGATCGGAACCAATCCCACTTCAACAGTAGAAATTGAGTTGAATAATGCCCGCTCCCCGCTCACAGGAAGCTTCGAGCGGCGGATTCAATACAATAACGCAAATTTGCTTGGACTCGGTGATACTCTTAGCCTAGATTACGGCAATACCGATGGCTCGAATCGAGTTGGAGCCGCTTACACGATTCCAATTAATCCCCGCAATGGTGCGGTTAGTTTGAATTACACCTGGCTTAATAGCCGCATCATTCGCTCTCCATTCGATGCGCTAGATATTCGATCTACGTTTAACGTTTACGAGTTGACGTTTCGCCAACCGATTCTTCAGCGATCGAATGAGCGGCGAACCCAAGAACTTGCTGTTGGCATCACGGCTTCAAGATCAGATAGCCAGAGTTCGATTCTCGGCGTTGGTTTTCCATTATCTGCGGGTAGTGACGATCAGGGACGCACACGCATCTCAGCGTTGCGACTATTTCAGGAGTACACGAACAGCACTGATCAGCAAGTATTGTCGCTGCGATCACAGTTTAGTTTTGGTGTAGGTGCCTTTAACTCAACGATTAATGGTAATGCTCCAGATAGCCGATTCTTCACATGGCGGGGACAAGCGCTGTGGTTCCGACGCATCAACCAAACCTTAGATTTGTTATTGCGATCCGATTTGCAACTGAGCGATCGTTCGCTTGTTCCGATCGAACAGTTCAGTTTGGGTGGACCTGGATCTGTGCGCGGATATGCTCAAAATGCGTTGATTGGTGATAACGGAATCTTCGGTTCCGCTGAGCTTCGCATTCACCTGACTCGGAGTTCTGCGGGTGGCTTGCAGATAATTCCTTTCATTGATGCAGGGACTGTTTGGAATGCTAGTGGTGGCTCAATTCGCAACAATACAATTAGCTCTGTCGGAGTCGGGCTGCAATGGATTCAGAATGAACTACAGCTAAGAGCTAACTACGCAATTCCGTTGGCGACTTTTCCAAACGAGGGTAACAGTTTGCAAGAGCGGGGTTTTGATTTTTCTGTACGCTACAACTTTTCTTTCTGAGAAGAATCGAAGCACTCTACTACAGATTCTATGAGAAGCATATTCTGCGAAACTAACGAATGGCATACAAGTTAAAAATATCGGAGCCTTGTAAAAGCGGGTCTTGCTTGATTGTAATCTTGCTAAAGCCATGACTTTTTAGTAGCTCACACACGCGATCAACCCGTTGGGAGTGATCATGAACCTCGATTGTAATCTGTTTAATCTTGCACCAGTCTTGCGGCTCAATTCCCATCAGAACATCGAGTTCACTTCGTTCTACATCGATCTTAAGCAGGTCAATCTGCTGCACTGAATGGTCCCGAATAACGTCAGATAATCTGTGCATCTTGCAATACACAGGTTTGGCTTGAAATAATTCGTCTAATTTATAGTTAATGAGCAATGACCGAATGAATGACGGAAACAGTCGCAGCAACCATATATCGAAGGGTTCTCTTGGGTCTGGATTTGCAAGCGCTGTCTTAATTGCTTGCTCAACCGTAGCTCGTGTTTGATTACCTTCAGGATATGCCGTAGATAGAGCTGTTGCGTTGGGGTAGTAATCAAATACAACAGATTTTCTCTCTTGTGCCAATCCGAAAGAAAACGCCTTCATTGTCACCGGAGCAAGTCGTTGAGCATTGAGCTTTAACGCCTCAAATACCTCCGGAATAGGTTCAAACGCATAAATCTGCAAATTACGTTGACATCGTTCATATGCCCAGAGGCTAAATAATCCAATGTTGGCTCCAACATCAAACAAAGTATCGCCTGGGTTCAGTTCAATGCCATAACGCAAATACTCTTGAACCTGTTCATATAAGACTGGTACCTCCGCTTCACGTAAATAATATACTCTCATGCCATTAGGAAGTTTCGTCTCGGAGATTCCCATATCAGTCCCTTTTTCTTAGGAGAACTACTGCTTTGGACATATGTCTAAGCAAAGCTGTCTGTTGTCGTGGATCTGTACCCAGATCAAACATTTTATAATTCTACGCTCTGATGAAACACGATCGCTTTTTTGGCAAAATGCAATTCTAGTATCCAATTTGAGAACACAGTTAATTCTCTAATTGAATCAGTCTGTAAGCCAATTGATTTGAAGGCAAAATCATTTTAAGATGAGCGACCTTGGTGATGTAGAAAAGTCCTGAAACGTCTGATTTATCGAGAGTCTCATGTGAGACAAGAATGGCTTAGGCGGGGCAAATTGTGAGAGGCTTAAGTTCCTACACAAAAACAATCTCATGCAACTGCCCCATCTGTATCGTGAACTAATCGACCAATTCCGTCAATGGATTCAACCGCGTGACCAACGGCACTTAGAGGGCGTATCCGAAGCGGTTGCTGCAATTCTACAATCCGAGAGTGCCTGCTTGAATCATTGGCTGCCCTATTTGAGCCATCGCGGTTGTACCGCCCGCAGCCACCATGCTCGCTTGAATTACTTACTGACCAATCCGCAGGTCAATGCTGAAACCTTCTATGTTCCATTATTGCAGCAATGGCTCTGTGCCTTTGCCGGGGCAGACTTGCTGCTGACGCTCGATACCAGTGTGTTGTGGGATCAGTTCTGTTGGATTGGGGTCTGCTTTGTTTGGGGTGGACGCTCGTTCACCTTAGCTCAGATGGTTTTGGAACATGGCAGTGCAACAGTTGCTTTTGAAGCTTATCTTCCTGTCTTAGAGCAAGTTTTCAGCCTGTTGCCCTCTGATTGTCGGGTGACGCTGCTGGCAGACCGTGGCTTTGAGCATGGCGAACTGATGCGGTGGTGCAATCGACACGCATGGGACTGGTTGATTCGGGCTAAAAGCAATCTCACGATTACCCTCGCTCCCGGTGTATCTCAGTCCGTTGCTCAATTGCTGTCTCCAGTCGAGCAGGCTTACTTGTTCCCGAACGTGACAATTCTCGAAGACATCCCCTGCCATCTCGCCACTGCTACACTGCCAGGGAGACAAGAGCCTTGGGCTGTCCTCAGTAGCCAACCCCCTTCATTACAGACGTTTGAGCGCTATGGTCATCGCTTTGGCGGAATTGAACCGCACATTAAAGACTACAAATCTGCTGCCTTTGACATCATTGGCTCTCATTTACGCGATGCCACAGGGCTTACCCGTCTGTTCATGCTGCTCGATATGGCAACGCTGATTGCTTTGGTTTTGGGCTTTTTGCTCGTGCGTTGCGGTCAACGCAAACGGCTCGATTCCCATCCAGAGCGAGGCTTGAGTTTTCTGCAACTTGGTTTGCGCTATCTCAAACAACTTCGTCATTTGGGTCAACCCTTGCCCCGATTTGAGCCTCTGCCACGTCGGAGTCCACCGACGGCATGTGCTTCTCAAAGTAAGCGCGACCGTTTAAATCAAAGGATTCTATTCTCCAAAGTCACCACGTTCTCATCGTGAGACAGCAAAAAGTTTTCTACATCACTAAGGATGAGCGACTTATTTCGATGAATTCGTAAGTTGATCTGCTGTGCCGATCGTTTTTCTACTACTCATTTCACTATGATCAGACCGCTTCTTGTCTCATTATTACTACTGAGTACTCCCTTGGTAACGCTTGCTCAAGTTATTCCTGATTCGACGCTCGGTACAAATTCGTCGCAGCAAACCTCTGGCTTAGTTATCAACGGCGTACCTTCAGGACGAATTGATGGAGGACTCACTCACGGAACCTCTCTTTTTCATAGCTTTCGCGAATTTAATGTTGGAACGGGACGAGGAGTATATTTCGCTTCCCCAACTGGAATTGGAACGATTTTTACGCGAGTAACAGGTGCTAACCCATCGACGATTAACGGTACGCTTGGAGTGATTGGACAAGCTAACCTTATCTTTATCAATCCCAATGGAATTCAATTCGGTTCAGAGGCACGGCTAGATTTACGTGGCTCATTCCTTGCCAGTACTGCAAAATCAATCCAATTTCCTAATGGTGAGTTCAGCGCCACCAATCCACAAACCCCGCCACTTTTGACCGTGGCTGCACCGATAGGCTTAATTTTTGATGGTGAGACAAAGCCAATTTCTGTTCAGGGTGGTGGGTATGCTTTCAACATCGAAGATCCTCAATCTCAAAGTGCTGGACAAAATGCACCTGGACTACACGTTGATCCTGGTCGCTCTCTAACACTGATCGGTGGACCTGTCAATTTGACTGGTGGAGTCCTGATTGCACCATCTGGTCGAATTGAAGTTGGGGCTATCGATCGTGGTGTCGTTACCGTGCAACCGGATGTGCAGGGATGGAACTTCGATTACATGGGTGTCGCTCAGTTTGCACCCGTTGATCTTACAAAATTATCGCTCATTGATGCTACCGGACCGCTTGCCGGAAAAATTAACATTCAAGCTCAGTCGCTCAGTCTTTCCGATGGTTCGTTTGTCACTCTACTGAATCAAGGTGCTGGTGCTGGTGGAATTATTCAAGCAACCGTTCAAGATCGCCTCGACATTACTGGGACAACTGATGCCTTAATTGAACGCCCGACCTCGTTTGATAACTACTATCGCGCTGGGTTTGCTACGAACACACTATTTGGCACTGGAGCGGATATTAGCATTCGTACAAAGCTTCTCTCAATGAATCAGGGGGCAGGAGTACGAACAGCGACCTCTGCTTCAGGATCGGCAGGAACGATTCGCGTTGATGCTACAGATCAAATTGATATAAAGAGAAGCTCCTTAAGGGGTCCACTCATCAGTCCGAGTTCAATTCAATCGGCGACTTTTGGTGCAGGGAGAGCTGGCAATATTACAATTAGCACTCCTGAGCTTAATCTCAGTGAGGGTGGGGCTGTATTTAATGTAAATTCCTCAAACTCAAGTGGAAACACTGGCGATATTGTCATCAACACACAGAGAACGCGCATCGAGGGTGTTGCTTCACCCTTCACGGCAAGCGTGATTTCAACAGGTTCAATTGGAACAGGCAACGCTGGAAATATTTTGCTTAATACTGACAGCCTCGATGTTCTGAATGGGGGACAACTGACCTCAATTGCGTCAGGGGCTGGAGATTCCGGCGATATCTCGATTCGAGCCTCAGAGATCATCCTCCGGGGACGAAATCCGATTTTAACTACGCCTAGTGCAGTTGGGACTTCGATCGTACTGCTTGAACCCACTGTTCGTCCTATTTTTAACGTGAGCGGCACACCTATTGGACGTGGAGGGACGCTAAGAATTCAATCTGAAAAAATCTCAATTAGCGATTCCGCTCAACTTCGAGTCATCAATGAAGGAATTGGCGATGGTGGAAACTTACAAGTTCAAACGAATCGACTTGCTCTAACAAATGGTGGTTCTATCACCGCTGCAACGCAAACAGGGCAAGGTGGCAATATTCTTCTGAGTATTGGTAAAGCTCTGAACCTAAGTAATAGTGAGATTTCAGCATCATCGCGTACAAGTGGACAAGGTGGCAATATCTCGATCGAGAGCGGTGTTTTTGCCGCTCTGCGTCAAAGCAGTATCTCAGCCAATGCAGCAGATGGGAGGGGTGGCAAAATCGCAATTAACAGCAAAGGGGTATTCATTGCCCCAGATAGTAGAATCACAGCAACCTCTGCCCTCGGTCGTACTTTTGATGGAACTGTTCAAATTAATACGATCGAGTCGGGCGTTAATCGAACGGCGATTCGACAACCTGCGGCACCATCCACTATGAGCGTGCAAGCAATTTGCCCCACGCAATCTGATCCGAACGTGAGCCAATTTATTAACAATGGTACAGGTGGAATACCACTAAGCTCTAGCACTCCGCTCACAGATTCTGCTGGTTGGATGCCTCGAAATATTACGTTAGCCGATCCAACCGTTCGCTCTTTAACAACTCGAACAAAATCGCCAATCGTTGAATTTAGAAGTTGGCGATTTAGCCCAGACAAAAAGACTGTCGAGCTAATTGCATCACCAGGCGCGGCTGATGTAGCTCAGTCCAACACTTCTCCGTGTCAACTCTCGTCCACTTCAGCAAAACCGTAATATTTATGGTGTATAAATTGTTTACTCGCTTCGTTCAGTTTTTGCTTGGATTGGCGCTTGTACTTGCTTGCTCAGCACTCTCCGTGAGTTTTGGAAATAACGTAAGTGCGAGTATGACTGCTCCTGATGAGTTGACTGCTCAGGGCTTTACCCAATTTAATCAAGGCAATACGACGGCTGCCCTAAAACTCTGGCGAGCTGCAAGTGATTCATACCGCCAGACCAAAAATCAAGAAGGAGTGATTGGGAGCGCAATCAATCAAAGCCTTGCGCTGCGATCACTCGGACAATATCCCCAGGCTTGTCAAGTGTTGGCGCAGGAAGCGCTGCAGTTGCCAAGTGCCAACACATTGTGTTCAAAACAGCTTCGCTCTACTGAAGTGTCGTCACTCGATTTGTCGCGTATTCGACCGAATTTAACGCAGCAGCTTGCTGTGCAGCATTTAGGAATAGCGCTGCAACTTATTGGGGATTTATCGAATGCAAAGCTTGCCTTGCAATCAATCGAAAAAACAGCCGCGCCACAACGACGTGGAGAAATTCAACTAGCGCTGGGAAATGTGGAACGTGCTATTTATAGCCAACTACGCGATCGCGTTTCTCGGAGTAGCGATTCAGAAACCTTGGGAACGGGCATGATCGAGCTAAAATCGCAAGCCGAAACGGTTCTAACGCGCTATGAACAAGCTGCCGCTGTTGATTCGAGCAAATTGAAAGCCCAAATCAATCAATTCAGCTTCTTAGCTGATCTATCGCAATGGATTACAACTCAGCAAGAGCAAAATAATCAGCTTCCTGAAATTGTGGCACTCGATCAAGCGGCTCGCGATCGAATCATTAAGTTATCCTCAATCGTGGTTCAAACGAACTTTGCTGCATTTTCGCCGATCGAGCAGGTGTACGCTCGCTTGAATGTCGTGAACAGTTTAATCGAGCAAACGCAGGTCGGGCAATCCATTAATCCTGCTGCCACTCAGCTTGCCACTGAAGCACTCGTCACTGCAAAAACACTCTCAAACCCCCGTGCGATTTCATATAGCCTCGGAACGCTTGGACAATTGGCACATCAGCGCAAAGATTTGAAAACAGCACAATCGCAACTGAGTGAAGCGCTGTCAATGGCGGAATCCGCGCAAGCCAGCGATGCGGCTTACCAGTGGGAGCAAGAACTTGCAAAAATTGCCAAACAGCAAGGAAACGCAGCCCTCGCATTAAGGTATTACCAGTCAGCGATCGAGAATTTAGATCGGGTCCGTGGGAATCTACTGCCGATCTCCTCTGACGTACAATTGTCCTTCCGCGAACAAGTTGAGCCCATCTACCGTGAGTATATGGATTTACTGGTTGAGCAGTCCCAATCAAATCTATCGCCGATTATCGAAACGTATAATCGATTGAGAATTGCAGAAGTTGAAAATTTTTTGCAATGTGGACGTTTAGCGCTGGTTCCACTCTCGCAGCAACCGCAATCTCCGGATGAGACGATTTTTTATATTCTTAATTTGAATCGAAGCATTGGCGTAATTGTGCAATCCGCTCTAGGAACGCAGCGTTTCTATCGCGCAGATGCGGATGCTGTTCAAAATGCGCTGAATGGATTGACGTTTAATCTGCAAAATGTTGTTCAAAACGATCGTGTCGTGCTGCCCGATGAAACTATCCTTAAAGAGTATGGTCAAACCCTCTATGACCAGATCATTGCTCCGGCTGAACGCGCTGGATTTTTAGCGAAGAAGGGTCGGATTGCTTTTGTTTTGGATAACACGTTACAAGGAATGCCAGTTGGACTTCTATATGATGGCAAGACTTACTTGAGTCAACGGTATCCCCTACGACTCTCAATCGGCTCTGAAATTGCTCAAGATCAGCGTTCCAGAGGAAGAAACACATTGATTGCCGCTCTGAGCGAAAGCAGTCCGAGCCTTCGCGATCGCAGAATCAACCAGATACTACCGCCACTTACAAACGTTGAGTCAGAAGTTCAAGCAATTCGATCTGCATTTCCGGGTAGCGAAATTCTTAATCAAGAGTTCACTCTGGAGCGATTGGAGGACAAAATCCAGCAGGGCAACTACAACATCATTCACATTGCGACCCACGGGCAATTTAGCTCAGTCCCTGACGAAACATTTGTCGTTGCTTGGAATCGGTTAATTACCGCTCCGCAACTAAGCGTGTTACTGAAATCCCGGACATCGGCTGAGATTGATCTGCTTGTGTTAAGCGCGTGCCAAACGGCGAAGGGCGACGTTCGCTCTACACTCGGACTGGCTGGAATCGCGGCACAGTCAGGCGCTCGCAGCACAGTCGCGAGTCTTTGGCTGGTCGATGATGCGGCGACCGCATTACTGGTGCAGAATTTCTACAGAAATCTGGCAGCCGGACAGTCAAAGGCGATCGCCTTACAACAAGCTCAAATTAGCCTGCAAAACTCCCCGTATTCAAACCCTTACTTTTGGAGTGCGTTCGTGCTGGTTGGGGCGGCTTGATCTGCGGATTGTTGCGAATCTAAGCTTTCTGATACAGTTAGGCGTTGCGCTGCCTGGTCTAACTGTTTTGCCATTTCATCCTCTCCCACCAGTCGATACCGTTCGCTTAGTAACCGATACACCTGAGCGGAACGACTGCCTGCTTTCACTCGTGCCGCGAGTGCCCCGATCGATTCATCGATTAGTCCATTCGCTCGGTAAATTGAATCGATCCCCAGTACTGTCGCTTCATCGGGGTCAAGGTTGAGTTGTTGCAGCGCTGCGATCGCGCGGTTTATCTCTGAAATTCGCGATTGCGGCAAGACGTTGATCGTTTGTTCACCGCTCAGCAACGTCTGATTCTCGCGATGTGCCGTGATGACAATTCGATAAGCCCCCCCTGGCTTGAATGCGGGTTGATTCTCAGGATAAGCAAGCTGGGATTGAGTCGTTGCAATGCTCCACGATACAGTTCCCAAAACTCGAACCCGGTAACTTGTGGCTCCCGGAACGCTTCGCCAGCTAAATCGCGGACGTAATTTGGTGGTGTTGCTGCCGTAAGGCTGTAAAATTTGCAAGTTCGCGGCGTTGGTTCCTCGTGGGCGTACACAAAATTGGAAGCGGGTTCCACACGCTTGCGGTCCGGTTTCTTTCGGAAGTCCGCATCCGGTTGGCGGAATTTTTCCGCTTCCGAGAGCGACGATTTTCCCAGTGGCAAAACATAATACGGTGAGGGATCGCTGAATTGTATCCCCTTGGCATAAGAGCGATCCCCGTTTGAAATTGCGATCGCCATCGCTGAGGACATACGCGATCGGAATACACTGCCGAGGAATAGAATACGCAGGCTGGGGAGCAAGCAGGTCAACAATCGCAGCGGCAAACAGTCCAATCAACAAAAATGGATTGCGTTTTTCCAGATAAATCACGAAATTCTCAATTCTTACACGACTTACGAACAGAGCGATGGCAGATACTACTTGATTAGTTAATCTATGTTCATAAAGAAAGACAATCTATCCAAGTCAATATTCTTATCCTTCTTTAAATTTCACCATAGCTCTAAAAGCATAAATCAATTATCCCTTTTGCTTATCAAGCTGTCGTTGCCATTCCTTAACTTCGGGCAAAGGCAATCTCGAAACCGAGAACTTACAGGTGCTTCTTTCAGCTTCAGCGTCAAAATTTCGTGCTTGTTTAACAAACGCCAGTAGACAATAAGTGTCAATCCGGGTTGGATCGAGCGGCAACGCTTTTTCCAGTGCCACTTGTGCTTCGGTATACTGTTTTAATCCAAACAATGCCCAACCTAAATTCTTATACAGAGATGCCAAGGTCGAGTTTGTCTGTGTTAAGTCAAGGACTGATCGCACGAGTGCTTCTGCTTCGGCGTACTGCCGCTGTCGGTTCTTCAGACGGGCAATGTTGTTGATTGCTAGGGCTTTTAGGTCATTCGAGCCGTTTGTGGCTTTTGTGTAGTGCTCGATTGCTAAAGGAATCTTACCTTGACGATCGTAAAGTGCTCCTAGATTGTAGTGTGCCTGCCAGTTGTCCGGCATTAGATCGATCGCCCGCCTGTACTGCTTGATCGCGCAAGGATCATCGCCGAGGTAGTAACACGCCAGCCCCAAATTTGAGTGAGCATCTGAGGAGCGATCGTTGAGGCGAACCGCGACTTCAAGCTCCCTACGTGCTGTTTGATACTGCTCAGCTTGCAGATTCTGAAGACCGCGCCGCAAAGCTTCATCAGATCTCCAGGAATTAAAAATGATGCCCGCCCCGATGATGATCGCAACAGAAACTCCGGTTGCAGTTACCTTAAACGCCCAAGAATTGAGAATTCGACTCACGCGAATTCGCTGTGGCAGTTGATAAGTTAATGTTTCATAAATTGCAATCGTTGTCGGAGGACGACGATCCGGAGTGGGTGACATTAACGTATCAAGCCAACGTGCAAACGGTCTTGAAATTTGGGGCGCGCACCGATGCCACTGCAATTGGTTGGTTTGGGGATCAATCAAATCAATCGGCAGTTGTGCCGTCAGCAAACGGACCCACGTTCTACCCAACGCATAGAAATCCGAAGCAAGCAAGACTTGAGCGTTAATTTGTTCTGGGGCTGAATATCCGGGTGATGTAATGACAGTAACACTGCGACGATTTGCAGCAATCTCTGCTTGGTAAGTGTTCGTTAATTCACACACTCCACCAAAATCAATCAGTGCCAGCTTCCCGCTCGGCTGCAAAATCAGATTGCTCGGTTTGAGATCTCGATGCACGATGTGGTTCTGATGTAAGTACGCCAGTACGCCCGGAGACGACTCTGGATCTTGCTCGATCTCAGGTGCAACTAATTGTCGTAGCCACTCTAGAGCCATCTTCTCAGAGATTGGTCCGTTCTGAGTAATCCATTGCTCTAGTGTTTCACCTTCCATCTTCTGCATCACAAGACACAGCATCTCATGACCATTTGGCATTGAAACTCGAAAGAGATCATCCAGATCAACACGAGGAATATTTGGATGATTCAGCCACGACAGTACCGCATATTCTCGCTCGAACAACTCGATGCGCTTGCGATCGCTCGTCTCCGCTTGAATTACTTTCATAATGCGGCGAATCGTCCCACCGTCATTATTCTCTGCTACAACTTCAAAAATCTCACTGTGCTGCGTTTTCTCAATCAACGCAATGGCTTGATAGCCATGAAACAACAGGGGTGCGCCACAAGCTAAGCATTGATTTGCTTCAGCGCTGCGTTGAGGATCAGGACAGTTTGGATTAATGCAATACACACGATTGTTTAGTGGTTATATCAATCACTACAGCTTGAAACACACAAATCAAGATCCATCAATAAATGGAAACGACAGAATTACTTTTTTTACAATAGGATTTAAACAAAATAGTAGCGCGTTGTTCTGCTGTTTTTCAACCAAATTCATTTCAGCTAAATCGTTTAGTGCCTTGATTAAAGCAGACTGCGACTTCATTGAAGTAGCCAGACTAACGAGCAACTGATCAAAATGAACCGGGTCCTTTAGCGCTGCAAGATGAAATAAAAGCGCACGATGCTCTGCATTAATTTCCCGAATTTGATTGATGTACTCTTGACAAGCGATATCAGGCACAATAACAGTGTCGCAGCGCAAGAACTCTTGCACGTTTCCACTGAAAACAGTTTGAATATATTCACTAATAGAAATTAAGTACTCTGGATTTCCAGAGTAAATTTGAGCCAACCTTTGCCAGTCACTTGAATTTTTTAACCCGTAAGCTTCAAAAATTCGCTGTGCCTCCTTTGGCTGTAATCCCTCTAGCCGCATTGTAGCAGCCGCCCGATTTGCACGACTTAATCGCAGCACATCGTTGAATCTGCGACGACTGATGAACAGTAAGGAGCTTTGATGCGGCTCTTCGGCAAAAAACCGAATCATTCGCCCATAATCTGGTGACGTATAGGGATCAAGTGCCGTAATCGCAGTGGTTTTAATCAGACTCTCCGCGCTATCAAGCACGATAAGGCACCGCTGCTGCTTCATGATCTGCATCAAAGCGCTCATCTTCTCAGATAACTTCTGAGGCAATTCTTTGACTTCAAACTCCTGAAGCAGCTCATTGAGTAGTATGTCTGGTTCCGGGGCGTGAGCGATCGATTTCCAAATAACACGATCAAAACTCTTTGCGCCAAACCGCTCAGTCCAACGCGCAGCCAAGGCTGTTTTTCCCACACCTACGTCACCGATGAGCGCGACAAGCCGATACTGGCTCAGCAACTCACCCAAGGAATCAAGTTCTTTTGACCTGCCGTAAAACCAAGACTCTAAGGGGGCGATTGCCCATTCGCCTTCACCAGGCTCGAAGATTTGGGCAATCTGATGCTGCTCTAAGTCTTGCTGTAGAAAGGAGTTGGGCATCAGTGACAACTTCTCGGAGAAACAATGAATGAAGTCGCCAAAATTTCGCTTGCCGATTTCCGCCCCATACGATCGACCGAAGACCTCTGTGAAATCTGCCCAGAGTCTCGGTCCAACTTGTCCCCGCAGATAATACATCTGATATCCGGTTTTGTCTGCTACTGCTTGAAAATTCAGGCACGGATCTTGAATCAGGGTCTTGAGTAGCGCTACCTCTGCCGCTTCAAAATCTCGACCGATCGCGACTTGTAGCAATCGGATCAGAATATTCGCATCGATTTGCGGCTCTTCTAAAGTAGGGGCTTGACTAGAAATGGCGGTTTTTCTCGGTTTTTCCATACTTCAAACCCTACTCATAGAAAATCACCTGATTAAAATAAGGTTTCCCTTCTTAACACTCAGATTTATCTTCTATCTTGCCATGCTTCTCAAAACTTCGTAAGTTGACCGAGAATTAAAAGCAGGCAAGCTGATTTTACTCGTATTAAGCAAGTAATCTCAGCCTAAAAACCGTTTAATTTTATGGAAGGAATATTGAGAGTCTTTACGGAATTCTGCTAGCTACGCTATAAGAATAAAATCAGGTGATTTTTAGAAGTAGAGACTACCAGTACAAATAAATGTCCAAGAGCAATCCGTTTTGCTTGATGAGCCTAGCCCCTAGAAGCCAGTAATAATGTCTTTCCTTATTCTTCTGCTCGGTATTCTGCTGGGTATCTTCGTTGGATACCTCGTGCGATACTTTCAGGTCCGCTCTCTCAAACCCTCCGAACTGGCACGCTACAATCGCGCTGTACTGGTTGAACTTGCCCAGGAAACCGGATTTGCGGAATGGAATTTGAAGACTCTCGCAGTTAAAGCGTCAAAGCGACAGGCGGAGTTGTATGCCCTGGGTAACGATCGCTTTGAAGGGCACTATCAACAGTACTTAGAATTTGTGCATCCAGACCATCGAGTGCGATTGGATCAAGCAATCCAAGGCGCAATCTCAAGTGGAAACGAATTTGAATTAGATTTTTGCATTGTGGATTGCGACGGCGAAGAGCGCTGGTTACGATCAAAAGGCAAAGTTTTGATCACAGGCAGGAACCCGATGCTGATCGAAATGACGCGCGACGTGACCCGGATTAATCAGTTACAGTCAGCTTATCGCCGCCAAGAAACGAAGTGGCGAACATTAATGCAAAGTCGAGTTGAATTAGTCGTTGTTCTCGATGAAAACAATTGCATTGCCTACGTTAATTCGACAATCGAGGGGTTGCTTGGCGCTTCTGCGGATGCCCTGTTAGGCGAAGAGTTTCTAGCCTTTGTTCACCCAAGAGATCGATCGCGCGTTGCTCAAACCCTCAAAGCAATTCATCAATCTCAAAAGGTTGATCCTCAAATCCTTTACCGCCTTCAAAGTCGTCAAAATGACTGGGTGTATTTAGAAACAATTGTCTGTGATGAACGATCGATTGTTGGGGGTCTCGTTCTGCGATCATGCAAAGTTAACGTAGGTTCATTAACCACAAAAATTCCACGATCGTCTCATTCATAATAGTCGAGCGAGTCCAGCTCCTCGGTAAAAGTTCCCTAAGAGGTGCAAGTGGGAATATCCCATATTTGCTAATTGTTGCGCTGTTGCCTGTGACATTCCTTGTCCAGCATGAGCCTCCTGTGTAACTTCTTCAGTTGAAGCATATTCTGACATGAGTACTTTCCCATCTTGCACTAACACTTGATGCTGAGTTGATTCAACAGCAGCAATCGTTTCCGGAGTGACGCTTTCAAGTCCACGATACACTTGAAAGCGTTCGTCGTTCCCTAAGTCGTACCAATCGCTCGGTGGCTGCTGCATCAGCGCAACTGCATAGGATCGAGCGGCGATCGCTTGCGCTTTCAAAGCTTCTGTATGCCAGCTTGATGGCATTTCTGCGCCCACTACGCTCGTTAGATAAGTTTCTAAATCCAATGTATTAATCGCTAATAATCCGTCACCATTGTTGATTAATCGAACTCGACCGTGATAAGCGCGATCGTTAACCCAAATCGGTCCGTCTGATTCAAGCCACAGATCGTTTGTCAGTTGTCCGTTGCCAATCTGAATTCCACCTGTATTCTGGCTTACCCAGTATGCCTGGTTCGGCTGTAATTTTGCGATCCCCCTTCCAGATGTGTCGCGGATGAGAACAGAATTTGTTCCTCCGATCGAAATTGTTTGTGCTTCAGCAACCAGGATGCGAACGTCACGAATGGACTTCTGGGGAGCAGGCGATTGTAACCCCATTGGCGAAGGACGATCTCCCAATCGTGAAAACTTTGGTTGAGCTACAGACATTGCTGAACGATCAACCATTTTTTGGGTTGAAGTCGATCGAGACTGTTGATCCAAACTCGATTTTGACACTGACGGTGGAATTATCGTTGAGGAAGCTGGCTCTTTATTTGCAATCGGTGTTGTTAATTGAAGAACAGCACTGAATCCAAGAAACAGCAAATTTCCCGCTGAATCAGCGATAGATCTAGGCATGATAAAAAACTGCGAGACTAGGGACAGAGCGGTAATGTTGCTTCTCTGCTTGGACTCATTGTATAACGACGATCAGAAAACAAAAAATATTCAATATCATGGGATATGTAATCAATCCATTTCATTATGTTGTCATTAGAACAAGTTTTCTCAGAGTGGCTCGAAAACCATCCTGGAACTATTAACACTAAGACCACTTATGAACGAGGACTTAAGCAATTTTGCTTAAGTTTAGATCTAGACCAGCTAAGGCAATTGTCACCAAAATCCGTTCAAGCCAAAATTGGTGATCTGAATGGATCTGAAAACTCTTTGCGTACCTACCGAACGGCGATTCGGGCGTTCCTCAAAGATATGGGGAGTAAAGGACTCTGCGACAGCGCTTTATATCAAGCAGTTTCAGTTAACCCTAAATCTTTTAGCAAACAGCGACCCGATACTTATATCGTCTTTAAAAAAGATTTGCTCATCAATGGTGAACCAGAACTCCGCAACCGAGTAATTTTATTGCTAACGATCGCCAAGTGCAAGATTTCCGAGATTTTGCCGCTCACTTGGTTTGATGTCGATCCAGACAAGAAATCAATCAAAGTACGCTACAAAAAGTACGAGCGCACCATTGTCTTAGATGACCCAATTTGGTCGGAATTCATCCAGTTACGTCAAGGTCGATCGCTCGATGACTATGTATTTTATGGCGCTAGAGGCAGAAAGCTCAGCTCCACACAAGTCTATGGCATTATCGAAACCGCGTTAAAAAGAGTAGGCATTGATGCCGAGCCTGGAGAACTCTACGGCGCTACGAGCACAAAAAAGCGTGAATATATTCTCTTGTAGCTCACTAGCGAATGATGAAGAGCAAGGAAAAATTACTTGTGGATTGAGAAACCTTTGATAGTATGTAGATTAAATCCTTTTGACGTGTAGCATTTCCTCACTCGTCGCCCTTAGATCTGCCATTTATAGGGGAAACTATATCAATAGATATGCTTTAAAGACCTTTCCCTAGAGTTTCTTCAATGTCTTCTCCTCAAGCAAAAATCTATGCGAAAGACGCTGCGATTTTTATCGACTTTCCCGCAGCATCGATTCGCGATCGCTATTTAGGTCGATTGGTGTACATTCCTGGGAAAACTTATGCACTTACCCATAGAAACAATGCAATAACGCCAAAGTTATTCACAGTTTTGGAGTACCATCTTCCTGAAGACATGTCTGAGGTCGAAGTCGATTTAGTCATCAGGTCGTTTGATCCTTATACTCACATCCCCCGTTCATTAAGTCGTGTGCGGTTTCCGCGATGTCTTGATGGCAGTTTATCGCCGGAAAACTGGCAAATTAAAACCGTTCATGCTCCTGAACAGGCTGCATCGTTGAACGACGTGATTATTCCATTACCTGGTGCCATTGAACCCTTATCGCATCAATCTAGTCAAGTTGATCCGCTGAGACCCCCCGCAGGCGCTGTTTCCGTATCGACTCAGCCGATTGTTCCGACTCGCGATTTCGGATCGAACCTAACTCAAAAGAACTCACCTTCCAACAAAGGGTTAGAGATTGTTGAACTGAAAAAAACGCAAGCTAAGCGTAATTCTGCTTCCACACCACCAGCACCCAAGCCATCCCCTGTTGGTGCTAAACAACAGTTTGAATTTATAAAATCTGATAAGGATCGAGTTCGAGAAATTCTTAAGCGCTGGGTACAATTATCGGAAGCAACTTCAGACTCCTGGCAGATTGAATTTAACGATGCAGGCTTCGTCGTTCGGGATCACTCGAATCGACTCATCTTTGAGTATCAAGCGACTGAAGAATCTTGCCGCATCGGGTCCTCGCTGTCAGGGCTGGTTCTTCAAGAAAAGATGACTCAGATTGCACTCAAGGCTCCAAATAAATTATCTTCAATGCACGATCGACAACTGATTGAATATGCGAACGAAGTTCTCGTTCGCGTACAAGATGCACCCACCGACACAATAGCTAGTTTCATGCAGTCAGTGTTTAAGCTCAAGCCTGCACACAAACCTAAAAAGCGATCTTCTTAATAATGTTTTTTTAAGTTAAGCGTCAAAGTTCTAGAACTTCGATTTAGGATTAGAACAAACAGCGATTCCAATTCGTTACTAGCTTTCAAGAAATTTATGAACTCTGATCCTGCTCGAACGGACTCTCATCCGTTTGAAAATATTGTCTTACCAACTGAGCGCCTGGAAATTCTCGCTGCGATCGCAAGTTCACTAGGAGCGTTTGATCAAAATCAAGAAGTTTTAGACAGCTTTCGCTCCATTTTCGGTGGTAGCAGAATTGATGATTCTGCAATCTCAAGCATGAGTTCCTGTGGCTGCGCGATCGCGTGTGGAGGATGTAGTTGTGGCTGTTCTAGCAGTAATTCAACGACTCAACCGCTTTCCTTCGACTCTACTTCACCCTCTGAGTGGTATTCTCCCAAATTGTTCTAAATGTACGAGCTAATCGGGCAAAGCATCGGAAGCTGCGGCTGTCGAATAGAAATCAATTGCGCGTGCTGGGATCAATTCACCGCTTGTGATAGCTTTGTCGCTTATTACATCGAGTCTGGCAATGTTCAATCTGTTTCAGTTGATTCTTTGACGATCGTGCGATGGATACAAGAAGCGAATCAAACCTCAATTCTAATGATCGACGACCGCGCCACAAGCGAACAGATTACTCAATTAGTGCAAGCATTTAATGGTTCTCTGGGCGGCATTCTTGCAGACATCAATCTTGCACTTCCGCCCTGCCAATCGGTAAATGTCTTTCCAATTCAATACAAACCACAGCATGGATTCGCCCAACTATGGATGGGCGGCAGTTGCATCCGTGAAAAAAATCGGTCAAAACCTTTTACCTATTCATCATGAATTCATCACGTCCATTCGGATCTACTGCTTGGATTAACTGGAGCAGTCGCCTACTTATTTGGACTATTGTTGCGATCGCGTGGCTTCTATTAATGCTCACTGGACATGATCATCAGCACCTCACGAGGCATCACCAATCAGTCACACCGTTGACGGAAACGATTACCAGATCCTTCGCTTCCTGGCTGCTCATGACCGTTGCGATGATGTTGCCGAGTACAGTGCCAATCGCTGAGAAGTTTGTACAAATTAATGCCCGACAAGCTGAAGGGACAACTCAAGCTACCTGTAATCAAATCTTGTTTCTGATTGCATATCTAGTGATATGGTCAAGCTTCTCGATCGCGATGATTGCGATCAACATTGGACTTGATTTCTGGCTTTCTCCTCATTTCAAACATCATGTATTGTTTCCGCCTCTGATTCTAATCGGAGTTGGAGCGTTTCAATTTACTCCAATGAAACAAGCCTGCTTAAAAGGATGCCGTTCTGTGTCTGCTTTTATCGCTCAGTACTATCCGCAAGGCATGATTGGTAGCTGGAATTTAGGATGGCAGCATGGATTATACTGCCTTGGCTGTTGTTGGGCACTCATGGTTGGATGCGCGGCGATTGGCATGGAGAATTTAAGCAACATGCTAATTTTCACCGCAATTATGACTTCAGAGCGACTTTGGAAGTACGGAGAACACTTATCCATCTGGATTGGTGTTGTTATGATCGCTCTTGGGATCGTGCTTGTGGTCTATCCTCAGATTAACTAAGCAGTGACTTCCATTGCTGAATCTTCTACTCTTTTCTTGATCGCTTTGATCAAGATAGTCACGCTCCCGCATTAATAACTTCAAGCGGCTTCGATCGACTTTAAACGTTAACAATGTTATTGATAGCAGCACAAAATACTTGCATTTTTACTAAACTGACTTACAATTGTGAGCAAGCAGCAAGACATCAATTTAGAAATCCATCCCTTCACCTAGACAAAGATTGAATAAGCAAGCATAGGCTTGTAATCCCATAGCTGCTGCGTCACTACATTATCAGTGGAGAGTTATTATGAGTGGAATTACCAGTTCTGATGGTTCCGTTTCGGTTGGACCTAAAGGAGCCAGCTCGAATGCTGTGTTCCTGCCAGCAGGCAACCAATTGCAGTATTCTGTTAATTTATCGACTTCGGCTGGCTCTAGCTTTGTTGGAGGCGATGTCAGTTCTCAGCTTTCAAGTCTGTTAGAGAAGTCGAAGGCTACAGGTCAGCCGCAGTCTACGACTCAAACCACCGAGATTCCTGGTGGTTTCTCGCAGACAACTTTGTTTGCTTCTTCTAGCTCTTTTTCAACCAAGATTTGAAGCACAGCTTAAAGAAACGCTAGTTGTGGACATTTCTCCACAACTGGCGCATGTGGCAAATAATCACCAGACTTAGCCTTGCTGTTATTTCATGCCTAATGATGTGAATTAACAGCAAATTTGATTGATAACGCTAAGTACCGCGATGTCCGCAACCAGATTATTTGAATGGACTGTATAAGACTCTTTTTCCGAGTTGTAGGGCGATTGTTCCACCGTCTTGCGATCGGTGAATCCAAAAAACTTTAGCCATAACTCATTACAGTCAATCTGTATCCAGAGAAAGTAGTCTCCCTGATTCGTTCCTGATAACCAGTAATCGGGGATGCTCATCGTTTCTGCATCGATCGTATCTCCAGGAATGATTACGACTGTCTTTCGACTTCTGAATCGCAAAGCACTGCCATCGACCTGCTTCCAGTTCTGATAAGGAATCGTTAGATATGGCATCAGATCGTCGCTCAACCAGTCGAAACCCATCTCTAAGGCAATGTGATTAAGATAAAGTTGGTATTGAACTTGAGGGTTAAGCGTTTGATCTAGCGTAGAGAGCGTTAACACTTTGTGGTGTAGCGATGGTTCGATCGGAACCATTGGCTGTGCGAGTGAATCTGTGTATTGCATGATTGAAAGTTGGATTTACAAAAAATCAATTCTTATCGCCCGGACTTTGCCGAATCTGCTAAATTCATCAGCGACCCCAACACTAATTCGATCGGGCGTTGAGTTCTCGTTTTCATTTGGGCGCTGATGGTCATGCCATTTTTTAACGGATGCTTTTGTGCCCCTCGCTCAAGTATCGGTTGATCTAGTCGAATCTGAGCACGGAAGAAAGGCTGCCCATTCTGGCTCTGAATCGTGTTGCTGCTGATATTCGAGATCGACCCTTTGATCGCACCAAACTCAGTAAACGGCAACGCATCAATCCGCACTTCCACCGGAGTTCCTATTTTGAGATTGGCGATATCTGTTGGACTAATTTCAACTGTTGCAACCATCGATTCGTTCGGAATCACTTGGAGCAACGGCTGACCCGGTTGCACAATGCCTCCAGGCAGCGTGACCTCTAATCCTGTCACCGTTCCGGCAGTTGGAGCCACAACTTCTTGAGCCTTTAAGTCAAGATCAATTTGCCTGATCTGAGCATCAAGCTTGATCAGTTGCTCTTGCGCTTCACGGAGTTTGTTAGCAATTTGGCTATCTGCCTGAACTTTCGCGTCAAGCAGTTGACGATAAACTTCATCAAGCTGTTGCTGCGTCGTTGTTTGAGTCTTTTGCTGTTCTGCCAGCACTTGCGCTTGCTGCGTCCGTGCTTGAATAATCCGGCTTTGAACTTCATTAGCTGCCCCAACCTGATCAAGTACTCCGTTGCGGGAAATGCCACCTTGCGCGAACAGTTGCCCTAGACGCGAGAGCTTATCGCGCTCAATCCTTAATTGGGCACTTGCATTTTCGAGCTGTGCATTGGTGCCAATCGATTGCACTTGCGCTTGAGCAATTTGAATTTGTCGCTCTGATTCGATCGTTCTTAATCGCTGCACAAACAAGTTATAGCTAATCAATTGATCCGGAGCCAATGCCGATGGATTGTTTGTCAATTGAGCATTAATTAAGTTGCGTTGCCGCAAGAGTGCTGCAATTTCTGGCAATGTTGCCAGCACTGAATCTTGCGGATTCACGAATAGCACTGCACTTGCCTGCCGCAGCACTGCTGCTTGCGCTGCAAACGGTTCGCGCTGTTTCTTCAGCGACAATAGCTGATTAAACAACTCTGACTTATCAATCTGCACTAATAGTTGCCCAGATTGAACCACATCGCCGTCCTTGGCAAGAACTGCTGTGATGCGCCCACCCCGAATTGATTTGAGCGTTTGCGCCGAGGATAATGAATCAATCCGACCCCGCGCCGAAACAACGACATCCAGTTCAGCTACACACGCCCAAACAGCGGTTCCACTAAGTGTCAGCACAAGTGATCCGATCACCATCATTACCCACCGGGGGCGATTGTCATATTCCGGCTCAAACGTCGATGCAACTTGCTCTTGTTCCGCTTCGGATCGCTTGATTAAACTTAATGGACGCTTAATGCGATAGGTCAACTGCCAAAGCCAACGTTTCAGCATAATTCTTCTCCAGTTAACTCGGTTGTTGTGATTGCTGTTGATACAAGCAGTAATAGTTCTGCCGTCGAGCCATCAATTCCAGATGTGAGCCTTGCTCGACAATCAATCCGGACTGCATATACAAAATCAAATCCGCTCGTCGCAAATTTGAGAGTCGATGAGTAATAAAAAAGCAAGTTTTATCTGCAAATCGCCGCATGAGATTATCCACAACTCGCCGCTCGGTTTCAGCATCGAGCGCACTGGTAGCCTCGTCGAGAATGACTAATCGCGGATTGCGATATACCATTGCCGCGATCGCAATTCGCTGGCGTTGTCCTCCAGACAGCGATGAGCCTCGTTCTCCGACTTCTGTTCCATACCCATCAGGCAAACTTAAGATAAAATCATGCGCTTCAGCAATTTTTGCCGCTTCTACAACGGCTGCTTCATCAACATCTTCGTTCCCGCCTGCAATATTCGATCGCAGCGTGCCCCGAAATAGGTTGGGTTCTTGCTGCACTACCCCGATCTGCTCACGCAAGGATTTGAGATTGATTTTGGCAATATCAATGTCGTCGATATAAACCTGCCCGCTCATCGGCGCGTAATAGCGCGGTAGCAGTTTTAATAGTGTACTTTTCCCGGAGCCGCTCTGCCCGACGACTCCGACAAAAGTTCCAGCCGGAATGTCGATCGACACTTTATTAAGCTGTAGCTGACCAGGCTGAAAGCCAAACTCAACCGAATCGTATTGTACATGACCCACAATCTGAGGAAGTGCCAATCGCCGCGCATCAGCTTCTGAAAACTCTGGCGGTTCGTTCTTCACATCTGCCAACAGATTCATCGACACATCAGCTTCTTGAGCATTGCGCCATAACCCAGATAACCGGACCAATGGCTGTGTGACGTATCCCGCAATGATGCGGAAAGCAATTAACTGTCCGAGTGTGAGATCGCCATTGAGTACCGCATTTGAGCCGACCCATAGCACCAATAGGCTACTAAAGTTACTGACGAAACTATTCACTGCCTGAAACGATGTGCCTAACATCGTCGTTTTGAGTCCAGTTTTGAGATATGCCCGATACTGTTGCCGCCAAGTTGCGAGAATGGCAAATTCCATGCGCTGCGATTTGACAGTAAACATTCCGTTCAGCATCTCAATTAGATGAGACTGCATTTGAGCGTGCTGATCGGATCGCTTGCGAATCAGTTCTTGAAACACTGGAGCCGCAAGCAGCGTTAAACCGATGATCACGGGAACTGTCGCCAGTACACAGAATGTTAGAACGCCACTGTAAAGTAGCATTACACAGACATAGATGATCGAAAACAGTACGTCTAGTACAACTGTAAAGAATGTACTTGTAATAAACTGCTGCACTTTTTCGAGTTCATTAATCCGGGCAGCAATTTCACCCACAGGGCGCTTTTGAAAAAAGGGCAGTGGTAGATTAAACAGATGCTCAATAATCTGATATCCCAACAGTAAATCAACGCGGTTCGTCGTGTTATTTAGCAAGTAGGTTCGGGCTACAGTTATTGCCGCTTCGATCGCACTTGATCCCATCAGCAAAACCCCAAAAACTGGCAGCGCTCCAGGACTAGAATTAATGATCACACGATCAACGATTTGCTGCGTCAGAAGCGGGTTAGCCAATCCTAGAAGCTGCACGACGATCGAAGCTATCAAAACGGACAGTAGCATTGGCATTTGTGGCATAAATGCGCCGATTAGCCACCACCAACCGAACCGATCAGTACGGCTTTGGGCTTGACGACCGAGAACGATCGCAGTGCCAGTCGTATTCTTCTGAAGAACAGCGGCAATCTCACGCGAAGAACGCCGCACTAATCCCGATGGAGCCGCAAACACCACCGCCTGATCGCTGACTTCGTACAAAACGCACAATTCATCTCGAATCTGAATCAAAGCAGGCGTTTGTAGCCGGGATATACCGCCTGCGGTCGTTGGGAACTTTACTGTTTGAGCGCTTAATCCAAACGCATCTGCGATCGCAGCGTACCAATCCATCCGATCTCGCGGTTGCGATTCAAGCTGTTGACTCCACTGCCGCAAAAATTCTGGTTTGTATGGAATTTCTAATAATTCACACGCATTCCAGAACGCGGTCACGACTGATTCCGCAAACGTTTGATTCCGCGCTGTGTGCGCTGGATAAAGTTTGGGAGTTCGATTAGGCAGAGGCTTCGGAACAGAAGTTTTTGCCAACGCTTCAAGTCGCGCCAACACTAACTCTCCGCTTCCTGAATCTGCCATAATCACGTCTGGTGCAGGCAACAATCCGGTCGAAAGTGCTGCGCTCAAAAAGGTGCGATCAATGCCTAGCAGCCGGATTGGGAGCGATCGAGATTTGAACTGCGGTAAGTCTGCGATCGATTCAACAATCGTTCCAATCGGTAACGACTGATGTGTACTGCTGCTGACAAACCATAAACATCTAGATGAAAGATGAAACGTCGGATCGTTTTGTCCAAACCAATGCCTCACGGTCGCACAACTTTGAGTCACAATATGACGACTCACTTCGCTTAGATCCGGCAGATTGAGTTTCGTCGGAATGGTATTGCAAAAGCGCAGTAGCACATCGTACACTTCAACGAAGCTAACGTGTTTTGAGAGCGTCGGCAGTAACTCTTGCAGAATCGATTCAAAATCCTCGATCGTTAAACCGAGTGTAATGACTTCTTCGAGACCCGCGGCACGTACTGATCCGAACGTAGACCGCCGAATAACGCTTTCCCATCCAAACACCTCCCCTTCATGCAGAACTCCAAGCGTTGGTGATTCTTGATCCGCAGGTCCGACAACTCGCACTTGTCCTTGGACAACGCAACATACTTCGATCGGCAATGAATGTTCCGGCTGAATGACCTGTCCTGGGCGAAAACTATTAATCCGAACTTTTGACGAAATCTGATAGCAAGTGTTTGGCAGCAAATCCTCGAACAACGCTGCACTGAAAAAGGTCGGCAGAAACGATCGCGGCTGAAGCGGCATTTCACTCATAAGTCACCCGCATTGATTTGAGCGATTTCAGCTTGTCGCGCCCGAACGGTTTGCTCACTCAGCCAACGCGTAAATAAAGAATTGATTAACTCTGTACGGAGGACTTCGGTTAATCGCGCGCCGTGAAATCGCTCCAACCGAACAATACAATACTGACCGTTAATCTCGATCGGTCCGTATATTTTGCCGACTTCCCCGGTGCAAAACAACACTCGAATCGACTCCGGTAAGTTTGCTAGCTTCATCGGTCCCACCCATCCTTGCGTCGATCGCTCAGATCCTTCTGAATGTCGCTGAGCAATCTCACCAAAATCCTTGCCATCATCGCGAATTTGAAACAAAACTTCTGCGGCAAAGTTAGCATCGCTCGTTTGCACAAGTGAAAATTCTACTTGGTCGTAGTTTGATCGCGATCGCAAAAACTCTGATTCAACCTGGGGTGCAAACTGTTGCTTGAGTTTTTGCATCCGAATTTCGCGCATCGCCTTGGACTTTAGTTGATCGATCGACATCTCATACTGTTGTGCCCGCTCGCTCAAAAATTGCTCCAATGCTTCAGGATCAGGCATTGACGCACGATCGCGTCCACTGAGTAGTTCAAATAAATCTGCTCCAGTCACTTCGATATTAGGAAGAACTTGGAAGTCAAGAAAGAGTTGTTCGAGCAAGGTGCTGAGTAATCCATAATGCGCGATCGCGTTATAAAGCTGCTCACCAGTTAGCTCTAATTTGCCGAATGTAAGACAAATAGACATATTGAAACTGTTTTGCTGAAATTTCAGTAGGATCAATCCTGACATTGTTGCCAGTCTTTGAAGATTATCAATCCAGTTAGCTGGCTCAATTTTTTCTTAATGCTAGCGTTGGAACACGAAAATTGTGCTTACAATAAGTCTACAAGTTTCAACCCTATTTGATATTGGATCGATTGAATCGATCTTGCCCCGCAAGCTTTGCAAAAAGTAATGGAGAAACAAAATCTATGAGTCGTTTGCTACTCGGCGGTAGTGCTGTTGTATCGATCGCGTCTTTAGGCGTTTATGCGTTATCGCAGAACCCGCTGTCATCAAAAGCAATTCCCCCCAACCGTGAAAAGCTTTTTCAGGATCAACTGAACGAAGCTCAGGCTCTAAACAGAAAGAATCTACCGCTCGATGCAATTAAAAATACGATCGGAGTCCCAAGCAACAGTAAGCACTTCAAATCCGCGCAAGTGCTACAAGAATCCTTGTCACAGCAAATCTTGGCTCAAGCCAAAGAAAAATACCGTCGTGGAAACATTAAAGAAGCTCTGACTGCGCTTCAAGTGATTCCAGCAGCAACCACTGCGGCTTCTGAGTCGCAGCAGTTACGGCGAACTTGGACAACAGAAGAGCAACAGCTACAAGCAATTCAACACTTCGCCTCGCAAGGCAACTGGAACCAAGCGATGCAGGATCTTGAAAAACTGCGATCAAGCGAAGTCTTCAACACCCCGCCTGTCCAAGCACTTCTGCAACAAGCGATCGCTCAAACAGGTGAAACGCCAAATTCACTCATTGCCACAACTTCTCCGGCTCCACTTCCTATCACGCTATCGCAGGCTCCAACTCTCGATGCCGTTCCTCCCCCTCCTCCACCAGAAAACGCAACCGCTGTGAATGTTGATCGAACACTGGCATCTACGGCAGAAAGGCTTGATGGCTCAGTCCCAGTTGCTCCTCTAGATCCGCCTGTATCCATCCCGATCGCTCCTCCAGATCCGCCTGTATCGATTGCTCGCGTTTTACCCCCTCTACCGCCCTCAATAGTTGCCGCAGCCCCAACTTCGAGTTCGATTCAAGCCGTTGCTTCTAAATCGCCTCGTTCTGAACCGCAGTTCGATCAAGCATCGGTTAACTCAGTCCCGATCTCGACTGTGCCTGATCCGATGAGGACTGCTACTTACACGCAGCCACCCCACGTTTCTAATCATTGGCAGCCGCACGATCGTTCAATTGCAGATCTTCCTCGTCCAACAGCGGACACAGCTTCTAAGCCGCCTGTACAACGGGAACTACCACCGACCCCGACAACCGTTACGGTGTCTACCCGACCGAATCATTCGCAAGCATCCAGTGAAGTAGCAGCAACCGCAAAAGCTCCAAGGCTGAATGAGGCTCCTAGCCCCATTACAGCCCCCGTCGTTGATCGATCGAACATGACTACGCTTGTGAAATATGAAACGGTTCCCTTACCCGCAGCATCGGTTGAAGAGATGCTATCTGCCTCCACCTTTAAATCGAGCCAACATCCAGCGAGACAAACCTCTGGAAGTCGCCTATTAATTGAAATGCAGAGAAAATTGACCGAGAATAACACGACTGCAACCCTATCGATTAAACCGCTTATCCCACCAACGACGGCTAAAATTCCTGAGCAAGTGACTGATCTCGCTGAGCCAAAACCTCGGTTGCATTCTGAGGAATTAAACAATTCGATTTGATGTGCATTGCTCCATTATGCAAGCCGACTCTAGCGCTAGAGTCGGCTTTTCTTTTACTTAAATTTAGAAAATATCAATTGATATTTTCTAAATTAGCTTATCTGTATCTTAAGATTTTCTAAAATTATAAAATATCAATTGATATTGTTTATTATTCGATGAAAAAGCTTAAGCTTTGGGGTTGCGAATGCAGAGATGTCCCCCATATACTCAACATAGAAATCGCTAGAGAACAGCGGTCTCCGGTTTGAATGATTTGAGCAACTGTGGATCGATCAGTTAAATCTGTAGGTTTCTGATTTTGCGTCACGCTTAGCAGTCCTTGCTGGACACTCATCAACACTATGAAACAGTTTGTCGCTGCTATTTCTTCGGTAAAAGTTCCTTTTGCCTTCTTGTTGTCTGTTGGTTGTGTTGCTGCTGGTTCAGTTGCGCTAACAAAGCCATCTGAACCAACATCAACATCGATCAATCCGGAGAATCAAGCAACAGCATCTGAGCTTGCACCTGAACTAATCGCTCAAATCCTTCATTTGGAAAAGCAATCACAGTTCAAGCAAGCGCTGAATGTGCTGGAGCCGATTCAATCGGCATCACCGTCTGTCGCATTACAGTTAGTGATGCTGAAGCAGCGGCTAGCTCAATCAATCTACGATCGTGCCTTGAATGAGTATTGTAATGGCAATGTTGCAAAGGCGATTCAAATTGCAGAATCGATTCCATCCGATGCACCCAGTCGCTCTCGCTATCAAAAAGTGCAAGCCGATTGGCTACGATCTCGAACAATTGTGGATTTGGCGCAATCTTATTTTCGCCAAGGTCAATTCTCGATCGCGCTTGATTTGATTGATCAAATCCATGACCCAACTCTAAAATCGAGCAGATTAGTGCGATCTCTGCGAGCCGAAATGCAAGCGAGTCAACCTGTTGCAGCGGTCGCTCCGCCCGAATCAATCATCGAACCCGAAATTGCCTCGCCCGGATCACACGAGCCACAAGCTTCAATCGAAAGCGAACCCTTAGTAGAGCCGCCTTCGGAGACTGAACCTGAATCGGCATCAATTTGGTCGGTTCCAAGTCAGTCTCCCTATCATTCAGCGATTTCTACCCCAGAGCGTAGCGAATCGATTGTCCAACCCCGTTCCGTGCAGTCTTCTTGCGGTCGTCCAGAATGCGAGTTTGCAGGCTTTAATTAGTTGAGCCTGTTTGTTCCTTGTTCTATTACCTCACTCGATTATGGCTCTACTTAACTGGCATCGGATTACTCCGGTAGTGGCGTTATTAGCTATGTTCAGTTTTCACCCACCTGCGGCGGCTGAACCGCAAGTTAGCCTCGAAGATGTTCGGCACTATCTTGCAGGCATCAGTACAAGATCGCTGCCCAACGTTCGTTCACAAGTTGATCATCAAGCACTGGTCAAAACTTTGAAGCAGCGCGATTCGACGACTGCTTGGTACATCGGGCAATGGGCAACCGAAGACGGGTTCGTGGCAGTTTACCCAGCGACAAAACCTGGAAAAGTGTGTTTGATCACAAAGTCGAGCAGCACCGTCGCTTATGCAGACGGAAAAACTGAAGGCGCAGTGATCCGAACCTCGAATCCACTGTTTACTGATGAACGTCAGCAGTTCTTGCGGTATGCTGCTTCAGATCTATTCATTCCAGTACAGTATCGCGGTAAGTCTTTTTTGGTGTGGGGATTGTATGATCCGAACAAAGCCCGATCGCGCTTTCTCACCCTGGCATTTCAGAATGTTCCACCTGACTTGAATACCTTCCTTCCGTCAGGGCGAACCGCTGATGCCATTAAAGCTCAATTCTCAGCCGCTGGTTGTTCTGCGAATGTAAATCAGCCTGCAATGATACCGCAAGCGAACAAGCCAAGCGGCATGATTCAAGTAATTGATGGAATTACGATCGCAGTTGTTCCGAAGAAAGCAAATCAGTTTGACATTCAAATTAGCAACAATACTACAAGCGATTTTGGGGTTTTTCCCAACCGCATCGTGGCTTTTGATCGGAATAAGCGTCGCATTCCTGTTCAGTTTTCAAGCTTAGTGCATGGAACTGTGGTTAGACCTGGTGGTGTTCTACGCGCTACCATTCGCGCAAATCGCTCACCGATGTGGATTCAAATCCCAGAAGCAACCCCGCAACGCCGTATGTTCAATTTTCAAACGCCCACTTCATGATGGTTAGACGTAACAATGCAACAAAACTCCAAGACCGACCGCAACAGCGCGGGAGTGGTCACACTAGAGCAATTACATAGCTCTAGCCAGAATCATTCTTCTAGCGGATTCGCTAGCCAAGATAAAGAGATCAAAAGAGTACTTGGCAATGTTTTTAACATCAATATTGATGTTAAAAACCACACAGATAAATCATCGTCATCTGGGCAGAAGAAAGACGAATCGAAGTCGATCAATGCTGCCTTCAAAGACAATAAAGACCACAAAGACAAGAAAGCTCCATCGACCGGGAACAAAGAAGAAACGAAAAAGCTCGATGCCAACTTTGACCCTAAATCGAACACCAACAGTAAAGATCAATCAAAACCATCCGGAAAGTCCAGCGATCAAAAATCTAAAGAAACTGATCTAGGCATTCCCGAAGAAGCCCTCCACATTGATCCGGCGAAGCTCAAAGATGTGAAGTCACTCGATGCAAGCAAAGTCAACATTGAGCGAGACCTTGAGAAGAAGCTTGGAAAAGACGGAGACTTCCTTGATCCTGGCGGTGGAATTAATACCGTGATCGGTGGCTTCGGCAATGATATTGTTCGCGGTGATGGTGGAGGCTTTAATACGATCGCAGGTGGCGGTGGTGAAAACCTCTTCATCCTCGGTTCTGAAACGACTAACCGCATTTTCGACTTTGACCCGACCAAAGACCGCTTCGGATTAACAGACGGATTGCAAGTTGCAGACATTCAGTTTGGACAAGGGACAAATCCTACGAAAGCAGGCATTGACTCGCCATTAGACAGCAATGCCACAGTGATTTTTGACAAGAACGGCGAAAACCACATCTTAGGCAGTCTCGCATTCACCAAAGCTGTTGATTTGAGCGAGAAGAATTTCGTTGTGGTTCGGGACAATGACTTGAATAAAGTTGCACAAACCGTTTAGGAGGGACACATGGCAGCAACCCTAGAAAAAAAAGGAACTCAGTTTGGCGCTGATACTAGCATCGAACAACACAAATCGGACAGTCACAGTCATGGCAGCCAGGGGTCGTCGATTCAGAAAGAAGATGCGACAAAAAGCTTGAATAAAGCTTTGGGCGGAGACGAGCATAATCATGCCATTCCAGAGGGAACGATCGAGCTACAGCGCACCGACAAAGGTGGCTACAAACAGCAAGATTTGCTGAAACAAGGCAAGCTGTTTGGTAGCGATGGCAATGATTTTCTGAACGCAAGTAAAAGAGAAATTAAAGGAACGGCAACAGGCACTGGATCTGGAGAGTTTCCATTTCCCAACGACTCAAAAGGAACGACAACCCTCACTGCTGCATTGAAAGCAGATGGCAACCTAAAGATCGACGGCAGTTTCAAAGATTTTGATGGCGCTCCGTTGTTTAGCCAGGAAGAAAAGGAGATTGATCCTAAAGCTAAGATTCTCAATGGATCAGATCCGAAGGCGCTAGTCGATGGATTTCTGAAAGTGCCGCACGATGTTGAAGGTAATCCACTTTCTGGAACACATTTGCACTTCGCGCCTTCTGGTGATCAACGCGGAAACAATGCGGATGCTACTGTTGTTCGCTTCCTGGATAACAAAGTGAACAGCGATGGCAAATCTGGTACGATTTCCGGCGACTTTAAACTCAAGCCAGAAGAACAAGCCGCCTTTGCAGCAGGAAATCTTTACGTCAATGTTCACTCGAACGTTGACGTGAATAAAGATGGGAATGCAGGTTTTCCCACTGGGGAGAATCGCGTCAACTTTAATCAGAACGTTGTTAGAAAATAGTCAATTGCTCAGTGAGCAATTGCGTACTGTCGCCACACATTCAAAGCAATGGTTGAGCAAATTGAACAATTTTGCGATCGCTATTTCGTCATCAAGGAACTCGGTTCTGGAGGATTCAGCCGAACCTTTCTCGCTCGCGATCTCGAAATGGTTGGGTACCCACTTTGCGTCGTCAAGTGCCTGACTCTGGATGCGGCAAACGAAGTTGGCAACATGGCGGAATTGCGGCGACAGTTAATCGTTCAAGAAGCTCGCATTCTAGAGCGATTCAAAGGATCAACTGCCAATGTTCCACGCATTCTGGCATGTCCCGAACATCATCATCCCGTGTACCTTGTTGAAGAGTACATCGAAGGTCACGTCCTGGAAGTTCTCAAGCAGCAGCCTTTTAGCGAAGCACAAATTGTTTCATTCCTGCAAAATGTGTTGTCGGTTCTGGATGTGATTCATCGCCATAGTGTCGTTCATCAAGATATCAAGCCGAGCAACCTGATTCGTCGCAACGACGGGTCGATCTCGGTGATCGATTTTGGCGCAGCGATCGATTTAGATGAATTCGTCGAAGACAGTTCAATCTACGGCACACCTGGCTATAGTCCACCCGAACAGCAAGACGGCAAAATTGACTTTCATACCGACTTGTATGCACTAGGCATGACGGCGATAGAGTTGTTATCCAAGGTCGCGCCACAACAGCTTGAACGCCATCCAAATTCAGGCAAGCTACAGTGGCAGGAGCATCTCGGTGCATCGATTCATCCAAAAGTTGCAGCAATCCTTGATCGCCTAGTTGCTTTGCGTCCTGCGGATCGCTACACAAGAGCAATCGATGTGTTGGCAGATTTACAGCAACTGCGCGTTGAGTCTCGGCTCGCGGCACTTCCGAATCGAATCAGTCATTCAGTGCTTCGTTCGATTCTCCAAGCTTCCCAGCCCATTTTCTCGAAATGCCGTTCAATACAGTCACAATCACTCGTAACTCCAACCATCTTCGGTTTGGCGATTATTTGTGGCTTTGGCTTTGTTCCACTGCTCCCGCGTATGACCGATACAATCGCTGCACAAATGAGCATGATACAAAATCAGCCAGCCGTTGATTTATCGCTGATTCACAAGCTCCCGCTCTCCAGCACGATCGATCAGTTTCTCGTTGTCGATCGTCAGCTCGTGACGTTTGATCGCAACAATCAGGTTCAAGTTTGGGATTTATCAACCGGAAAAGTTCAGCAAGGCTGGACGACTCCAGGCATGATCGAAATGCTAACAATGACACGCAATCATTTAGTGAGCCAGCGCGACGAGTCGTTGACCGTTTGGCAACTCTCCACCGGAAACGTTCTTCACCAGATTGCATTGCCCGAACCTGCCAACACTGCATCGCTGAGTGCAGATGGACAGCACCTCGCAACCGTAAGTCCTAGCCACACTTTGCGAGTGTGGAACATGACGACCGGAAAGTTACTGCGAACTGTTCCTGGGATCACTGCCGCACAGTACGCCCTAGATAATCGGCTGTTTTGTGCAACCACGCGATCGCGTATTGATATTTGGGATGCTGAATACACTCAATTGCAGCAAAGTTTAGCTGGACATCTCGGCAATATTACAGCGTTTAACTTTAGTGAGAATGGAACTGGATTAACCAGTACAGCGAGCGACGGCACAATCGTCTGGAATCTGGAGACTTCAGAACTCCTGCGCGTGTTGCCGACCAAGGTAAGAACGGCTGCAATCTTGCCGAACTATCTTGTAACTCAGCATGAAGATGGGACAGTCCGGCTGTGGGAATCAACTGGAAAACTGGTTAAGTCCCTCGCTTATCTTCAAAGCAAAGTTGCAATGACTGCTAACGCTCACTATGTCGTGCAAATCACGCCTCAACAACTCGAAATTTGGCAGCTATCTAAAACAGAACCATGAACTTTTTCCGCGTTAGCGAAGGTAAACTCCATTGGATTCGCACTGCTTTGCTTCTCGGTTGGGCAACAATCATCCTATCGATGTTTTGGGACCCGATCACGCCTCACTTCACTAACCCTATCGCGATCGGATCTCCGTTTCGGCTCAATCCAGACATCTACCTGAACGTCGATCGGTGTGTCAAAATCCGCACCGACTGCATTCTTGAACAACCTTTTTCGCTTGGAACCTTGCTTTGGTGGGCAGCGATTGTGCCAGCGGCAATTCTCATTCTGCTCGTGCTTGGACATGAATTCTGGCGGCGCATTTGTCCGTTGTCATTTGTGTCGCAGATCCCCCGTGCATTGGGCATTCAACGCACACGCAAACTGATCGATCCGATCAGCGGCGAGATTCGACGAGAACCTGTGATCATCAACGAGAATTCCTGGCTGGGTAAAAACCATCTAATCGTTCAGTTTGGCTTGTTCATTCTGGGATTGTGGGCACGACTTGTATTTGTGAACGGGCATCGATTCACGCTGGGTTGCTTTTTGATTGCCACAATCATTAGCGCGATCGTCGTGGGCTATCTATATGCCGGGAAATCCTGGTGTCAGTATTTCTGTCCGATGGCTCCGGTACAGATGGTTTACACCGGACCGCGAGCACTGTTCGGGTCTAAAGCTCATTTACAGCCTAGAGGAACTGTAACGCAGTCAATGTGTCGTACTGTCGGTACTGACGGCGTTGAACAATCTGCTTGTGTGGGTTGTAAGCGTTCGTGCATCGATACTGATTCAGAAAATACATACTGGACGGAGTTGAACAAGCCAGGACGCAAATTAATTCAGTACGGCTATTTAGGAATGGTGCTAGCGTTTTACTGGTATTTCTATCTGTACGCTGGCAACTGGAACTATTACTTTAGTGGGGCTTGGGCACATGAAGAGACCTTGCTCGATCGATTACTTGATCCTGGTTTTTACATCAGTGGCGTTGCCGTTCCAATTCCCAAGATTATTGCCCCATTGTTGCTATTTGCAGTTACTGTGACTGCTACTTACTCCCTGGGAATTTGGTTAGAAAAACAGTATCGATCGTATCGTCGTCGTTGTCAGCAGCCTGTGAGTAAAGAGCAAGCACAGCACGTCATTTTCAGCTTGTTCACTGTGGTTTCGTTCTGGGCATTTTTTGTCTTTGGCTCACGTCCGACTCTGAACCGCTTTCCGATGATTGTTCCGGCAATTAATGTCGTCATTGTCATTGTTGGGATATTATGGCTCTTGAAAACGATCAATCGTAAACGCGCTCATTATGATCGTGAACGTACCTCGATCATGCTGCGCCGACAGCTACACCATTTTGATCTTCCTGATTCCTGGCTCGATGGTCGATCGATCGAGGATTTGAGTGCCGATGAAGTCCATTTATTAATCAAAGCTTCGCATGGGTCCCGCATACAGGCATATCTTGGCGTGGTGCAAGAACTGCTTGAACAGGGGGTGATCGAAGCATCAGATTCGCTCCACTTTTGCCGCAATCTCCGTCAAAGTTTGGGACTCTCGGACGGGGATCACCAAGATGTAATTCGACAGATCCCCAGTCATCTGCTGTATCGCATTCCCGCTCCGCAGCCCGTTTCCACACAAACTGCAACCGTGGTGTTTAAAGACCGTCAACGTCCAACATCGACTGCGTTGCAGACCGTTCCTTATCAACGGAAATAGACCATGCTAAGACTGCGATCAAGCTATCTTCCAGATTTATTCTCAGGCTCTAGCTTTGGAAAGCATCTGTTAGCTCAGAATGACCACAATCAAACCACCTGGAAAATTGGGCGATCTCCGGAGTGTGACTTAACACTGAATGATGCCAAAATTAGTGGTACTCATGCGATTGTTCAGTTTATCGACGGCAACTTCTACTTTATGGATGTGGGAAGTAGCAATGGCTCGATCGTCAACGGCGACCTGTTGCCCCCCAACACCTTGCATAAAATTGCAGTAGGGGACGAAATTGCAGTAGGGGAAACCTTGTTGCACGTTGATGAAGTCATGCTGCTTCCATCTGCGACTCACACATCAAGCGTGAATGTTTCTTGGTGGATTAATCAAGATATCGATGCTCACTGTGTTGATATTATTGATGAAACCCCGGATGTGAAAACGTTCTCGTTCGTTGCAGATCCTGCACTTCTGTTTCTTTATCGTCCTGGACAGTTTGCGCGGCTAGAGTTTCAAATCGAGGGAGAGCGAATCGTTCGGGCGTACACGATGTCGTCAAGCCCATCTCGACCTGACCTGCTACAATTCACGGTGAAACGTGCTGTGCGCTCTGAAACTGACATTTCGATATCGAATTGGCTACACGATCGATTTCAGGTTGGCAATTCGATTCGGATTTTAGGAGGTGCGAAAGGATCATTTACGCCCGCACCGCAGTTTCCACCAAAATTACTGCTTGTCTCTGCTGGCTCAGGCATTACGCCGATGATGTCGATTTCTCGGTATCTGTCTGATTTGCGATCGACGATCGATGTCGTGTTTTTCCATTCCGCCCGGACGCTTGACGACTGCATTTTTCGCAACGAGTTAGCGTTAATTGCGAGTCAAAACGTCAACTTCAATCTCAAGATTGCGTTGACGCAACCACAGCCTAAATCTGCTTGGCTTGGATTTACCGGACATTTAGATACAGCGATGCTGCAAATGATCGCACCGGATGTCACAGAACGTCATGTGTTTGTCTGCGGTCCCGATGGCTTTATGAATCACGTCAGGCAGTTGTTTGGAACAATCGACTTTCCAATCGCGCAGTATCACCAAGAAAGTTTTGGTGAAGTTGAAGGCATTCCGGTAGAGCCAATTCCGGAGACGATCGATGACGTGCCTGTTCTCGATCCGGCTCCGCTTCCAACCGTAGAACTTAACTCTAATGAGGTAGCTTCACCCGACACGATCGTGCCTGAGCCAGTCCCTCAACCGAGTACTGCTCCGTCTGCATCAAGTCCGTCATCGACGACTGCGCCCACCGTTCGATTTAAGCGATCCAACAAGTCAATGGCAGTTGATGTAAAAACGAGCATTCTCGATGCGGCTGAAAAGCTCGGAGCCGATATTAACCTGAATGGCTGTGGAGCAGGACGATGTGGGGCGTGCAAGGTTAAGGTCTGCGGCACGATCGAGTATCCGAATAAACAGCCCAATCCGGCTGCTTTATCTGCACAAGAACATCAAAACGGCTACGTCTTATCTTGCATTGCTTATCCAATCGGCAGCGTTGAAGTAGACGCTTGAGCAGATTTTCTATCCACCAAAATCTTTATTGATGCTCGTTATCCTGTCGAGCAGCTTTCAATCCTCCACTTTGCAAACTTTTTGTACAAATCAAGAAACTCATCATGGCTCAGAATCCTCCAGTTTTTCCCACAGTTCCCACTCGTGGTGGAACCCGCAATAACGATGTCTTGCTCGGTGACTCCAATCGCGGTAACACTTTGGTCGGCAACGGTGGTAGCGATCGCATCGTTGGCGGGCGCAGTAACGATGTGCTGTTATCCGGCGATGCTTCTAGCTTCATTTTACCGACCCTGATACCTACGGCTCCAGATTCGGTAACACCGCCTGCACCGACGACACCCGCAATTCAACCGCTCACAGGAACTCCGAGCAATGATACGCTGAATGGAACCGAGCAGGCTGAGATTATCACGGCTGGTAAAGGTTCAGATACGATCTTTGGGAATGGTGGTAATGATTTCTTTATTTGGAACCCCGGCGACGGACCAGATATTGTTCATGGTGGCGCAGGGTTAGATACTTCGGTGATCAATGGTGGCGCTGAAGGCGAGATCTCCATGCTGCGAATGAACAACGGAACCGCTGTGTTCAATCGCTTGACTCAGACTCCGTTTAGCGTAACGCACGACGGAACTGAGGTTGTTCAGGTCGAGTCGAACGAAGGGAATGACATTTTGATCGCAGACAAAATTGCAGGTTCAGGAGCGTCGCTGCTCGCATTTTCAGGCGGCGGAGGCAACGATGTCTTGTTTGCTGGAACCGTGGATACCGAGGTTTCCACAACAGGCGGTGCAGGCGATGATATCCTCATCGGCGGTCAGAAAATGAATACGATCGAGGGCGGCAGCGGCAATGATTTTCTCGTTGGCAATCAAGGGATGGATCGCTTCGTGTTGAGTTCAGGCAAGCCGTTCAATACAACTGACCTCGGCGTAGACACGATCACAAACTTCAACCCGACTCAAGACAAGATTCATTTGAGTAAAGCGACGTTTGCTTCGATTGCGACTCAACCCGGACAGACACTCGGAGTCTCTGACTTCGCGCGTGTGGATAGCGACGAAGCAGCAGCATTAAGTGCTGCCAAGATTACTTATGTTCAACCGACTGGCAGTAGCTCTGGCAAGCTGTTTTATAATGCTAACGGTGCTGAAGCTGGACTGGGCAATGGGGCGCAGTTTGCCGTAGTTGCAGGCGCTCCAGCACTAAGCGATCAAAATTTCGCACTGGTCGCGTAGCCGCGATCCGATCGTCGTTTTCAGGGAGAATTGGAAAAACCTCCAATTCTCTCAGGCGGATCAAAAGCGCGAATTCTACGGAAAGCGTTTTTTACGTCATAAAGAGCGTCTAACGACCAGATATCGCTCTGAGGCGTTCTACCGAAAGATATCGCTTAACGAAAAGCTTTTCAATGAGTGTGGTAAAGACATCTCTCGTTACTGCGATCGAAATTCTCGCATCACCTTGAAGCGAAGTTGAAGGCTTGCATCGGGTAGCGGTCGAGCAACGCTTCTCACCCCTTCTAATTCTCAGTTGTGCTGATAAGTTGCTCGGTTAGCACAATTGAGCCAGGATTTTTACTAATGTTAGAGTTTAGCCCTGAATCAAGTTGGCTTGCAAAATCTCAAGTCGATCGACTCACTCAAGTCCTAAGAGAGATCGTTGGACCGATTGCGCCAGCCCTGCTGCAAGCCTCACTCGCAGACTGTACATCGCTGCTACAACTCTTATCCAAGCTAGAACAGCAAATTCCAGAAGCTACGAGAAATAAATTTCACCAACAAACTCTTTGGCTAGTTGAAAGAGCGATCGATGATCCAGCGTTCATTAAAACGTGTGAGGAGATTCTCGAAAGATATGTTGACAGGGTAGCTGGAATGCTAGTGCTCACAATTCTGCAACAGCAACCAACTATTAGCAAATATGATTTTGTCGAGCTTCTCGCAACATCTCCAGACTCCGCTCAGAAAGACAGATTCCGTCAAACAATGATGAATCAACATCATTCCAAAACGATAGCCGGATAACTCAAATGATGACTAGCAGAATTAATGAGCGTCTCCTATCAGAGTGGCTAGAACAATATCGAGAGACTACCTCAACCTTCTATTCATATCGAACAGCAGGGGAGCTATTTACTCGTTTTTTGGGAGACCGCTCGATCACCGAAATTCAACCTGAAGACGTTGAGCGTTTTGTGCAGAAATTAGAAGGCGATTCAAAACTTGCCTTTAATTCGTTGCGATCGTATAAAGCTGCAATTCGCTCATTTCTAAAATACATTTCAGCTCGTCCTGATCTGCTTCATCCTTTGAGCATTGCTCATCCACCTCGGCGCAAGCTCCCCGACTTATACATCGATCTCCGGCTCAATGAAGTCATGCAAAAAGAAGACAATGCTCGGAATCGAGTGTTGCTCTGGTTAACGATCGTCGTCCGATGCACCACGATCGAAGTGTTAGGACTCAGATGGCAAGATGTTGACCCCCAAGAACGCTGTCTAATTTTGCGTGACCATACTCTACCAGCAAGCCAAAATGAAGCACCGCGCAAGGCGTTTCTCTGTAATCCAATTTGGTCAGAACTGATTGCGCTGAGAAAAGGACGATCGCTCGATGAGCATGTTTTTCATGGAGCAAGGGGAACCCGACTCGCCCCTGCTCAATTAAATCAAATTGTTGCACAAGCACTGCATCGAGTTGGGATTAATGCAACGCCTCGCGACGTTTGCTTTAGCGTTAAAGGCAAAGACCGAAACTATCATCTTGCGAGTTGGACTGAAGTTCAGTCTCCAAGTTACAGTCAACTTCCGCCCTACTACGCTCCACGCACGGCTTCCATCCAAGTTGGCGGAACTGAGGTTATTCGGATTGAAAACGGAAAGTTGCTCGACGCGAATCGCCCATTGGCTGCTCAAAACTTAACGAATGTGGCAATGTTCTGGGACGATGAGCCTGTTTATGTTGTCGAAGCAAATCTGGTCACACTCAATCGACTGCGAATCATTACAAACGCCTATGGACTCTCTATCCTCCAGTGATGTAGTTCACACAATCGGTACTCATCCTAATGATCTGTTTCGTCCCACAGGTGGCACGGTTGATGATACGCCAATTTTCCTGCTAGATCTAAATGTGCATTGTTTATCACTAATTTGTGCAAATTATAAGATTCGTTTTAACTTTAAATTCCAGTTGCTTACTTTAAAAGTCATCGTAGCTCAAATAGATAATTTAGCTGAAGGGATTGGTAGGCTTGTCGTGTCGCTAACTCCTCCTGCATATCCAACAGCACCATTGCCAAGCCCTGGTCATCATCCGCCAAATGTAGAAGCCTTTCTTGAAGTTTATCCGAACAATGCCTCAGAACCAACGTTTCGCTTGAAAGAGGCTTTAGAAGATTTCTACTTTGAGCTTGAGAGTGGGTATGCGATCGATATCTCTTTCCAAAAAGATGTTGCATTAATCATTTCTGCGATGCTCCCTTACAACTCAGGAACAGAAATGACAGAACTTGCTGCACAGCTAATCTTGAATCTACAGCACTCTGAGCCTCAGTTTAATGTATCGAAGGAAAACAGCAATGAAACAATTTCTGAGTCATGATATGATTCAAGGCTGTGAGCGCACGGTTATTGATGCGATCACGCAAGAATGGTTAACTGCACGAGTTCAGAATGAAGATCCCAATTCGAGATCAGTTAAAAGGCTTGATCAAAGCACGTTCGCTTGACACTCAAGTTTGGTTTCTCGAATCGATCGATTGGGTGAAGCAACCAGAGTGTCCAGCTATTCTAATTGGGACGCAGCACCAACTGATTAGTGGCTTACTGAACCGTAGCACGACGGTTGATCGCGAACTTTACCCGATCGTTGCAGGACTGCTCGCAAACGATAGCTTTATTGCTTGTTTGAACACTAGCCTATACGGTTGGGGCGAAAAATGCTTGCCGAAATCGAAGGATTAATCGGTTCCTATGTGCATCAACATCACTTGCTTTGGCACTTTGAAAGCGTTCATTCAAAGCAAATGTTGAGAAACCGCCTGCACACTCAAAGCTAGGCGACAGACTTGCTGCAAATGTCGATGCTGTCCCCTGAGCAGAAGCAGTTGCAGCCTTATCAAATTTATCCGGCTCCTCAAGAATTAGAAGGAGAGTTGCAGGACTATACGACTAGCCTTGCTCGCTTTGTGCGATCGTGCTGTGCGACTTCCCTCAACTTGAGGAACTATTGGCAATTTTTATTGTTTTCGTATGGACGGAAGACATACGATACAACCTCCCTCGATTTGAAGAACCCATTGACAGTCGCGAATCCGGCATAGGCAGTGTTAACCCGTCGTGTGCAAACTGCCTTATCCCTAAAACTTAGAGGCACTGCTAATCGTCGATCGAACGACCTCATCCATATTCGGTGTCCCACGAACTGATCGATCAACGATCGCATATCTTTGAATATTAAAGAGAAAAAATAATTCTAATCCTCAATGCCTATTTTTGCTCAAGATGCTTTCTGAGCAAAATTTTCAATGCCGAGCATTCCAATTTGATAATCCGCAAGCTCATCGAGTGAGCAAGACAGCAACTGACAGAGTTCTCTCATTTGATGAGGAGTTAATTTTGGAAAACTTTCGCCCGTTTCCCAACTGCTAACAGTTTGAGAACTGACACTTAATGCCTCACCCAATTTTTTCTGACTTAAACCGCTCCGGCATCGTTTGAGTCGGAGCCATTCGTTAAAAGCCATAGGTGTTGATACGGGCAGCTTCATACCTTCATACCAATGGAGACAAAAGACGTGCCATAAGAATACCGCAAATTTTAACAAAATGCTTGAAACGTTTTGCTGTAGTTGAAGATTCTCTGATCCACTGGAAGACTCCAGAATTTTATCGTTATCCTCCTAGAGTGGATCACTTATCGATAATTACAGAGATTTTGCTTTTTCCTGAAAGTTGCGGAAAATTATATAGCAGTTTGGGGATCGCTCTGGCATAAAAGTTTTGAGCGAATCGATTTTTAGCGTGATCGTCATCGCTTTGACTTCAAGCGCTCTAATTGATTCAAGCTCAGATCTTGTCTTGACGAAAATCAGAACGTAACTGCTTCCTTGTCGTAAATTAATCAAGGGTTTGTGAGTAGTTTGCCACGGCAAAACAATTCTGCTTGAATTCATATTCAAGCAGGGGCATCTCGAATTGAGCGACATACGATTGCCTAGCTAGATGGGATTAGTCAGGTTTTTTCGGATTTCAGATACTGCTTTAGCTCGCGTGTTTTTGCATTGAAGGTTGCCAGAATCTTCTTGAGATGGCTTTCTTCAAAATCATTGAAGCTCACTTGCTCGATCGTCTGAATGAATCGCTCGACTTTTCTATCCGCTTCAGACATAGCAGTTGGGCTGTAATTTGCAATCAAGTTTGCAACATACTGTTGTGTCTCTGCTTTGCTTAACTTGTGTTTGATGACGTGTGCAGTTGCATCCGCTCGAATTTTAACAACTTCATCTTCCGACTCAAGCCCTAAGTTCTTTGCAGAAACACGTTGAAGTGCATCTGCTGCAAATACCTCTAGTCCATCAAGTCGAATTGCTTTCTTCAAATCTTCAGGAAGTTTAAGTTTAGGAAACACATTAGCATTGACAGAGCTGGGATTTTGCTTAAACCGCATGAGAACTTGAAAAATTCTCAATTCTGCTTCATCGAGATCCAAAGCTTTTAATCGAGTCTCTCGATCACTAAGCGGAAGTCCCATAATCTCTTTCAACTGAGCAAGCCCTCCATGCCGCTCTAGTCGTCGCACCGCATTTCTCAAAGCTCTTACAACTTCGTCATCGCTTAAATTGACAACGTATCGGCACTGCTGCATAAGTGCCTTGGCAAGATCTAGAGGATTTAGCCCATTGCGAATACTTGCAGCTAAAACCTTCCCATGTAGTTCTTCTTCAGATAATTCTTGACCTAGATAAACTGCATCGAGTTCTGACCATCTTTCTGGATTTGTCGGAAACAGGATTTCAGTCGCTGCACGCCAACGGCATTCCCCATCGAATAAAATCTCTCCGGGTAGCAGAATAATTGGATCAAGCTGCCCTTCTTCTTCAAGCGAGGTTGCCATTTCAGCAATCATCGCGCTTGTAAAAGTTTCTCTTGGCTGCTTGGGATTCCGTTTGATCGCCTTAATCGAGACTCGGACGACTCCTTTTGAGCTTAATTGTTGGCGCAGGTCAGCGAGTAGAGACTCATATTTCTGACGATCAATTTCACTCAACTGGTGTTGAGAATTCTCTTGTTTCAGCCGTTGGATTTCTGCCTGTAATTCTTCAACCTGAGACTCTGTATCACTTCCAAACAGCCCTAAGAAGTCTTCATCGACTCGACGACTTTTTTCCTTAACCATTACACCAATCCTCGACTTGTGTTCAATTCGTCAACCAAAGCTTGAGCAATTTCTAAGTATTGCTTTCTCACAGGTTCGTTGCGACGGTATAAGCCCAGCGGAAGTCCTTTTCCAGCGGCTTTGGCAATATAGGCATTTTCTGGAATTGGAGTAAAGTATCGGAGCTTTCTTCGTTTCGCCACAACTTCGATTGAATTCGCAATCTTTTGCTGAAATTCCCACTCAGATTTGATTCGGCTTACAACCATACCAACGATTTTTGGAGGAGGATCGCGATCGAGGTCATTAATCTTCTTGTCAAACCATGCCAGCATTGTCGCAGTGCCAAATCCTGCTTTGTACTCTGGATGAATAGGCAAGAGTACATGCGTCGAGGCAGCCAGCGCGACGAAAGGGAGTGGCTCCAACGTTGCGGGGCAATCGATGATAATGAAATCTTTGTTGATCGGGTACTGTTTGAATCGCTTTGCCAGCGTCATGATTCCCAGTGGGTCACGATCGATCTGACGAATGCTCCCATAGAGCGGATCTCCACCAACACACATCTGAACATTTTTCGTTTTGTCCTCCCAGATATCGAGCCAGGGGTAGGTTCCGTCGAACTCGGAATCTAGAACGTCAGCCGTTGTTCCAGGAATTTCTTTTGCTAATTTCCCTTGTTTTATCAGACCACAGAATAAGGCAAGGGATAGATTTGGATCGAGTTCGATTAAACCGACTTGAAATCCCATTACTCCAAGCTCATAAGCAAGATTGTAAGCAATGGTAGACTTACTGACACCACCTGCGTTCGTCTCGATCGACAAAACGACTGGTTTTTTGAACGTTGTCTGCTTTAAAGATGCCATAGAGCTATTACTTGTAGAGTTGCCGAACTAAATTTCTGAAAGACAGTGCTTTATTTGTCTTTGTCAAGCGACAGACCGTGAAGTTCCGATGAGCAACGGTTTGCAGTCTCATCAGGTCAAAAATTGAAGGATGTGGATTCTGGTATTCCACAGATGAAATACACAATATCATCATTTCTTTAATGCTGAACTAAATTCCTACTATGTTTTTCTAAATTCATGTGGAATACCAGAATTCACAGCGAGACCAAGCGACAGTTTAGCCGTATGTGCGTTGTTATGTATAGGCAAACATCATAGAATATAGAGCCACACTCAATCTGCTTAATGGAAAGTCTGTCTTGTAAGGAGGGTAACACTTGATTGAAGAAGCAAGCATCGAACGAATACGCCTTATTCTAAACTTGAATAATCTACACGGCACAGCTTATCTTGAACTCGTGCCAGGTAAATATAAGGGCAAGTTTTGGAATTAAATTCCGTATTTATTGCAGAAGAACTTTTTAGTTATCTTGAACCTATGTTCAAGCGAAATAAGCCAGGTTTTGATCACTACGCAGTGATGGAGACTGGCAAAGACATTTAGGTATTGATTATTCATGATTTTAGGCGGTTGATCCCTGTATTGGAGCAAGCTCAAACGATCAAAGACCTCGAAGGTAAAATCGGGTTTTTCCTCAAAAATTCAAGGAGCCGATTCGCAACTAACTTTCGGTTGAATGTAGCAAACTTAATCTGTCTCATAAGTGAATTGTCGCAGTGGCTCGAAGCTCAGCTACAGTCTCACAGCTATATATCAGTTTTAGGAATGTAGCTAGGAATCTTGATGAACAGTACCTCGAAGGAAGTTTTGACCTCTCTACACAGCATCATAAGCTTGCGCTCTGTTGCCTAGCAATGAGCGTCGGTACGTTGTACAGAGCGCAGACGAACTTCCTAAACATTATTTTTCAAACTTATAAAACTCGCTCTCTGCCGCTGCTTGTTCGGCTGCTTTGGTATAACGACGAAAGTTAATTGGGTTCTTTTGGCGCATAATTGTCATGATGTGGTGCGGGTTCATGCCTATCAAAACATGATTTGTCCCGAAGGTATGCCTTCCTTGGTCAGATGTGAAGTCAATGCCAGTGCGATGACGCAATCTGTCCACCAGGGTAAGAATGCCTCCATACGTGAGTCGCGCTCCTGCATTCTGAGGCGAGTAAGACACAAGCATCGGATTTTCAGGACTTATTCTTGTCCTTGCGCCTCACACCATTCCAGATATTGATCGAGGACTTCTCGCGCTTCCTGATTAAGCGGAATTGTCCTTTTGCTATCTGATTTTGCTTTACGAATTCGTAATCGAGTGCGATCAATATAATCCTCCATGTTCAGCTTGCACACCTCACTAGCTCGCAATCCATACAGCAGGAGCAGCAGAATCGCCAAGTTTCGCTCTGATAGAGTTATTTCTAAAAGTACCGCTGCCAGGATTTCTTCAACTGCTTTGTCCGAGAAATTTCTCGCTTCGGGTTCGGGCAGTTTCGGTAGATCGATTTCCAGTGTGGGATCAAAGTCGATGTAGCGCGGTGCCTTCGGCTAAGCAAAGCTTTCCGCATCATTCAACCGAAAAAGTTCTTAATGTGCCTAAGATTCGCCCTACAGTCGTATCTAATAGCACTCATTGATCACTTTTTTCGCGCATCAAATGTTCGTTGAACTGTGCTACAAGTCGAGGACTTACCATTGCCTAAGGTGCATTTATCCAATCGGTGAATTATGCAACTTGAGCAAATTATATTCAATCAATCAAGAGTGATATGCAGGGAAAATTAATGCTGATGCAATAATGAGCCATTGTCAACACTGCTGTTTTTAGATATTGTCTCTATTAATCATTGCTTCACTCCCTTATAAGTACCCCACAAGCCTCCCAATTCGGAAAAGCGCTTTATTATCCTTACATCGAAATCAAGATGTCAATAGCTTAAAGAGAGCCTTGCTGCACTGGGATGGAGTACGGCGAGTTGTGCCTAAATCTGTTTGTCCTAATAGACAGTTCAGAAATTCGTTAAGTTATAGATGAAGGATTGCTTGAGAATACTTCTTCTGAAGATTATCTGACCGATGCAGAGCAGTATTTTCTAAAGACAATAGAGCGTGTGGATTTTGATTCAAATCGAGATCCGGATCTATCTCGATTAACTGTTTTTGGGACCTTTGCTCTGAGCCAGTTTCAAAAGTTCGAGATTTTGGATTTGTTACACTCGTAGAAGCTGTAAGTCTTACTGTGTAAGCATTTTACCCGAAAGTGTCGAAATAGATCCAGCTCCGGATCTATTTCGTTGCCTCTGGCTCGCGCGAAGCGTGTCCAAACCCTATCCGTTATTTTGTTCAAAGTTCTAACTCGACTGAAGTCGGAAGTCGATTGCGACCCCAAATCTCTCCACGACAAACATTATCTCTCCAGCAGTTCCACGTCCGGCGCTTTCTCCCCAACTGCTTGATAAAAAGCAGATTCCGCTGCTGCTAACCGTTTGCCCTGAATATAGCGTTCAAACACCTTCTCAGAGCGATGCCCAGTGAGCGTCCGCGCCAGTAGCGAGTCAATACCCAATTCCACTAACTCTGAGGCATAAGTATGGCGAAACCGATGAGGAGTCAAGTTCTCAATCCCTGTTGCTTCCCCTAACCGCTGTTTGGCAAAGTAGTAAATGCCTTGATAGCCGAGGCGTTTCCCGCGATGGTGGAAATCGTAGGACAAAAACATTGGACTGTCATCGCTCAAAACTTCGCGCTGCCCTCTTCTGCGCTCTAGATAAGCCTGAATCTGTTCTCGCGCCGCTTGCCGAATGGGAACGATCGCTTCCTCGCCATCCTTTTTCCTCACGAATCGCAGTCGCGTGCCGTCGTAATTCCCAACGTTCAATTGCGCCACATCTTCAGCTCTTAACCCATGCGTTAGCACCGCTAACAACGCTCGATCGCGCCAATTCACTTCTTCATCGCCGGAAAGCTCTTGTGCGATCGCCTGTGAAATCGCTTCCATCTGTTCCTTACTCAAATGCCGGGGCAAGGGTTTGCCCAACTTTTGAAACTTCACCGCAGCAGTCGGTAACACCGCAGTAATGTCCATATAGCCCGCCAATTGAAACCAGCGGTAAAAGCTTTTGAGTGCAGTCAGTGCCTGATTAATCGCAGCCGGAGACAGAGGTTTTCCCTGTCGAGTCGTACAATCTTCGATCAAATATCGCTTGAACTGAGCAATCTCTCTTGGTGTCACATCGATCCATGCTTTGCTGCTCCAAGCGATAAATCGTTCTAGCTCGATGCGATAAGCTTTTTGACTATTGGGAGCAAGATTACTCGCTTGCAAAAACTCCTTGATCCGCTCCAGACGTAAATCTGGGACTTCAACCCGCGATCGCTCTGCCCCATCGACTTTTCGAGCGCTGATTGGTACGAATGCTCGCGCTTCTGAATTGGCAACCACCATCCGAATTAAGGGATTAAAATCTGCTGTCATACCGCCTCTCGTCTGGCTCACCTAATGCTTACAAATCAAATGTACCATGACCATCGTGTAAGATATGTGACCAATATCTCGGTCTGACTAAAGTCTGACTATACAAAACAATAAGAAATTTTAGTACAAATGTATTACTAAGGCAATATCGTTATATTTCTCAGTTTGAGGGGATTTAGATCAGGTCTTCTGACTTTAATCTTGAATGCAATCCGGCGAACTGCGGTAGAATACAGAACATTTGTTCGACTTTTCCATCATGACTTCATCTCCACCCGCCAATTACGACGCATCTTGGAAAGAGGCGCTTGAACGCTACTTCGAGCAATTTCTTGCCTTTTTCTTTCCAAACATTCACATCGAAGTGGATTGGCAGCACGGTTGTGAATTTTTAGATTCCGAGTTTCAGCAAGTGGTGAGAGATGCTGAGGTAGGCAAGCGGTTTGTCGATAAGTTGGTTGTGGAGATCGAAACAAATCGAGATCCAGATCTATTTTGATTTATCGTTTTTAGAACCTCAATTGTGAGCTGGTTTTAGAAGCTCAAGATTTTAGAACTGTTCCATTCATAAATGTTGCAATCATTGCACCGCAAGTATTTCATCAGATGATGTCGAAATAGATCCAGATCCGAATCTAAATCGATCTAAGCTTATCATTCGTTTCATTCAGCACTCAGGCTCTTTCGGAACTGACAGTCGATGATGACCCTAAATCTCGCCAGCATAGCAGTCCGTTCCTTGGTCTTCTAATTGATCGCCACCGAGTAACAGCCCTATCCACACTTCAATCCACGGCAAGTTGATCGATTGCCCAAACGTCTATAAAGAAACCAACTCTACTTCAGCCACTTCCAAAATACGCTGAAATCGCCTTGCCTACGCTTCTATGTCCTCCTCATACATTAGTGCAATACACTTCCATTAGTGCATTACACTTCGAGGTCAATTTCTTCGACTTCAGGCGTTGCTTCCAACCCCTTATCATTTCTCCTTACTCGGTATCGGATTCCTGTGCCCCTATCTCCCGAACTTTGAATTCTTCCACATCGGTTAATAAAAGATACTTCCTGATCAACTCCTCGTCAAACTCGGCACGGCGATTCATTTTGTTCAGTAACTCGCGTCGTCGCTCCAGCACTTTCAGGTAAATCGATTGGTAGCCTGTTAATGAGTTCTGCCATGCAAAATTTGATTCTGCGAGTTGCCGATCGAAAAACTTCAGATCAATTTCGAGCTTCGAGAACAAATTATCCAAGTGTTCGTTTCGCGATCGCTCTGCACCATACTTTTCTTCCAAAAATCGAAGCGAAGCCAGTGCGATTTTCTTCTGAATGATGATCTCCTGCTGTTGTTGAGGGATAAGAGTGAAGCGATCTCTGAGATGGACTTTGCGGATCAGCCAGGGCAGCGTTAATCCTTGAAATACTAGAGTAATGAGAATGACGATGAACGTGATGAAGAGAATGAGTTCACGGTAGGGAAACGGCTGTCCTACTTCAGTTAGTATCGGGACGGAAAGCGCGGATGCGAGCGATACCACGCCGCGCTTTCCCGCCCAGCCAAAAATCAGCGGACCTCGCCATCCCGGATTCGGGTCTGACACCGGGATAAAACGGCTCATCACTCTCATCCAAACAGAAGTTCCTAACGTGCAAAGCAGCCGGGTTGCGATCAGCACGATCGCGATGATCAATCCATACCCAACAGCACTGCCTAAACTAATGTTGCCAAGCTGCTGAGTGACAAACGGCAATTCGAGTCCGATGAGCAGAAAAATCAACCCATTCAAGACAAAGACTAGATTCGTCCATACATTCACGCCTTCAATCCGGCTCCGGTAGCTCAGTAAACTATTGCGCTTGCTCGATAAGAGCAGTCCACCACTAACGACCGCTAGCACGCCCGAAACATGAAAGTGTTCAGCAAAGTAATACAGACAGTAGGGCGTGACCAGTGTTAAGACGATTTCGATACTAGGCGTTGTCGGTAATAAGCGATGAATGCCGTAGAAAATCAAGCCAACCACGAGTCCGCTCAGGATTCCGATGAGAATAACAGCGACGAAGTTAACGGCTGCGGCTTGAAATTGGAACTGTCCGGTGAGGACTGCCGCTAATGCGAAGCGAAACACGATCAGCGACGAGGCATCATTCAGTAGACTTTCGCCTTCGACAATGCTGACGAGCGATTTCGGCACGCTGACCCGCCGCATGATTGTCGTTGCGGAAACAGCATCAGGGGGTGAGACAATGCCACCCAACAAAAAGCCCAGCGCTAAAGTAAAACCGGGAATAATTGCACTAGAGACGATTGCGATTACGCACGAAGTTAAGAGGACGATCGGAAACGCAAACCCGATGATCAGCCCTCGCCATTTCCAGAATTCTTTCCACGAGACTTGCCACGCTGCCTCATAGAGCAAGGGCGGGAGAAAAATAAGGAAAACTAGCTCTGGATTAATGGTGATATTTGAAAACGGAGCAACGAAACTCAGCGCGAGTCCACCCAATACAAGCACGATCGGGTAAGCCAATTGCAGCTTATTCGCGAGCATGACCAGTCCGAGAATAATCAAGATCAGGCAAATATATTGAATGAAAATGTCTTGCATTAGGAGTTGAGTTTATTCACACCAAGGTTTTCTCGAACAAATTTTCCTAACGTAAGTTAGCAGGTGGGTTTGCAGGCACAGTCCAAAAGTAGACATTGTGAGTTCGTCCATCCACTTCTACTTGTGCTGTTTGTTCGGGTTTCCACTCGCCCATATCAAAATCGTGGGAGACAATCCGCGTTCCAGGTTTCAATTGACTCAATAGCTGGGGTCGAAGTTTGACATTTAATTCGGGTAGCAAGTACAGCGTGACGACCGTTGCGTCACTAAAATTGCTTTGAAAGAGATCTTGATTGAGGAAGCGAACGCGGTCAGTTACGCCTGCTTGTTGGGCATTCGCATTTGCTTCGCTGATTCGCTCCGGATTGATATCAATTCCCACTGCACGGCGTACCCCCCGTTGTTGCACCGCCGTAATCGGAATGCGTCCATCGCCGCTCCCTAAGTCATACAGCACATCGTTTTGATTGACGTTGGCGATTGCTAACATGCGCTCAACGACTTGGGGTGGAGTTGGCACATACACCACATCGGGCGAACGTAACGGTGGAGACTGGACAGGAGGCGATTGTGCTTCAGCCGGAGCAGATTCAACCGTTGCATCGCTAGTGCGGCTACTACAGCCAGTACTGATGAGACTGATACTGATCGCGCAGATCACGATCGCTCGGTACAGTGAAATCATAACTATTCTCCAGATTTCTAACGTTGACTCGATGAAGTTCGATTCGTCCACCACAGCAAAGGTAATCCCAGCAAAAGCACAACCACCCCAAGTAAACCGCCCCATCCGGTATAAGCTAAACTGGCTTGCAGCATATAGAGACAAATTCCGCAAAATAAAAGTGGAGTCAGGGGATACAACGGAACTTTAAATGAACGCTCAACATCCGGTTCGCGCCTGCGTAGGACAAACAGCGAGATGCCGCTGAGTAAAAAGAAGAACCAAAACGCAGGAGCCGTGTAGTCTACCATTGTCTCGAATCCTTGTCGGGTGATACTCCCGACAAGGACTAGCAACAGGGCAATTGCACTTTGTACCAGCAGTGCATTGGTCGGATTACTTTCGCGTCCGCGTCCCAGCAGGGAAAAAATTGAGAAGTCCCGCCCTAGTGCATAGTTCGTTCGAGCGCCTGTAAAAATGGTGGCATTGATCGAGCAAAGGGTTGCGATCGCGACTAATCCACTGATCAAGACCACCCCAACAATCCCGACCGTCGATCGCATCAACTCAGCCACGACTGCCTCCGATGCTGCCATCCGAACCAATCCTAATTCTCGAACTAATGCCCAGTTAATCAACAGGTAGACCCCTGTGATGATTGCAATGCTCCAAACCAGAGCAAGAACAATGTTGCGCTGTCCGTTTCGCACTTCTGTCGAAATGTAGGCTGCTTCGTTCCAACCGCCATAAGTCAGCAACACAAAGACCAGAATAATCCCAAGATTGCTAGAAGCGGGAAGGCTGGCTTGAGCGGTGATCGACGCTTGAACAGAGGTGTAAGTTGCGGGATCAATCGGAACCCCCGAAGTTGCTCCAAATGAGAAGGCAAGACCAATCCCGGATACGATTAACAGCCCAGCGACTTGAGCTACGGCTAAAACATTCTGCACCCACTTGCCTTGTTGAACGCCCAGAATATTTAATCCGGTGAAAATAACAATCGCGATCGCAGCATAGATCGAAGCAGAATAAGTGCCGAGCCGCCAAAGTTGCGAAGCATAGTCGCCGAATACAAACGCTAACAATGCGATCGACCCGGTTTGAATCACACTCAGCCGCGTCCAAGCGAATAGAAACGCGATCGCCCTGCCAAATGCACGTCTCAGGTAATAGTAGTTGCCGCCGGGATGGGGGTAGGCGGTCGCCAGTTCAGCATAGCAAAGTGCCCCAATCAACGATAGGACTCCACCTAGAACCCAGGTGAGGAGTGCAACAGTTGCACTGCCCGCGTTCGCAGCCACTAATGCAGGTGTTTCAAAGATCCCTGCACCGATCACTAAGCCGACGATTAGTGCGATCGCATCCAGCAAGGACAGTGTAGGTTTTAGCGTAGTCATTTGACGAGAGAGTAACTTCAAGATTCTGCTCCTTGATGCGAACAGTTGCGACGAGTCGTTTCTGTGCTTTCGATGCGATCGCTTTCGGCTGGAGTCCTTGCATCATTTCTTGATCCGGCTTTAGTGTAGGGTAGCCAACCATTTCACGATCTCCGGATCGCGATGGTCGAGGAAGCTGCTCTTCTTCGTATCCAGCGTTGCGATCGTATTCATATCTTCAGCGCTCAGTTCAAAATCGAAAATGTTGAAGTTTTCAGCAATTCTTTCCTTCCGAACGGATTTTGGAATCGCAACGACTTCTCTTTGGACTAGCCAGCGCAGAATCACTTGGGCAACCGTCTTCTGATATTTCCCAGCAATCGAAAGTAGGAGTTCGTTGTGGAAAATGTTGTGCTTGCCTTCAGCAAACGGTCCCCAGGATTCAATCTGAACTTTGTTTTCCTGTAAAAATTTCTGGGTTTCAATTTGCTGATTGAAGGGATGGGTTTCGAGCTGATTGACCGCAGGAACCACTTCGTTGAAAACCATCAGATCCATGATTCGATCCGCTTGGAAGTTGCTCACCCCGATCGCTCGAATCTCGCCTGCTTGATGCAATTCTTCCATTGCTCGCCAGGAACCGTAGATATCCCCAAAGGGTTGATGAATAAGATAGAGATCTAGATAGTCCAATTGCAGTTTCTTGAGCGATCGTTCAAAAGCCTTTTTTGCCTTTTCGTAGCCAGCATCCTGAATCCAAAGCTTTGTGGTGATAAAGATCTCTTCCCTGGCGATACCACTTCTTGCAATCGCTTTGCCAACGGCTTCTTCGTTTTGATAGGCAGCGGCGGTATCAATCAAGCGATAGCCAACCTGTATTGCTTCATACACGCTTCTTTCACACTCTTCAGCATCAGGTACCTGGAAAACACCGAACCCTAAAATGGGCATTTCGACACCATTATTTAAGACAACCTTTTGCATCGTTTCTCTCCAAGCTGTGCTTTTTTCCGTAGCAGTTAGCAAGCCTGCTATGGTTCAGGGCTGACCGTTGCCATTCGGCTCAATCTGTCAGGATGATCTGGTCTGAGGGGCAGTTATGCTAGACCCAAATCCTGCAATCAGCTTCAGCGACCTGTCAGTTGCTCCAACTTTTCGGGGTATCTTGCCCCTTGCACCGTGATTTTGGCAGCGGCATCATCAATGTCCCGCAGATCGGTGGGCGTGAGTTCGACTGACACTGCCCCAATGTTCTCCTCTAGGCGATGCAGTTTCGTAGTTCCTGGAATCGGAACTATCCACGGCTTCTGAGTTAGGAGCCACGCAAGCGCCATCTGAGCCGGAGTCGCCTGCTTTCGTTGCGCGATGTTGTTGAGCAGATTAATCAGGCTCTGATTTGCTTTGAGCGCGTCTGATGTGAAGCGCGGCAGGGTGCTGCGGAAGTCGGAACTATCGAAGGTTGCGTTTGTGTCGATCGCACCTGTGAGAAAGCCCTTACCCAGTGGGCTATAAGGAACCAAACCGATTCCAAGTTCTTCAAGGGTCGGGATTACTTCTGCTTCAGGCTTTCTCCACCACAGCGAGTATTCGCTTTGCAGCGCGGTGACTGGCTGAACGGCATGGGCGCGACGGATGGTTTGCACACCTGCTTCCGAGAGTCCAAAGTGTTTTACCTTGCCTGCCTGAATTAGCTCCTTGACTGCTCCTGCCACGTCTTCAATGGGCACGTTCGGGTCAACCCGATGCTGATAGAGCAGGTCGATCGCCTCTACTTTGAGGCGCTTGAGCGAGCCTTCCACGGCTGCCTTAATGTGTTCCGGTTGGCTATTGAGTCCGGGTGAACCCGCCATTCCACGAGGATCTTTATCAGGACTGAGGTCGAATCCGAATTTGGTGGCAATTACTACTTGGTTGCGGAAGGGAGCAAGGGCTTCACCTACCAGTTGCTCATTCAAGTACGGACCGTAAACTTCAGCGGTGTCAAAGAATGTAATGCCGCGATCAACAGCCGCATGAAGCAGATTAGTCATCTCCTGCTTGTCTTTGGGCGGACCATAGGAAAAGCTCATGCCCATACAGCCCAAGCCAATTGCCGAAACTTCTAAGTTGCTGTTTCCAAGTTTGCGTTTTTGCATTGTTTTGCTCCATCAGGTAGCTGTGGGAGGTTCCACCTTGGTTGCTGTGCAGCTGCATCTCATCTTGATTGTGGGAAACGGCAACTCATCAGCACCAAGACGGAGCGCGTCTTCATCCTTACCAAGGCTGCGGGGTGGGTCCAATTGTAAATTCGTTCACGTTTGTGTCTTCTGGCTGGTCGATCGCAAACGCCACCACCTTGGCGACCCGATCCGGTGAGATGCCATATTGCTGATACAAGGCTGTCATTTGTTCAGCCATATCCTGATTGGTAATCTGACCTAACAACTCAGTGTTGATGGCAGCAGGATAAAGGGTCGCAGTCCGAATGTTCGTTCCCTCTTGAGCCGACTCTAGGCGGAGAACTTCCATGAAATCGCGCACGAACCATTTCGTCCCACCATACACTGCACCTCCTGGATAAGCTTTTAATCCAGCCACCGATGAAGTGGCGATCACATGCCCAGACTTTTGACTAATAAACGTTGGCAACACCGCAGCGATACCATTGAGGACACCCTTGATATTGATATCCACGGTTCGATTCCATTCATCGGTTTTCAAGGCAGACAGTGGAGAATTTGGCATGATACCAGCGTTCAAGAAAATAACATCAACGCCACCAAAGGTTTCCTGAGCAAGCTTAACGATCGCAGTGTTATCTGATGGGTTCACCACATCCATCACTTGATATGCTGCTTGTCCGCCAGCGCTTTGAATTTCATCAACCAGTTGTCTTAGTTGGTCTTCACGACGCGCACCTAGTACGACTTTAGCGCTTTCGCTGGCAAGCAATTTTGCAGTTGCTTCACCAATGCCTGATGATGCGCCAGTAATAATCACAACTTTGTCTTTAATCATCTGATTCCTCTGTTTGTTGAGTAACTATTAAGTTCTCTGCTCCGACCATCACTACACCGTTTGACCGCCATCGACGACCAAGGCGTGTCCGACGACGAAGGCAGCCGCGTCCGAACACAACCAGACGACAGCATTGGCGATCTCTTCGGGCTGCCCCATCCGTCCGATCGGCTCCTCTGCGATCACCTGTTCGCGTCCTTCAGCAGTGCCGCCAGTGAAGCGCCCCATCATCGGGGTATCAATATAACCAGGGGCAACGGCATTAACGCGGATGTTCTGCGAGGCGTAGTCAAGAGCCGCCGACTTGGTGAGTCCAACCACGCCATGTTTGGCGGCGGTGTATGCAGCTCCACCCTTGATGCCGATGACCCCGGCACCTGAAGATGTGTTGACGATCGCGCCGCCACCTTGCTTGAGGAGCAGCGGGATTTCATACTTCATGCACAGAAAAACGCCGCGCAGGTCGGTGTCTACGATCCGATCCCACTCTTGCTCTTCGATTTCCGCTGTTGCTGCATTCTTCTGCTCCACACCAGCGTTATTAAAGGCAAAGTCCAGCCGCCCAAAGGTTTCGATCGTCTTGTCCAGAGCCGCCTTCACGTCTTCGGCTTGCGCTACGTTGCATTTAATAGCGAGCGATCGTCCGCCGAGTTCTTCGATCATCTGTGCCGTTTCTTGATTGCTCTGTTCTGAAACGTCAGCGACCACCACATCAGCACCCTTACGGGCAAATGCCAGTGCTGTCGCTCGACCGATGCCGTTCGCTGCTCCGGTTACAAACGCAACCTTTCCTATGTAGTTTCCATTCTCGTTCGTTGTCATTTTCTACTCCTTGTGTTGCTAATTCGGAAAGTCTTTACCGGGATTTCTACGATTTATTGCTGGGTGGTGGAGCCAAGGACGTGCATCTCGATGCCCAAGAATTTCGAGCACGGAGATCAAGGGCGATATTGGTCGTCGCTGACCTGTTCCATCCAGTCCACATTCTTGCCATCAAGTGCTTCCTGAAGGGCAATGTGCGTCATGGCTGTCGTCGGTGTGGCACCGTGCCAGTGTTTCACTCCTGGCGGAATTTGCACCACATCACCGGGTCTAATTTCCTGAATGGGTCTGCCCAATTGCTGGACATATCCGGAGCCAGCCGCCACAATCAGCGTCTGCCCTAACGGATGGGTATGCCACGCGGTTCGCGCATTCGGCTCGAACGTTACATTTGCGCCAGATGTGCGGGCTGGATCGCGTGCTGCGAACAACGGGTCGATGCGGACAACCCCTGTAAAGTTTTCGGCAAGTCCTTTCGTGGAGGGCTGCGAGCCGTTTCGCCTCACCTCTACGATTGGTGTGTTATTCGACGGGGCTTGTGCTTGTTCCACCGGAGCGAAACCCAAAGCCAGCAGAGAAGATGACACGATCGCGGTCGCAAGCAATTTCATTTCTATCTCCTTTAACGGTTTCTACTGAATTCGCTCGATCATCGCTTCTACAGAGCCAGGCACATTCAATGCCTTGATGTCACCGTCTATTTTTCCGAGGATCACGAGTCCGTCTGAGTATCCAAAATCTCGGTAATAGATCGCCAAGTTCCCCCAGGGAGCGTAATAAGCAATATCTCCAACAGATGGATCACTGCCTGGGGGTGCATCTTCTGTCGATAATCTTTTGGGCAAATTACTAATTTTTTCGGTCTTCGCGTAATCTTCTAACGTCAGCGTTAACGGCAGCAGGGAAACAAAATCCTGCGTCGTTTTGCTGTCGATCAAGGTAGCTGTCACAACTTGGTTTCCGACCTTGATGTTGATCTTCATGCTGTTTGCTTGCGGGGTTGATAGTTCAGTCGGCAGCTTCGATGCGGCACTGCTCGGCATCCTGTTATCGGCATGGCAGGCTGAGTAACTTAGAGACATCGCTAGAGCAAAAACCCAAATTAGCAGCCTCTTCTGGTAGTTTTTTCCCTGGGTAGAGAACCTTCTGAAAAGCATTAGGATTTTCCTTCATACTGCTCGTCGCTGACCTGTTCCATCCAATCCACCGCCTTACCGTCGAGTGCTTCCTGAATGGCGATGTGCGTCATGGCTGTCGTAGGTGTGGCACCATGCCAATGCTTCTCACCCGGCGCAAACTGAATCGCGTCTCCGGGTCGAATTTGCTCGATCGCTCCACCCCATCGCTGTACTAGACCGCAACCCGCTGTCACGATCAAGGTCTGTCCCAACGGGTGGGTGTGCCACGCCGTTCGAGCACCAGGCTCAAACGTGACACTGGAACCGGACGTGCGGGCTGGATCATGCGCCTCGAATAGGGGATCAATGCGAACCGTGCCCGTGAAATATTCGGTTGATCCTTTGGCAGAAGGCTGTGAGCCACTTCGTTTGATGTCCATTGTCTGAATTGGGTTACTTAATGCCACACGGGCTGCTGTCCAATCGTAGAGATTGAGTACTGGCTGCTTCCTCTATAAGCAGGGATGAAAATTGTTAAGCAGCAAGGTTAGCCTTTCTACCGTTCGAGTTGTCAATCAGCAAATCCTTGCTCAATCAAACCTGAAGGCTTTAGCGCTGTAGCTCGGCCAATGCCGTTTGCTGCTCTGGTGACAAAAGCCACCTTGCCTGTGAAGTTTCCATTCGAGTTGGGTAGTATGGTTTCTCCTGCTAGTTCGCTTACCGACCGAGATGCTGATTAAAAAAGGACACAAGCTTATCCCACGGGATCAGGTTCACCCGATCGTACAAATCGACATGTCCCGCGTTCGGAACGATGTAGAGATCCTTCGGCTCGGCTGCACGCTTGTATGCATCTTCGCTGAACTCCCTCGAATGGGCATTGTCACCCGTGATGAACAGCATGGGACGAGGCGAAATCGTCTCAATGTCATCGAACGGGTAGAAATTCATGAATTTGACGTTGCTGGTCAGTGTCGGATGTGTTGTCAGTTTCGGCAACGAACCTTTGGGGGTGTATTCGCCCCTGGGAGTGCGATAGAAGTCATAGAACTCACGCTCGATGGCAGTGGAGTTCTCATTTAGTTGATGCACGGTTCCGCCTGTGTATTGGGTCTCGCCGCCCGTGAACTCCGCATAGCGTTGCTGGGCTGCCGCTGCGATCGCTTGCTTTCTCTGCTCAAGGGTCGTAGAATGCCTCAGCCCGTTACGATTGGCTGCACCCATGTCATACATGCTGACCGTCGCAATGGCTTTCATGCGTGGATCGATCTTGGCGGCGCTGATCACGAAGCTGCCGCTGCCGCAAATCCCAAGCGCGCCAATCCGATTTCGGTCAACGAAGGGTCGGGTGCCCAGAAAATCGACCGCAGCACTGAAATCCTCGGCATAAATATCCGGCGAAACAACGTTGCGAGGCTGCCCCTCACTCTCGCCCCAGAAGGACAAATCGAGGGACAAGGTAACGAATCCCTGCTCAGCCAGCTTTTGGGCATATAGATTTGAACTCTGTTCTTTGACTGCGCCCATTGGGTGCCCAACAATGATTGCCGGATTCTGGGTGTTCTGATCTAAGTCTTTGGGAATGAAGAGATTCCCGGCAACCTGCATGTTGTATTGGTTTCTGAACGTAATCTTCTGCATGTTCACCTTGTCGCTTTTGTAGAAATTGTTTGCTCCCTCGACCACAGCGGACTGTTGCACGGGTGCTTGAGCGCTCTGACGCGAGACGGGTGTTTTGTCGATCGCAAATGCTGCTGTTGTGCAGATTGCACTCATCAAGAGGGTTGGTATTAGAACGCGGTGTTTCATTGAGTTCTCCATGTTGATGCTTTATCACGCAAAGCTTTCCCACAGCGACCAATGCCTGCCGTGGATTTGAGGATGCTTCTCGTGCAATTCTGAGAAGCGCTTGACCAAACAAACCTGAGTGTTCTCTTGAAGAGAAATCCAGACGATTATAAGAAGCCGGAATCACGTTTCATTGCTTTAACCTCATTCTAGGCATCCTGGAAAGCAAGCAATAGGATGATTGTCTAGGATGGTTGTACAATCCTGCAAACTTGCACCAACTTCGATTCAAGCCACGCTAGATTCTATACAGGCTTAACTGCCAAACCCTTTCTAGACCTTGATGTGTCTATAAATCTATTTGGAACGAGTATAAGAAATGAACGCTGCAAGAACGAGTGAAAAGTCTGGTAGAGCTTTGATGAATGACCCTCAGGCAAAGCGCGAGGCAGACCGATCGCAAGCCAACCGGGAGGAACTGACCGAGCGAATGGCACGGGCGATTCGTCACGATGGCGTTATCGAACCGCTGAAAGGATTGCACTTCTATCGCACCTCCTTCCCTTCGGAGTGCCTGCATAGTGTCTCGATTCCTTCCTTTTGTGTGATTGCTCAGGGCAGCAAAGAAGTGCTTTTGGGCAGCGATCGCTACCAGTACGACCCAATGCATTATTTGCTGGGGACAGTCGAACTGCCGATTGCCAGCCGAATTCTAGAAGCAACCCAGGAGAAACCGTACTTGGGTCTTCGTCTCGATCTCGACCCCACTCTGGTTGGTTCAGTCATGGTTGAGGCGGGCTATCCTTCAGGACAAAGGGGGGTGAGTGTCAAAGCCATCGATGTGAGTCCATTAGATGCAGACCTGTTGGATGCTGCTGTACGGCTCGTCAGGCTAATAGATTCCCCGGCTGAAGCGCATGTGCTCGTACCCCTGATTAAGCGGGAGATTCTCTACCGACTCCTAATGGGAGAGCAAGGAAATCGGCTGCGTCAGATTGCCGTTCTCGGTGGCTACACCCACCACATTGCTAAGGCTGTTGATCGGCTGCGTCAAGACTTTAACCTGCCGCTACGGATTGAAGCGATCGCACGGGAGTTAGGCATGAGTGTTTCGGGCTTCCATCATCACTTCAAGTCGGTTACGGCGATGAGTCCTTTGCAGTTCCAGAAGCAACTACGGCTTCAGGAGGCTCGTCGCCTTATGCTGGGGGAAAACCTGGACGCGACTAGTGCAGCTTACCGAGTCGGGTATGACGACGCTTCGCACTTCAATCGGGAGTACAAACGGCTCTTCGGTGTACCACCGATGCGAGATGTGGCTCGGTTGCGGGAAACCGCTAGAGAGACCCTGAGTTCAACATGATCTCCTGTCGCATGAAGAAGACGTAGAAAGATGGTCAGCACAATTGAGCGCCCATTTAGAATCCCGTCCTCAAGAAACAACGTCATTCTCAGCGTTGGTTGAGGCATTGGATCTTCCAGCCAGTGCAATTCGGCTGGCGCTGCTGCTGGGCGACCATCCCTATGAACTGCGGCGCAAGCACGACGATTTCTACAGTGAGGTGGGCATCAAGGTTGTGCGAAAAGACGAGCAGGATTCGGCCTGATGGAACTGACGAACACCCTATGAAGCGGCACTAACCGAGAATCGTAACCGGGATAGAGAAAGATAGGGTTCAAGATAGACTTAGAAACGGACAGATAGAGTTTGAGATAGGGCTACGCTGCATTGATGCGTTTTTTGAATTGAGCTACATCTGGAAACGCTCACGCAGTGAGGATTTAAGAAAGAGTGCTATGCTCAACCTGGATCTAAAACTATCTCGTCAGCCCGCAAGAATGGGCATTTCGAGCGGGTTAACTTCAACCACGTTAAAGCCGTGAATATGGGTTAAAAAGCTTGTTTGCTGAGAGTTGTAGCAATCAGAGACTGAAATGTTAAAGTTTCGATCAAGGGTCGGGTAAGAGAGAACAGGTCGCCCTGTCTCCCTCCCCTCAGAACGACTCGTGATACTTTCGCATCAAGCCGCTCAAGCCTCATACTTCACAGAACTCCACCTGCATGAAGATGTTTGTGGCAGGCGACGTGCAAATGCACAAGATTGTCGATCGAATCCGTGCCGCCTACTTTCACAGCTTTGCGATGGTGGGTATGCAGTGCTTCCCCATTGAACAGATGCTCTCCACAGAGGGGGCATTGCCATTGCTGGTTTTCTGCCACTTTCCTCAGTTTCGAGCCATTCTCCCACCGGATCTTGCCGAACTTGGTCAAGCGTTTCATCCAGTAGTCGTTTAAGCTGGGGTCGTCTGGAGAAGCAATGCCTTCAACCTTAACGTGCCGCTCGATGGGAATCGATGCTGCTCGAAATAAGTAGATGAAGGTCGTCTCTCCCCGTCGATTGCGTGTTCGTGCGAAGAACGCCCATGTTCGGTTTTGATGAGTGCGGAAGTATTTTTCCTTGACCCATTTTCGACCTTTGTTCGGGTGTCTTCGTTTTGCCCAACGCCAGAGTGCTTGCCAGACTTGTTTGTCAAAGTAGGACAAGACCTGTTTGCTGCTGCCAATGCGGTAGTAGTTTCCAAACCCCCGAATGATGGGATTGAGGTAGTTGATGACCGTCTCCGGACTGACTTGTTTATGATTTTTCAGCCAGGTTCTGATCTCCTTCAACTTGTTGAGAACCTTTTGTTTTTCAGGCATTCCCAAAGTTTTACCTTTGAATTGCCGAAAAGTCACTCCTAGAAAATTCACGCCATCATTGATATTTCTGATGGTTGTCTTTTCTGGATTCAGTTCTAACCCTCTTTCCGCTAACCATTGCTGGATCACCGGGACAATCTTCTCAATATCTTTCCTCGTCGTTGCAGTTACCAGCATGTCATCTGCATAGCGAATATAACCGTATGCGTTAGACTTTCTCGTTCTGTTTCTGACTTTTCCCCGACCTTTATCAAAGAACGGAGCAGGCTTAGATTTTTGGTATTGAGATAAAAGGTCTTCTAATCCGGTCAGAGCAATGTTTGCCAAAAGTGGCGAACATATTCCCCCTTGCGGTGTGCCCTTTACGGTTGGGTAGAAGACTTCGGATTCTACATACCCTGCTTTCAGCCATTGTTTGATCAATTCTCTGCCTGGTGTTGCTCCAATAGCATTCAGAATCGATTCATGGCTGATGTTGTCAAACGCACCCTGAATATCCGCATCAAGAATCCAGCTATCCCGCGCTCTGCTAAACCGATTGTGGCATTGCACTAGAGCATCGTGACATCCTCTTCCGGGGCGAAACCCATAGCTGTTGGCTTCAAATCGAGCTTCCCAACTCGGTTCGAGTGCATTTTTGACCATTGCTTGGGCGACGCGATCTTGCAGAGCAGGAATTCCGAGCGGTCTTTGTTTTCCGTTCGATTTCGGAATATAAACCCGTTTAGTTGGGCGAACTTTCCACATCGTATATTCCTGCATCTGATGAACTAGCTTCACTCGGTCAGCGGGTGTTAAGGCTCGCTGACCATCAATCCCAGCCGTTTTCTTGCCCTGATTTTCGAGTGTGACTCGTCGCACCGATAGCAGCAGGTTGGCGTAACTGCGTAACATCAGTTTTGTCAGGCTTCTCACCCGATTCCACTGGTGGTTCTGTGTCGCACGATAAATCCGCTGTCTCAGGTTTTTCACCCGCTTTTTGATCAACTTCCATTGAATGGTTGTCCAATCCGTCAGTGGTGCCTTTGCTCCGATTTCAAGGTTGAATCTATCTTTCACTCTGGTTCAATTCCTTTACGTTGGTTTATCGTTTGAGACCATTGGGAAGTCTGCTCCCTTTCAGGATGGGGCAAAGTTAGAACCCCTATCTCTTAAGTTACTAAGAGCCTTCGCTTTCTCCCGTTTCCTTTACCCGCTAGATGATTCTGCCTTCCTTACGGTTGACTTACTCAAAGGTTCGACCTAGCTTTGAGAATCTATCGGGCTTACCCTTTTCGCTGCGCTCTACCTTCGCTTCGGACTTAGGTGCCAACTCTATTCCGGTGAGACTTGAGACCTGCTGTTCGCTACTCCTATAACTAGCAAACCTCTCCTGAAACTCTTGCGAGTGATTCAGTTTGCTCACGTACCTTTTGGTTCAGGTGTGACAACCTCATTTCACCTGTTAGTCGATAACGGAACTGATGTTGATTCACAGATGTTCACCTTATCCAGCTTTCCCTTGCCCTGACATTCCTGGAGGTTAGGAATGGTTCAGGCTTTTGTGCCTTGCACTCCATCAGGGTCATTACTTACTGCTGATGTAGGCGGGGTCAGTGACCCTTTTACACGGGAACATGGGGCAGGAACCCAAGGGGAAGACGGCTTCCCAGTAGAGGCGCAACGCTGAAGGTCGCGCATAGGGATCGATTTAGTTCCGGATCTCGATCTGTTTCGATCTCTACACTGGGAAACTCACCTGCAATTTTGTCGATCGCGCTTTTCAGTTCTGTCTCTGCTTCAAGATCTTGCTCAACAGGTTGATAGTACAAGCTGCTCCGATTCATCGATAACACTTCACAAATCTGCCGCACTGAATAGTTCGGTTCAAGCTCAACTACGATTTGCCACTTTGTTTCGTCATTGAGATGCTCGATGCTTTTTTTGCGATCTCTAACTGCATTATGGTCAATTTTCTCACCATCTGTTCGAGATCCGCAATCCGCGACTCGACTTCCGAAGCTTGCCCAACTTCGCCAAACACCGACGGAGATCGTTCGACAAATTCGTTTTGCCATCGCGTTAACACACTGCGATGTACGCCATGTGCTCGACTGATCTCGGTTTGCGTCTTTTCTCCACGCAGCAGTTCGAGCACAACTTTGGCTTTGAATTGGGGCGTATATTTCTTCGCTTGATTTGACATGCACTTGATCCTACTCCTTAAACGGTTCTTTGTTGCTTTTGGAGTGGTCTAGATTTTTGGGGTCATTTCAACGCAGAGCAAAACTGGCGACCGAATTCGTATCATATCGACCGCTGGGGGTGCCGCGTGGGAATCGAATTTCCAATTGTCAAGCTGCTTGACTATGCGACTCGCACTCAGGAATTAGCGCAAAGTCTCAACCCATTTGCAAGAGTCGTTTATGCCCATCTGCAAACGCAGGCAACCGTGGGAAATGCTGAGGAGCGCCTGTTGTGGAAACTGCAACTGGTTCAAGGAATGCAAGGATTGGGCTATAGTGAAGACACGATTCTGGAGTTATATCGCTTCATCGATTTGATGATGACGTTACCACCAGAGCTTGACCGAGCGTTTGATGCGGAAATTCGTCGCTTTGGAGCTGAAAATGCTATGCCCTATCTAACGACCATTGAGCGATTTGCCCAAATGCGAGCGCAACAGCGCTCGATCGCACAAGTTTTAGAGGCTCGATTCGGTCCGGTGCCATCGATGATCATCGAGCGATTAGAGCAAGTGTCGGATAGCGAACGATTGGATCAGCTCTTGCGTGAAGCGGTGACAACGAATGCGATCGCGGAATTTGAAGCTTTATTGGAAGCCTAATCTTGTGAATCGATGATTCTCGGTTCGTTTATCAAGATGCTAGAAATGATTTGACTCTGTAATTCTTCTGAGATTGATTCTCGAAGCTGCAATCTCCACTAGCTGCGACCAACTTCAAGAATTTCGCTCTGATGTTCGATTCGTCTTCAATTCGTCTTCAATGAATTTGCAGGTATGGCTCGATCGATTAACCGCAAATGTTTAGCTTGTGCCGCGCTCACAGCCGACGAAGCGCAGCAATTGCATGGAGCAGAAGGAGACGGTTGTTGGGATGCCGAACGCTGCAAGAAACGACGATCGCATTATCGGCACAGAAGTGATCGGAATGCCAAACGAGTGGTACAACGACGAGTGCAAGATTCGATCAGTGAAGTGGCGCGGTTCTCGATCAATGTGCCTGTGATCGCAACCGTTGTTCTGATTATCTACAGTGAGCAGCCAGAACGATTCAGAGACGATACCCCGATTCATGCGATCGCAGCCGAACTCTGGACAGGGACGCAAAAGCAAGCGGAAATTGAACCGATCGTGTGTCTCGGAATGCGCGGGGATAAAGTCACGGCACTGTTTCCGCAAATTCTCGAAGCGTTCACGCAGCAATTTGCCAAGCCCTACAATGACGGCAGACCGTTCTATAAGTTTGCCGCAAAAATCCATCGTCACATTCGCGATTGTCCGATTGTTTCTCCGTTTCAGTCTGATTCACGATCATAGAGAGAGAAGATGCCTTCTGAACCCCTCGAACTTTGGCAGGAACTCGACGAGGCAACGCAAGCGCCTCGGTTCGTGAACTTCGATTTGTTGTGGTCGATGTTGGAAGATGCGATCGCACCTTTGCCCCAAGCACAACAGTTAGAGATCGCAGGACGGGCGATCGAGCAGATGGCAGAGATTATTCGATTGCGCTCCACAATACTAATCTCCGAGTGGGAAGCCGCACATTCTGGAATAGAACGAGAAGCGCCGACGATTGAAATGGCACTGGTGGATGCGTGGGTGCGTCAATCGATGGCAGTCAACCTGGATGCGTTCGTGGAGCAGCCGCGCTCGACTCGGCGAAGATCTGTGAAGGTAAAGCTGGCACCGACCGATTCAATTGTCGGTGAAGTAGAACCTGCTGCAATTGTGCAGATGCTCGATGAAATGGAGCGAGAACAAAGTGCAGCAGACATGGTGCGATCGTTAGCAGGTGACGAAGATGTGAAAGCTTGGGCATCGATGATTCATCAATGGCTCCAAGACTATAAGGCTGAAGACCCGATTTCATTGCGAGAACTTTGGCAGCAGCTACAGGTGCCGTGGGTCGAAGTCTGGTTAGGGTTGGTGTTAGGCGGATTTGAGTTGCAGCAATCCGGGCAGTTTTATGAGTCAGACGTATGGATAACTCACCGCTGATCAGCCCTTTTTCTAAATTGCTAACTTAGGGAACAGTCTGATATTTTTGTTCCCTAAGTGTTGGCTATGTTGGTAGCGAGGTCATTTGGTCTGATTTGTGGAACTTAAATAGAGTTGTACACTGGAAATAGAGGTCAACATCAACTGGAAGTGGCGGCAGATGCAATTCTGCAACTGGCGACGATCGTAGAAGCAAAGTACATCGGTGTCATCGAAGAAGTGAAGGCACGATTGCGATCAAGTGCATCGAGAGATCCAATTGTGCCGATCAACTTCTTCGGTCACGCTTTGCGTGTGCCAAAGGCAACGCTTTCTGCGGCAGTCGATGGTGGTAAATTTCGAGCAGTTTATCGAGCCGATTGATCTGCTGCCCTTGCCTTCACAGTCAGAGGTGGAGTGGTCGATGCTCAACACTCCGAGCGCGAATTACATCTCAGAATCCGCGATGGTGCAGGTGACTCGCGATGCGATGATCGATGATGCAGCGGCACTGCTCGATGCGTTACCCGATGCCTCTGGCACAGCGCAAGCTGACCGCAACGTAGAGCAGCAGAATTTTAATGCGCTCATGCACCTCTTACATGGTGGGGAGATTGAAGTTTGGACGAAAGAACTCGTCTCAATGCTGGAAAAACTGCAAAGCCGGAAACGGAAGTCGATCTCGCTGCTTGACTTGATCTGTACGCTAGAGCTTTCCCGAATCCAGTCGAAGTGCAAAGACTGTTTGATCGAGCTGTGGCTGGCTTTCCTGTTGGGCAAACACCGAACAGAAATTCGATCAATTGCTGAACGAGGGGATGACGTTGAAGGGTTTGAACCATAACTCTAATTAACTTCTAAATCGTCCATAGAAAAACTGAGGAACTGGAGCGGTGTGACTCAGGATGGCTTGAAGTTCAGGATTAGAGATAGCTTCGCGTAATGCTGCACAAGCTAATCCTTTGAGTGTTGATTGAGCGGCTGACGTTGCAATATCTAGTCCCAAATCTTGTTTTTGAGCCACTGATTGAACTGAATCAATGCGAACATAACGCTCTGCAAGCTTATGCTGCAACATATATCCGGTCATTGCTTGCTGTGAAGACATGATTGCTGATATTAATCGTGTATCGTAGAACCAATCTAAAACTCCTAAATTTCGCCCTACATTGTGCGAAAAGGAGAAGTCAGATGTGGTTGTGCCGATACTTAGAATCGAGATTTGCTCTGTTGGAACCTGCAAGAAATGCTCAGCTTCATGAAGCGCGACTGAATCTGGCATATTAGCGTACAGCCCACCATCCGTGAACCATTCATTTCCAACTTCTGCAAGCGGGAAAAATGTTGGTGCTGCTGAGGTCGCTAATGCCACTTTATGAACAAGTTCTCGATGGTCTCGCTCAAACCTGATGTGGTGCGGGGTTTTGAAAATCTGGGGCTTGCCTTTTGTGACATTAATCGTTGGGACAACAATGGGGTGCTTTAAGTCTCCCATCAGCGTCGAAGGATCAATGAACTCCCTTAATGCTTGCCGAAGTCCTTCTTGTTGGTACTTAGCTCCAAATAGCAAACGCGATAAGTCAATCAATTTTGCGATCGTCGATTTGGGCGCAGAACGACTAGAAAAAATGTGCTGTCCATGTTTTTCAAAAGCTTGTCGAATTTGGATCGCGGGTACTTCTAATGCTAAAGCTAGTGCAATAATTCCACCGATCGACGTTCCCGCTAAAAGATCGAAGCATTGAGCGATCGGTTTTCCAGCTTTTTCTTCCAATTCGCACAGAATTGTCGCTTGATAAAGTCCTAGATAACCGCCCCCGCTTAGCGAAAGGATCTGAAACCTGCTTAGCTGTTCGACACTGTTACTCATCATAAGATGCTCACTGAATGCAAATCATTTAGCCATAGCTCATCCTAGATATGATGCGCTATGGCTAAACTCCAGACGTTAACTTACCACAAGCTGCTCTTTCTCAGCAGATTGCTAGAGACCCTGAATGTGCTGAAAGTTGGTCTGCCTTGAAACGTTAGTCTGGTCAGGATGTTCGCCTCCCCCTCGCCATTCCTTCGTTGCTTGCCAAATTTCGTAGTAGTACAACCAGAGAACTGTCCAAGGAACGATCGTTGTAGCAATGTGCCTTCTATGAGTCCATTCGCCTTTACTAGGACGGTACAGACACAAACTACTATCTCGATAGAGATGAGGAATATGTTCGTCCGCTTGCAAAGCAGGCTTTAGAACAGATACGATCGGGCGCTGTTGAAGTCCATATGTGATCTTCACGCGATAGCTATCGCTTAAAGCATCCGGCTGAACTTCTCCAATCCAAGTGACGAGATTTTTTCTCCATCGGGTTTGAAAGTTCGGAAAAAGCAGCTTCATGAAGGCAATCTGCTCGCGAATTGGCACGGGTTTCTCCGGCGGAAACGTAACTTTAATCGCCATAGAACGTATTCTTTGGAACAACGATCGGACAAGGGCGAGTTGTTAAACCACCCGTTTTTGGAACAGTTCCTAATTGACCTGCTAAACGCCCCTGATCAACCCAGTTCGCCGAGTCACGCATGGCAGCTTGAGTTAGATTTTCCTCAAATAGAATTGCAAGAATGCCTGCAATTGCAGCATGACCTCTTGTACTCATCAGTTGCTCCCACAATCGGGAGAAATCTCCGATCCAGTGAACGAACTCTTGATAAGCACGAGGATTACGATCCCATCGCTCCCCTAAATCTTCTGGAACTTGGTTGGCAGGATTCCACACTTGGAGTCGCCCTTGAGTATTTGCAATTCGACTAACAATCCCTTGCAAAATTCCAAAGACTGCTTCACTGACAGATTTTTGTCCCTGGTAGGATTCAGCGCAAAGGGTGCTGAGCAGAATGCTTGCAGGCGCTAAATCTGACTTTTCGCCGACAAAGGCTAAATCTCGACAGCGTTTTACAAGCTGAATCGCACATCTGAGTGGTGCTTTCTCTTCCAAAGATTCTTGTTGAGGCAAAGGTTCAGCATGATCCAAACGCCTAGCACTAATCGAATAAGTTTCAGCAATGCGATCAAACCAAGCGATATACCCTTTGGAATTGCTGTCACGCCAAGATTTTAGTTCTCGGTCAGGAACTCGGATTTGTCCTTGACCCAAAGCTGCATTTGAACACGCTGGAACGATGTCGAGATGGAAATCGTGAGCGTACTTTAAACTGACGCATCGATTTTTCCGTTCAATTCTCGATCGATAGTCTTCATGCTCTCGTAGGCGGAACTCCACCTTCGACAGAAGATCGTCTGGCTTAATTTGCCTCCATCCAATTAGGAGTTCACAAACAAAGTCTAAATCGTACTCTTCACGACCTAGCGGCTTGTTGGTTGTGCCCATTGGTAGCGAACCTTGAGGATAAATGATAGGACGGTAGGGAGCCAGAATCGAGCCTTCTTGCTCCAGCCATCGTCCTACTGCACGATAGTGTTTCTCAGCAAGCTTATACTGGGTCTTCGTGAGTTGCAGTTTTTGACAAATGAGTTGGAGCAGCCTGTCTAAGGCTGTCAGAAACTCTGCATCAGTTCGTGACGTTTGGAACATAGAAATTTTCTCCAATGTAACTAAACTTGAGACAACAAGGTTGCGGGTGACGAGCCTAAATCATGAGAATAAGTTAACAAGTAATCTAAGTTCTCATCGGCTCTCCGTTAAGTTTCCCAACTGAGTGCCCGAAATAACGCTAAATTCTTGTAAGGCTATTCGTTTATTCAAACTAACTCAGACTTCGTAAGGAAGTGCCATCGGCTTCAAATTAGGTTTTCAGAACAGCAGTTATCGTTTATGCTTAACATTACAGATTATAATATCACAAAAAACTAATGTCAGATGTTAACTCGCTCCGAACTTACCGAGAGCAGTATGGCTTGTCTCAGGAAGAGTTGGGTGAGCAGGTTGGAGTCACTCGTCAAACGATAGCGACTTGGGAGCGGGGTGATCGACAACCCTCTCTTATCCAGCTCTCAAAAGTGGCAAAAGTTTTCGGAGTTCCGCCTGATCTGCTGCTGCAACCCGAAGTACAGAAAATTACTCCGATAACCACAGGCAGTCTAAGTCTACTATTTCGAGCAGATGATCCCTTGGCGCTGACTTCAATTGTGAGAGAACATTTAACTCGCAAGGCAGTAGATTTTAGCCAAATTGAGAAGATGGTTGGAGAAGTTCCTGTTCTGCCCGTCTCGCGACCAATTGAAGAGTATGAAGAAACGGTAGTAGAAGACCTTGCTAAAGAGGTTCGTAACTGGCTGGGTGTTGGAGAGTTTGCCCCAATCGGAGACGTTTTAGCGTTACTAGAAGCGAAGAGCCTAAAGATAATTGAATATTCTCTAGAAAATCAAATCTCTGGTTTTTCAGCTTATACCGATGACTGGGGTGGGGTTATTTTCATTAATACCTCTCATCCGACTGAGCGTAAATTCTTCACGGCACTACATGAACTCGCTCATCTAATCTTGCACCGACGGGAATATCGACAACCACAGGGGCGATCTCGTCCAACTGATCCACGCGAAAAAGCTGCCAATCATTTAGCCGGAGCTGTTCTTCTGCCATTGGGAGCAGTTCAGCGAGAATTACACGCTTACAAAAATCGATGGTTGCCAGAACCCCTTCTACAAGATATCAAGCGTCGCTATGGTGTTAGTCTTCGCACAACTCTATACCGTGCTGAGCAAGCTGGATTAATCACAAAACAACAGAAAGGACAACAGATTGGCATCCTCAATAAAAAATATGGAGCCGAAGAAGAACTACCAAAATTGCCATCGCCTCAGCGTCTCACGCGCTTAAAACGTCTAGTGTATACGGCATTGGTAAAAGAAGAGATTACAGCCTCTCGTGCCGCCGAGATTTTGGAAGAAAACTTAAGAATCGTGCAAAAGGATTTGCTGGAATGGCTGCACCAAGATGGGGAGGAACTGAATTGAACTATCTCTTGGATACATTAACGTTGATCGAATTGCACGATCTTAACCAACTAAAAATCATCGCTGGACACGTATCGATCGCAGTACTAGACATTGTGTTAGCTGAGTTTTGCCCATCCTGCTGTGATCTATCAGGTATGGCAAATCATCTTCAACTCTGTCTAGTGCCCAGTGAAACTGCCTGGTTAGAACCTGCTCGAAGTTATTGCGACGGATGTTTAAGCCTACAAGACGCGCTTAACCTTCACTATGCCAAACTTGTGAGAAAAATTTTAATCACAGATGAGCCACCCTTGCAGGTCAAGTGTCAACAAGAGAAAGTTCAAACACAAACAATGCTTTGGTTAATGGAGCGGTACTCTGGCTGCAAGGTCTAATTTTTCCCCAGCTTCTCATCGGTGAGATCGGTTATTTCATTGATTCAGTGGAACGAGAAACGTTTCAAACGAAGGATAATTGATCAAATGTAGCATTGCAAGGGTGCTGGCTCCGAGATTCGGATGCGTTCTTTGCAGTGCCGCAATCGTGTAAGTCCAGAACCGGGTAGAGTCGTTATCACTTTCATCAAGAGATAGCCACTTGGTTTGCAGGTTGTTTGCTGTTGCCATTCGCTTAACCATGTTGTTTTGCCAAAGCCTGTGGGAGCCGAAATCAGAATGAGTCGGCGATCGATACCTTGATTCAATTGCTCAATCAAATACTCACGCTTTACTAAGAGCGATCAGGTTAACGGAACATAGAATTTTGTGGCAAGCAGCGGACTATACATTGAGCAAATTGACGCACCCTATGATTCAATCCTATCTTGATTCTCAAGGTGCATCAGGGTGACAACGATCGCTAATTTCTCAGCAGTCTTAGCCCGCTCAGCGTCACTAACACCGTCGATCCCTCATGTCCCACAACTCCTAAAGGTAAGGTGATATGGCTCACAAAGTTCGTCACCAATAGCAGCACAATAAAACTCAGTGCGAACGTAATGTTTTGTTTGACTATCCGCTGAGCGCGGCGACCGAGACGGATTGAAGTGATCAAGCGTTCGAGCCGATCTGCTATCAATACAATATCCGCCGTTTCGAGTGCCACATCGCTGCCAGCCGCTCCCATTGCAATTCCAGCCGAAGCTTGAGCCAATGCAGGCGCATCATTAATGCCGTCTCCGACCATTGCAACGGTGCGATATTGTCGTTGCAATAATCGAATAACATCGACTTTGTTCTCAGGCAGCAGTTCTGAATAGACTTGAGCAATTCCGAGTTCAGCGGCAATACTGTGAGCAGTGCGATCGTTATCGCCAGTTAACATTACTATCTCTTGAATGCCAAGCTGTTTTAATCGAGCGATCGTGCTTGCTGCTTCAGGGCGAACTTGATCCGCGATCGCAATCATTCCTAGTAGCTCTCCAGCATAAGCCACCCACACGACTGTTTTTCCAGTGGCTTCGAGTTGCTGTGCAGAAGCAATTAATTTTTCTGACCCATTGTCGCAATGTTCTTGAACAAAGGCGGCTTTACCGACGATCGCAAGCTGTTGATCCAGTTCTCCAGTAATTCCTTGACCTGTATGAGACTGAACATTCGTTGCTTGGCTCCAGGCAATTTGATGTTGCTGGGCAAATCTTACAATTGCTTCTCCGATCGGATGTTCAGACAAGCTTTCTAAAGCTGCCGCCACTTGCAGCAACTGTGTTTCAGATTCAACCGCAATAACTTGAACCACTTGAGGCTTGCCAGTGGTGAGGGTTCCAGTTTTATCAAATGCGATCGCTTTCACTTGTCCGATTAATTCTAATTGAGCACCATTCTTAAATAAAATTCCTTGCCTTGCTCCATTTGCAATTCCAGATAACAATGTCGGCATAATCGCTGCCATCAATGCACAGGGCGAAGCAACCACCAGAAAAATCAAAGCACGATAAATCGTCGTTTCCCAACTCCACCCCAAAAGAAACGGCGGCAGTAGGGTCAACAAGATTCCGAGAATGACGATCGCTTTTGCATATCGCCGCTCAAACCGTTCGATAAATTGTTGTGACGGTGGCGTTTCGGTTTGGGCTTGCTCAACGAGGCGGATCACACGCTGAATCAGGCTACTTTCTGGCGGTTGATGCAGTTTAAGCCGCAATGCACCGTTACTATTAATCGTTCCAGCAAAGACTTCATCCCCGATCGTCTTTTCAACGGGCATTGATTCCCCAGTAATCGGCGCTTGATTGAGGGTACTGAATCCTTCGATGATCAAGCCATCAGTCGGAACGAGTTCGCCGGGTTTGACAATGATTTCGTCGCCGATTTGGAGATCTGCGATCGCACATTCCACTTCTCGCCCGTCACGCCAAACTCGTGCCGTATCCGCCGTTAAATTCATCAATCCTCGGATACTTCGCTCAGTGCGCTGCATCGCGTAACCTTCCAATGCACCACTGATCGAGAAGATTAGAATCAGAACTGCACCATCGACAATAAAAGAATATTCTCGCTGCCACAATCCTAATGCTGCCGCTCCCAAAGCCGCCACAATCATCAGCAAATCAACATCAAGCTCTTTTTCTTCAAACAAGGTTATCAGACCTTCACGGGCGCTTTCATAGCCGCCAATCACATAAGCAGCAGGTAAGATCAGCAGTGCGAGACTCAGCCAGCCCGATTGTAGCGTCAACCAGCCGAGCAGAACTAAAACGCCGCAAAGAAGTGCTGCAATGGCATCAGGATGATTTTTGAGCAGCGTCGGAACACGAGGAAGGATGAGAGAAAACATTGGTATTGATCGAGGCAAACCACGCTTTCACTCTAAACCTTGACATTAGTGTTAATGTCAACCTCTTCGCCTAAAATCGAAGGTATGAAAACACAGGATCTGACGATTAAAGAATTAACTGAGGCGGTCGGGAGTGGTATTACACCGCGAATGGTACGGCACTACCATACCTTGGGGTTGCTCCCCCAGCCTTCGCGCTCTGCAAGTAACTATCGTCTCTACAGCCAAAAAGATGTTCAGCAACTCAAGCAGATTGTCGCACTCAAACAGCAAGGGTTTCAGCTTTCTCATATTCAGCAGTTAATCCAGAACAAGTCCGAAACCGAAGCTGAACCCACTTTGATGGTGCAACTACAACAACAGTATCAAACGATCGTGCAACAGTTAGCCCGATTACGCCAAACGGCGGCAGCATTAGAAGGCGTACTGGGGCGGGATCGGGATTGTCAGATGGTTCAGGCAGAAGCTCTGGCACAATTGAGACGGTTGGAAGCCGAAACTCAAAGCGGACTCGGAGAATTGGAACAACTCTGGCAGCATTTGGATTCAGAAACTACATCGCATCCTGAAGCGTTTGAGGAATCGTTGCAACGACTCTTGCCGGATCTGTCTGATCGTTCGGAGATTGAAGTTGATCTGTTATCGAAGCTTGTACTGGCTTGTGGAGATGTGAGTTTAATTCAGTTTGTGCGTCGGAGTCGAGATGCGATTGTAGCCGCTCGTGATGCGCTCAAAGCTGGATGTACGATCATCGGGGATATCTTCCCGGTGGTTTCGGCATTGGATCAAACTCGCCTTGCTCATCTCAACTGCTCAGTTGAAACCCTGATTGCGGATGCTCACATCAATAGTGCTGATGAAGCCGAAAAAGCGTTCTGGAATCATAAGCAATGGGAAGACCGTTTAGAGCGACTTCCGGAGCATTGCATCTTAGTGATTGGCTATGCTCCTTCGGTTCTGATGTCCGCCTGTACCTTGATTGAACAGAGAAAAATCAGACCTGCACTGGTGATTGGAATGCCGATTGGGTTTAGTCATGCCCCTGCTGCCAAACGGCGATTGATGAAAACAGAGGTTCCTTACCTGACGATCGCAGGAACATTGGGCGGTGGATTGTTAGCAGCAGTCTCGCTGAATGCACTGGTTGAATCATTAATTGAAAAGCCGGACTGTCATTGCTACTTATCCTCACCGTAAAGTTAGAATCAAGTCGATTCAAGAATCGGACAAATGATGGTTTCAGAAACACTCGACTGGGAAGTCTGATCGCTCAAGAGTTCCGTCAGTTCTAGCTTTAATCGTTGTAGTTCTAGAATTTGTCGATCGATGTCACTCAGCTTTTCTTGGAGAGTTTGTCTGATATGAACACAGGGTAACTCTCCTTGTTCTCGAACCTCTAAAAAAGCTTTGATCTCTGACAAACTTAATCCGAGACTTTGAGCGCGTTTGATGAAATGCAATCGCGAGAGTGCGTCTGAGCGAAACAATCGATAGCCGCCTTCGGTTCGTCCGATCGTCTTGAGGAGTCCTAGTTCCTCGTAGTATCGAATCGTTTTTACCGGAAGCCCACTTTCCTTTGAAATCGCGCCGATCAGTTTCGGCTCATCTTGAACAATCATGATTAACTCCGTTGAGAAACTAACGTTTGAGTGGATTCGATAGGTGTAGCATTGCCCTGTACTTTGATCGTGCCACGAAACATATTCATCCCACAGGTGAACTCATATTCTCCGGGTTCAGTTGGAGTGAACTCGATCGTGGTCACTTGATTCAGTGGTAAATCTTTGGCAATGTGAAAGCCAGGAATTCGCACGGCTTCAAGACAGCTAGAAGGATCACGTCGATCGAAGCTCAATCGCACAGGTTGTCCAGCAGTAACCACGACTCGATTGGGTTCATAGCCATCATCAACGGTAATCGTCACTTCTTGAATTCCCTGGTTTGTATCCGCTTTGCGAGACTTAGATTTACTGAACAAAAACCACCAGAGTTCTACACCGATTAATCCGATGCCTCCGGCAGTGACCGCACTCTTTAACCAGAGCGGCTGATCAATGCGGCGAAAGCTCGTTGTTTGTGCGGTTCCAGACGGCTGCATTTCATCATGGGGCATTTGTGCGATTGAGGTACTAGAAACACCCAGCACCAATCCAAATCCCGCTAAACTTCCAATCATCCAATGTTTTCGCGTCATGACTTCTCCTTATGCAGTTGCTTTCGGTTTAAAATTTCGGAGTCGCAGCGCATTGGTGAGAACGGATACTGAACTGAGTGCCATTGCACCACCTGCAATGATGGGATTCAGCAACCAGCCAAAGATCGGGAAGAGAATGCCTGCGGCGATCGGAATCCCTACGGTGTTGTAGATAAAGGCAAAGAACAGATTTTGCCGAATGTTGCGAATGGTAGCGCGGCTTAGTTGAATCGCGGTCACGATGCTTTGCAGATCCCCAGAAATCAGCGTGATGTCACTTGCCGCGATCGCCACATCTGTCCCAGTCCCGATCGCAATTCCGACATCTGCTTGAGCCAATGCAGGTGCATCATTAATTCCATCTCCGACCATTGCGACAATTTTTGATTTTGCGTGTCGTCGTGACTTTGTTTGAGTCGTTGATTGCTTGCCGATTTGACCACTTTGAATCGCTGAAATTACAGCGGCTTTTTGGTCGGGTCGAACTTCAGCAATCACGGTTTGAATCCCAACTTCTTGAGCGATCGCGTTTGCAGTCTGTTGGTTATCTCCAGTAAGCATCACGACTTCAAGCCCTAATCGTTGTAGAGCGCGGACTGCCTGAGCCGAGGACGGTTTAAGCGCGTCAGAGATGCCCATTAAGCCTTGAAGTTGGTGATCGATCACAATTAGAATCACTGTTTTACCCAATGACTCTAATCGGGCTTTTTCCGCTTGCACTAGAGTGGTATCAATTCCTAATTCATTTAGCCAGCGTTGTGTGCCGATTTGAACTAGGTGGTTATTTACTTTCCCTTCAACACCACTTCCAGCAACCGCTTCAAAATTCTGAGCCGTTTCTAAGGTGACTTCTTGGGACTGAGCGTATCGAACAACTGCTTCAGCTAAAGGATGCTCAGAATTGCGCTCGACTGATGCCGCCAACTTTAATAGCTTCAGTTCATTTGCAGTTCCAACTGTGGGAATAAAGTCGGTGACTGTGGGCTTGCCTTCGGTCAGGGTTCCAGTTTTATCGAGCACGATCGTTTCAATCTGATGTGCCAGTTCTAAGCTTTCGGCTCCTTTGATCAAGATGCCGTTCTCTGCACCTTTGCCAGTGCCAACCATCACCGAAGTCGGAGTGGCAAGTCCTAATGCACAGGGGCAAGCAATGATTAATACGCCAACAGTGGTAATAAGAGCAAGCGTCACGTTACCCATCACGTTAAACCAGATCAGGAAGGTTGCGATCGCAATAGCAATCACTACCGGAACAAACCATCCAGTAACTTGATCGGCTAGTCGCTGAATCGGCGCTTTTGACCCCTGTGCTTGTTGTACAAGTTGAACAATCTGAGCGAGAACCGTATCTTTCCCCACGCGAGTCGCTCGAAATCTGAAGCTTCCCGTTTTGTTGATTGTGGCTCCAATCACTTCATCACCGGGTTGCTTTTTCGTCGGGACGCTTTCACCTGTCACCATCGATTCATCGATCTGCGAACTGCCCTCGACAACTTCACCATCAACCGGAATTTTCTCACCCGGACGCACGATCACAATGTCACCAATGCGGACATCTTGAATCGGAACTTCAAGTTCCTGTCCATTCCGAATGATCCGAGCATCTCGCGCCTGCAATCCAATCAGCTTGCGAATCGCATCAGAAGTTTGCCCCCGCGCCCGCATTTCGAGCAACCGACCGAGCAAAATCAGCGTGATGATCACATTCGCTGCTTCATAGTAAACATCCGGGTTCAGTCCTTGCGACAGAAAAAAGTTCGGAATCAGCGTTGCGATCAGCGAATATAGGTAAGCGGCTCCCGTACCGAGCGCCACTAACGTATCCATCGTTGCCGTATGACGCTTTAAGGCTTTCCAAGCATTGACGAAGAACTCTCGTCCCGCCCAAAACAAAATCGGAGTGGAGAGAATCAATTGCAACCAAGGATTGTGCAGCCATGCGGGAATGAATGGAATCGGCAATCCTAACATCATCGGTAATGATCCAATGACCAAAACAGCGCTGATGATGCCTGCAACAATCACTTTTGTTCTGAGATGCCGAAATTCTCGCAATCGGGCGGTTTTTTCAGCCTCGGTTTCATCCGTGATGAATTCTTGGTCTTGTAAGGAATAGGAACTGTATCCAGCATCGACGATCGCGCTTTGAATCTGCTCTAGATTCGTGCGCTTGGGATCATATTGCAGCGTGGCTTGTTCGGCTCCAAAGTTGACGCTAACATCCGCCACACCGGGAACTGATCGAATCGCAACTTCGACACTGCGGGCACAGGATGCACAACTCATGCCCTGCAATTTGAGCGTATTGGTTTCCATGATTTAAGAAGAAACGAGAAATGAACCTACGCGACGGTATAGCCTGCATTTGTTACCGCTTCTTTAACGCGGTTTTCTGAAGCTTGGGTTTCAACGTTGACTTGCTTAGTTTTCGGGTCAGCGCTCACGGTTGCAGTGGGATCGATCGCTTTAATTGCACTGGTAATCGTTTCACTGCAAGCAGAACAAGCCATATTCGGGACGGTAAATTGAAGGGACATAATTGAAGCTTCCTTGAAGCGAGAAGTTGAACTGTCTCTATCTTGAACCCTCTAGTGGGCTGGAGAGTCAAGCGGTTGCTTCAAAATCCCTCCATAGAATGAGAAGAGGCTGTCTCTTCAATTAGGAGACAGCCTTGATCGAACCCGTTGATTAAGCCATTGCTGTAGCCATCTGGCGACAGGATTCAGCACAACGACGACAAGCTTCGGCGCATCGCTTACAGTGGTCATGATCGTGTTTTTCACATTCGGCAGCACAGCGATCGCAAGCTTCAGCACAAACGCCACAGAGTTGAGCATGAAGATCAGAATTACGTGCCATAAACCGAGCGCAAATATCGCAAGTGTCGGCACAGTCGCGGCAGGTCTTAATGCACTGCGCCATCATTTGTACCATATCGCTATCAAGGCAAGCAGTTGCACAGGTTTCGCACTCTCGCAAACAGTCCAGACAAGCTTCGATACAAGCATCGAGTTGAGATTGATGAGATTGGGTTGCAGTCATGATGAAACTCCTAAAATGTAAAGTTCAAAGAACTACGATTTAGTCCTCGGCTTTCACGGTAGGAGGTTACTGATTCCAGTCGCCTCTAGCGTCTGAAGTACAATTTTCTATAAAAAATCAACACTATTGATGGAATTCCATTTCATGCTGATTTCATTTTCGCCTGGTATGAACTTAAATAGAATGAAAGAATTCTGATTCAATTAAAACACTTCATACTCATTTCATCTTTTTGTATCAAGATATTAGTTAGCAGTCTTTTGCTCAGTAATAAAAAATCGTTTTTGCTGCTGAATCTCAATTCTCACCTCAGCAATGTAGATATGCGCTCTAAACTCGCTTTGTGGATAATTTTATTCACAGCAACGATTGCAGTTGTCTTTCTCACTCCCAAACTGGGATCAACTCAAAGCTTACCCAGCCTTCATCGCTTCATTGCTCAATCTCCAACAGATTCCAGTATGCCTGGAATGAATATGCCTGAAATGTCACCCGCGATCGCACCACAGCCTCAAAGCACAATGCTGATCGATCAAGTTTTGCTGGTTTGGTTTAGTCTAAGCGCGATCGCGGTTATTTACGTTGCTTGGGATGCCCTTACCCGCAATCCTGAACTCACAATTATGAAGTGGGGATGGATATTAGTGACACTCTACACTGGAATCGTTGGGGCTGCCCTATACATCTTGTCTTGCCAAGAACCAGCCCCCGGAGAACACGAAGAGTTTGTTAAACCCTTATGGAAGCAAACACTCGGATCAACAATTCACTGTATGGCGGGAGATGCAACAGGGATTATTGTCGCGGCGGCTATCACAGCAGTTTTAGGACTACCGATGTGGCTGGATGTCATTTCTGAGTATGTCTTTGGCTTTGCATTTGGGCTATTGATCTTTCAATCCTTGTTTATGAAAGATATGCTCGGTGGTTCGTATCTAAAAGCCGTTCGACGGTCTTTTATTCCTGAATGGCTTTCGATGAATGCGGTCATGGCAGGCATGATCCCTGTGATGGTAATTCTGATGAGTCGTGATATGCAGGCAATGGAAGCAACATCTCTTCGCTTCTGGGGTGTAATGTCACTTGCAACATTAGTTGGTTTGGTGGTCGCTTTTCCGGTCAATATGTGGCTGGTTGCTGTTGGTCTAAAACATGGCATGGGAACCGTTAGAGCTTTGGGTAAAGGCGGTCACAGCCTCACTGCTGAACGACAGCGGATTGCTGCAATTTCTGGTGAACAACTCACATCTAACACCTCTACCAACAACTATCCTGACCAAGCATCGCAGCCTGACATCTCTAATACGGAGCGAAAATAAATGAAAGCTCACTCAAATCAGCAATCTGCAAGTTCGCATAGGGAGATGAGCATGAAGCCAAAAGCGACAAGAGCGCAGATTTTCGCTGTCATGCTTTTAACGTTGTTAGCACTTGCGATCGGCGTTCTGATCGCGGCTCTCTATGGCAACTTCAGCATGAGCAGCAAAAATATGCCTCAGACTGCAATGCCAGGAATGAACCAAAGTAATGGATCGATGCCGGGAATGAACATGAAAGGCACAACTGCTCCCGCGCCAGTTGCATCACTGCCCACTGCACTCATGAGTAGCGTTTCTCAAATGAACGGACTGGTGATGCCGCCGGGAATGATCATGACTGCCGATACGAGTATGGAAGCGATGGAAGATATGGCAGCAGTCGATTTAACTAAAATTGCCTATACTGCTCCTGCGGATGCACGGGGTGATCAAATTCTAGAACCCAAGGTAGAAAAGGGTTTCAAGGTCTTTAATCTAGATGTCTCTTTAATTAATTGGAACATTCTCCCCGGAACGCAAGTGGCTGCCTATGCGTTTAATCGCCAAGTTCCTGGGCCGCGAATTCAAGTGACAGAAGGCGATCGCATTCGGATGATCGTCAAGAACAATCTACCTGAACCCACAACGGTTCATTGGCACGGCATGATTTTGCCAAATAACATGGATGGACCTGCCGATGTGACTCAGAAGCCGATCGCGCCTGGTGAAAGTTATACCTACGAATTCACGGTTAAGCAATCAGGCACTTACTTCTACCACTCGCACAAAGATGTCGATCGGCAGCAAACATTAGGAATGTATGGTGCGTTGATTGTTGAACCGAAAAATAAAGCCAGTACTCCTGCATTCGATCAAGATGTGACTGTGCAACTGCAAGAATGGACGGTGAAACAAGGCTACACTTTTCCCTCAATGCCAATGGAAGGTTTATTACCCAACTTCTTCACCATCAACGGTAAAGCTTATCCTTCTACTGAAACTGTGAATGCTAAAGTTGGCGAAAAGATTCGCTTCCGTTTTATCGGTTCAAACAATGCGTTCATTCATCCAATGCATATTCACGGCGGACCTTTCAAAATTGTTGCAACCGATGGGAATCCGGTTCCTGTCGCTGCCCAGATTGAGAAAGACACGATCAATGTTGCTCCAGGTGAGCGCTACGACGTGATTTGGACAGCACGAGAGAAAGGAAAGTGGTTACTGCATTGTCACATTGCTCACCATGCCACGAATGACAATGTTGAAGTGCAAGGTGCAGGAGGATTAACGATGTTGATCAACGTTACCTAAAGCGAATTCTATTCTTTTGAGAAAAGGTTGCCTATCTATTGTGAAAGGCAACCTTTTTCAGTAGGACGAATTGAGTGTTTCTATCTTTGAGTAGAGCATTATTCCACTTCAGTTTCATTTTGATGTGTCATGTCAAACTAGCAGCCTCTAATTTCGATCGAGTTCCTGTAAAGATGCGCCTGAAAGTGCTGAAAAGGTGATCTCTACTTTCTCAAAATCATTTGCAAGACTGCTTGACTCTCCAGTTCACCGGATACTTTACAGTAATGAGCAGTTGAGAAAAGAATCCTACTGCAAGTATGCGCTGCTTAGAAGCACTGTCTGAACTTGCAGAACTGAGATCATTCTCCAAAGCTTCCAATGCTACTCCCTAACTACTTCTGAGAGGTTTATATGACGATGCTGAACAATAAAACGGCAGAAACTAATACGAAAAATGTCACGGTTTATCGGATGTCGATGCCTGAGCACGAATGTCCTTGGGGACTTCGAGCGGTCAAGCTCCTTCAAGAGCAAGGCATCGAATTCGAGGATGTGAAACTGCGATCGCGCGAAGAAGTCGATCAATTTAAAGCAAAACATGGAGTTGCAACCACGCCTCAAATTTTCTTTGGTGCAGAGCGAATCGGAGGCTACACAGATCTCGCGGAACGGCTAAAAGTAGAAGCTGAAAAAGCTGAATATTCTTACACACCAGTCGCCGCAGTTTTCTCAACGGCTGGATTAATGGCACTCGCAACATCGCTCGGAATTCCTGGCTTCATGGGATTTTCGCTCTCGATGCTGGCTTCCCTCAAGTTGATGGATCTAGATGCGTTTGCTGAGAGTTTCGAGAAGTATGATCTCGTAACTAAGCGCTTTAAGCCCTACGGAAAAATTTACCCGTTTGCTGAGTTGCTAATCGGGCTTGGATTTCTTTCTGGTATTGCACCGTTGACGACTGGCATTAGCTCATTGGTTGTCGGGGTTAGTGGAGCAGTTTCAGTGTTCAAAGCAGTCTACATTGATAAGTTGGCGTTGAATTGTGCTTGTGTGGGTGGCAATTCCAAAGCACCGTTGGGTGTTGTGAGCTTTGCTGAGAACGCAATCATGGCAGGAATGGGGGGCATGTTGACCTTCTCATCATTATCAGAGGCAAATATTCAGCCGATGAGAGCCTTAGAAGCACTGCCACCCGCCATTGTGCAGGTGCAAGACAGTAAGCCGAATCAAGCACAGTGAGCTTCATTGTCTTATCAAAGAGATTTCAGGAAATTAAAGTCATTGTCGGAGGATTGGAGTTATGACAGTACATCACAATACGACGATCTCAGTTTCAGCTACCGCTTATCACGTTGAATTTGAATCTAAGCCTACCCGCATTCAAGCAGGTGAACCCGTAGAACTAGCATTCACGATTCGGAACTCAACTGGAGAAATTGCCCATGATCTGAAGATCGTGCATGAGCGAGCGATCCATTTGCTAGTTGTTTCTGAAGATCTCAGCGAGTTCTATCACCTGCATCCAGAGCAAGAAGCAGATGGTCGGTTTCATCTTGTCTACACTTTTCCGCAAGCTGGTCACTATCGACTTTATGCGGATTACGCTCCGCTTGGTGCTGATCAAATTGTGGATCAGTTGAGTTTACACATTGATGGAGAAGCACGAGCCGCGATCGCGCTGATTGAAGATGACATCCTAACTAAGAGTGTAAATGGCTTACGATTCACCATAACAGCGAATCAACCGTTACGCGCAGGTAAAGCAATCATGCTCGATTTTGCGGTTGAAGATGAGCAGACTTGCCAGCCCGTGTCTGATCTTCAACCCTATTTAGGCGCTCTTGCTCACCTCGTCGTGATCAGTGAAGATGGCAGCGAGTTTCTGCATGTTCACCCAATGGAGCATCACGAGCCTTTAATCTCCGATCATTCCAATCATGCAGATTCTTCGACTGATCACGCCTCTCACTCTAGCGCCTCCCAAATTAGTGCCCATACTCGCTTTCCTCGCGCTGGACTGTACAAGATTTGGGCACAGTTCCAGCGTCATGGGCAAGTGATCACAGTTTCTTTTGTAGTGCGGGTTGCTGAGTAATTTATTCGATCGCGTTTCAGAAGCAAGCGTTTACCAAACAATCAAGTCATGGATTCATCTAACTTTTCAGCCACAAACTCACCTTCTGAAAGAGCATCTAATTCTCGTCGCCCTCGCGTATGGTGGTTGCTTGGGTTGTTGTTGCTCAGTGGTGGAGGTTTAGGAGTTTGGCAAGTTTTGGCAAGGCGGGAGCCAGTTCCAACCACTGCCCCGCCGCCTGCAATGCCTGTTAAGACTCTAACCTTACAATCGCGCCTGCTACAAGAACGATCGGAGTTTATTGCCAATCTGCGATCGCGCCGTTCTGTCACGCTGCGTCCCCAGATCCAAGGCCGAGTCACCCGTATTCTCGTTACGCCAGGAGCGCAAGTCAGCGCTGGAACGGTTTTAGCTCAAGTTGATCCGGCTCAACAACAAGCAGCCGTCAACAGTAGCAGTGCAGCAACCGAGTCGGCTCAGGCAGAGGTGGGGACCGCTAGAGCGACTTTGCGATCGCTCGAAGCAGAACGGCGATCAAAACTATCTGACGTGAAGTTGGCTCAACAAGACTATAACCGCTATTCTCAGTTAGCAGCAGCAGGCGCGATTTCACAGCAAACCCGTGATCAGTATGCCAATCGATTAGAAGTGGCGAGAGCGGGGCTTGGGGCGGTTGAAGAACAAGTTCAAGCACAGCAGGCAACTGTGATTCAGGCAGAAAAAGGAGTGCAAGAAGCGCGATCGCGCACTCAAGAACAGCAAGTTCAGCTTCAGTACTTTCAAATTACTGCACCCTTTCAAGGAACAGTAGGAGACATTCCTGCAAAAGTTGGCGATTTAGTTGATCCTTCAACTCAGATCGCAATGGTTGCTGATAACACTGCCCTAGAAGTTAATTTCTCAATTCCAGCCGAGCAGATTTCTCAAGTGAACATCGGGGATTCAGTTGAGCTAGTAGACAATCGCGGACAGCGCTTGGGAACGAGCCGCGTGTTCTTCATCGCTCCTAATGCAACAGGGACAACTCAATCGATTTTAGTGAAAACGTTGATTGATAATCCTGATGGACGCTTAAGAACTGAACAATTTGTTCGAGTATCAAGTGACAGCAACACTGGCGGGTTGGCGACAGCTAGGAATCCTGCCCAACGACCGATCATGATTGTCGCGACAACTATGATCGGAGCCGAAAGGTATATATGGTAGGGAATCTGAGTTATCAACATTTAGGAGTATCATTTGTCGATCGCACTTTTAGAACAGGATTTCTGGCTGTCGTCCCGCCGATCGTAGTTGTCATTTAATATTCGAGCAAGAATCATCCAGAGTCAGCGTCCAGGTGTCGTTGTTCCCACAACAGCGATTACGCGATTAGGCGGAGAGGCTTTTATTTATGTCGTTGAGCCTGCTCAGTCTGGGTTTGTGGCACGACAGCGGCTTGTGAAATTAGGCGCGATCGAGGGTAACGATTATCAGGTTCTCGATGGTTTGCGTGCAGGAGAAAGAGTGATTGTGTCCGGTGTGCTGGCGCTTAGAGATGGAATGCCAGTTACGCCTGAATCTTAAATTATCCACTTCATCTGAATAAGCTGTATGTTTGCTGATTTTTTCATCAAGCGACCTGTTTTCGCGATCGTCACTGCCTTAGTGATGGTCGTTGTCGGACTCGTTAGCCTGCCCACTCTACCTATCGAACAATATCCAGATATCAGTCCCGTTCAGATTACAGTCACGGCAAGATATACGGGTGCAAATGCTCAAGTTGTCGAGGACACGGTAACAACCATTTTAGAACGTCAAATCAATGGCGTTGAAGGGATGAGATACATGGCTTCGACCAGTAGCAATGATGGAACAAGTACGATCGTGGTCACGTTTCAGCAAGGCTATAACATTGATGTAGCGGCATCGGATGTTCAGAATCGAGTGCTGCAAGTTCAAGCTCAACTGCCGCAAGTAGTTCAACAAACTGGAGTGAGTGTCTCAAAGCAATCAACCGCGATCGTTCTCGCAATGGCGCTATACAGCGAAGACGATCGTTACGATGACACTTTCATTAGCAACTATGCGGATCTCTATGTCTTAGACGCGCTGCGACGTATCAAGGGAGTTGGCAATATTCTGACCTTTGGTGAACGACGTTATGCAATGCGCGTTTGGCTCGATACGAATCGACTCGTGAGCCGAAATCTGACGGCTCAAGACGTGATTAATGCACTAAATCAGCAAAACGTACAGCTTGGGATCGGAAGCATTGGACAGCCGCCTGTTTCAAGTGAGCAACTGTATCAGATTGACTTACAGACAAGCGGTAGATTAAGAGAGCCAACGGAGTTCAAAGAGATTGTGCTGAAAGCCGAGTCAGATGGGACACTGGTTCGGCTCAAAGATGTCGGGCGCGTTGAACTTGGAGCCGAAAACTACAGTTCATTTGCCAGCTATCGGGGTCGTGTTTCTGTTGGGTATCAGGTGATCCAGATCCCAGGAAGCAATGCTTTAAATATTGCCAAAGCAGTCAAGGCAGAAATGGAGCGACTGTCTAAAAATTTTCCACCTGGACTAACTTACGATATCCCGTATGATTCTTCGCTGTTTGTTGAAGCGTCATTTCGAGAAGTCATTAGAAGCTTGTTTGAGGCAATTATTCTCGTTGTATTGGTGATTTTCGTGTTCCTGCAAGACTGGAGAACGACGATTATTCCAGCGATCGTCATCCCAGTTTCGTTGATTGGAACATTTATCTTTGTCAAAGCCTTTAACTTCTCGCTCAATAGCCTGACACTGTTTGGATTAACGCTTGCAACTGGCATGGTGGTGGATGATGCGATCGTCATTGTCGAAGATGTAACTCGATTGATTCAGGAGAAGAATCTGAGTCCGTTTCGAGCCACGATTGAGGCAATGCGCGAACTATTCGGAGCAGTGATTGCGACTTCGCTAGTTTTGATGGCGGTTTTTGTTCCAGTTGGCTTTTTCCCAGGTGTGACAGGTCAGTTGTACAAGCAGTTTGCGTTGACGATCGCATTTTCTGTCACGATTTCAACCATCAACGCTTTGACGTTAACGCCCGCACTCTCGGCTCTTTTGCTGCGCCGACAACCCAGACCAAGCGGTTGGTTAGGATGGCTTGCGGCTCGATTCAATGGGTTTCTAGACTGGTCACGTCGAGGATATGCTCAGGTATTGGGAAAACTGACGCGCATTAGAGCGATCGTCATGGTAGTTTTTATCGCTTCTTTAGGTGTTACAGCTTGGCTCTATCTATCCCTGCCTCAATCATTCCTACCCGAAGAGGATCAAGGCTACTTTATCAATCTGATTCAAGGAGCCGATGGAACATCTTTGAACTATACAAAGCAAATTGTAGGTCAAGCAGAACAGCAGCTTCTCAAGGTTCCAGAAGTTCGAGCCACCTTTGCAGTCGGGGGCGTAGGATTTAGCGGCAATGCTCCGAATCGTGGATTTATGTTTGCGCCGCTTAAATCTTGGGACGAGCGGCAAAACCCAGATCAAAGCGTTTCTGGAATTCTGAATCGCGCCAGAGCAGGATTGATGTCAATTCCTCAAGCACCTGTTTTAGCAGTCAATCCACCCACGATTCAAAGCTTGGGAAGTGTTGGCGGATTTGTGTTTCAATTGCAAGATCGCAGCGATCGCACCACAACTGATATTCAGAAGCTCGATCAAATCAAAACTCAGTTAGTTCAGAAAGCAAATCAAACGCCTGGACTACAAGCGGTCTTCAGTACCTATACTGCCAATGCCCCGCAACTTTTACTTGAAGTCGATCGCGCCAAAGCTGAAGCATTACAAGTCTCAGTCGATGAAATTTTTAGCACTTTGCAAACTTACATTGGTTCTCGCTATGTGAATGACTTTAATGCGTTTGGTCGCACCTACCGCGTGTATGTCCAAGCGGATCAGAAGTTTCGCTCGACTCCAGAAAATATCGAGCAGTTGTATGTGCGATCGCGGCGAGGTGAAATGATTCCATTGAAAACTCTAGTCACGCTTGTTCCCACTACCGGAACGCAAACGATTAATCACTACAACTTGCATCGATCAATCGAAATCAACGGAGCAGCCGCACCTGGATTTAGTTCTGGGCAAGCCATTCAAGCAATGCAAAAACTAGCGGCTGAAATCCTTCCGCCTGATATGGGATTTGAATGGTCAGGAATTTCGCTAGAAGAACTCGAATCTGGCGGACAAGCACCCATTATTTTTGGTTTAGGAATTTTCTTTGTGTTCCTCGTTTTAGCAGCACAGTACAACAACTTTATCGATCCCCTCATCATTATGCTGTCGGTTCCGCTCGCGGTTCTCGGTGCGCTATCGGTTCAGGCTTTGAGAGGATTGTATAACGACGTATATTGCCAAGTCGGGCTGGTAATGCTGATTGGGCTTGCCAGCAAGAACTCGATTCTGATTGTGGAATTTGCGAATCAACTGCGATCTCAAGGACGATCGCTCGTTCAATCAGTCGTCGAAGCGGCTCAAGAACGCTTGCGCCCGATTTTGATGACCGCCATCTCTACGCTGCTCGGAAGCTATCCGTTATTAGTAGCAACTGGAGCCGGAGCCGCCAGCCGCCAATCGCTCGGTACGGCTGTGTTTGGTGGAATGTTTGTCGCAACGTTTCTGAGCTTATTTGTGGTTCCCATCTTGTACATTGTGGTGAAGTCGATTCAATTCAAGCTGATGGGGCTACCACGCCGCAAACGAGAATCCATCGAACCATCTTAACAGTTCGATCAAACCTTATGCTCTTGCTTAAGTGAGCGATTAAGGCTTTAATGCGGTTCCTACTGAGTTGCGCTTCACGATAAACGTCGCTCATCTCGGACTGATTATCTTTGTCGATCTCAAGTTCAATAAACTTGCCATCCCGCACTGCTTTCGACTCGGTAAAGTCGTAACCTTCGTTGATCAGTAGCCAACCGTTTTGCCGCCTTGTTCAGTAATTTTTTCTTCTAGCATCCCTATTGCATCTTGAAATGAATCTGCTGTATTAGGAAAAAGTTGCCTATCTATCAGCGAAAGGCAACCTGTTTGAGTAGAACAGTCTGGAAAATGTGCTATGCAATTCCTGCAACACTTGCCACTTTCTTGTACTCCGCAGAAGCTTGACGGCAAGCTTGGGCACACTTCTGGCAATGCGGATTGTCTGGGTATTTCTCACACTCGGCTGCACAAGCATCACAAATTTCAATGCAAGCGCGAACAACTTGAGGAATGAAGCGAGATCCACGGCTCATATAGGAAGCTGAAGCCCAGCAAATTTGAGCGCAATCTGTGCAAACTCTCGCACAGTCGGGCATTGAACCTAAACAAGCATCTGCACAGTGTTCACATTCGTAAGCACAGTGAATTGCGGCATCCAAAATTGATTGATAATCTTGATGGGGCATTGTTCTTTTACTCCATGATTAAGCCATGCCTGACATCTTGCGACAAGATTCTAGACAGCGACGGCAAGTTTCTGCACAAGCTTTCATTTGGGCATCACTACCGTTATCGCTATGTCGATCGCAATCATCTGCACAACGCTCATTCACGTCAGCACACACACCACATACTTCGCGATGCAACTCTGATCCTCTTAGCATAAAGTCTGCGGCAGTTTGGCAGATTTGAGCGCAATCCATCAGAATCTTGATGTGCGAGGGTTCTGCGTGATGTCCACCTTTTTGTAAACAATAGGTTGCCGTGTTGAGACAAATGCTGTGGCAGTCAAGGCAATCTTGGATGCACTTCAGCATATCTGGGCTAGTTTGGCTGAAAGTCAATTGTTGAACAGTCATAAAGTTCTCCAGGGTGAAATTGTTCGAGAGTCATCTCTCAGCCATAACCGTAGGGAAAGCAATTTACGATCGCGTCTCTCTACCGATAGACAGATAATCTCTGGCATTGGGAGGAGCAGCATTTCATCCTTATTTCATCTTGATATGTCCTCGTTGAAGCACATTGTCAATTCGCTAAAATCTGCACATCTAATTACTTACCGAACATAAATGTCTTGTAGGAAGAACTTGTCCAAATTGGACACTTTGTGCTTTCACTTTCTCCTACCTTCTCCAGCAAATCAAAGTAATTATTCATTAATGTACAATTCTAGGTCTTATCCTCTTTTTCTCGCTCAATCAATCCACAGATTCTGCCATTAAAGCTTGCCTCAGAGTGTGCAGCAGGTGAGGCTAAAAGCAAGGCATTGATTTGCTCATACCGACTGGCTAATTCCTGACGGAATGCAAGCATTTCCTGGATATGGTTGTCTAATTCGTCGAGGTGCTCCTTCACCATTGCCTTGAGATTGGCACAGGGAGAAACACCTCTATTCCTAATTTCAATTAGCTGTTTAATTTCATCAAGGGAAAGCCCGAAGAGCTTAGCTTTTTGGATGAACCGCAGACGCTCTATAGTTTGTTCTGAATAAACACGATATCGTGACTGTGTTCGCTCAGGTGGGTCAAGTAAGCCCAAGCGTTCATAATAACGAATGGTTTGGGTAGGGAGGTTTACTTGCTGACCTAATTCACCAATCAACAATCCTTCTTTCACTTTCATACCGTCTCCTTTGCTCTGATGGGGAAGGAAGCTACCCTTCCCCATACTTGCTCTATCCTTGTCCAACGCCAGCAGTCACGAGTGCTTCGCGCGACACTGCCTGTTGGTTGGAGCAGCATTCAGCAAGCTTGCCATTCACAACAACAGCAGGAACGCGATGAATACCATACTGGTTTGCTTTCTCACGACACTCATTGGTAGCGCAACCCTCGCGCAGGTCATACACCTGCACTTCACAGTTCGGGCAGGCTAACTCCCTAACCAACTTAACGGTTTCATCACATAAAGGACATCCAGCCGTAAAGACCTCGACTATACGCTTTGCCATCTCAAACTTCTCCTTACGAACTCTAAAATTAGTCTAAACCTTGTACCTAACTTCAAGGTCAAGGGGTAGGTGTTGTCACCAACGAAGTATAAGGAGAAACTTGAGCCAGTCTTTTTTGAAGCTTCTGACCCCACAGGCATTTGGGCAACTTTTACTTTCAGTTTTGACTTCTAGAGAATTTCTCGTTTCACAGGCAAGGGTAAAGAAAAGCTCTGAGAATTGGACAATTTCTCGTTATGGGCACAAATGTAACTTCCTGAGCAATATCGAGGTGAAGTTGTGCAGCTTCACGATAGTCAATTGCTAGTCTTGAGCGATTATATTTTACAGAGCTTTAAATCGCTTCATTTTGGTGCATTCGGGGGTTCACTCGCTCGAATACTCTACATTTTTGTTAGATTAGCTCCCATAGCTTTAATTAGACAAACTTTGTATGTACCGCTATCACTGTTTTACACGATCAAGACCACGCAATTAGAAATCAGACTGCTTGCTTTCCTAGATCTCAGAGAAACAATTGTGTTTCTTGGCACTCCAAGCTAGTTTAAGTGCATTTTTTAGCAGCAACATTCCTACTTTTGATAGACTTACATTTCATTCCAATTTCATTTTTACGTACTTCATTGAATATTACAAGAGCAGTAGATAATATAGCAGCGATGAGCTTAGAGCAACACAAGCGACAGCCGTAAATCGAATAGCTGATTGCTTACTAAACTGAAAATCTGCAAGACGACGGGTTGAACAATGACGATAGTTCAGCTTGTTCCACTTCCAATCTTGCTTCTCATATTCTACAAACTTTAAATCTTCAAGAGAAAGTGCATGTTTCATAGCAATAGCGCATCAAGTCTAACGGATATTCCGCTCTCGACAAAGGTTTCTTCCTTGAATTCTTTGACGCTTGACCCACTAACTACTGCGAATTCTACATTACAAAGCCATACTCCAAGCTCAGCCGATCCTCGCGCTGCCTCAACGGTTGCACCGAACGACTCAGCAGCCCGGTTTGATGTGCGCTACTTGCAAGAGACGATCGATCATCACACAATGGCGATCGAGATGGCAGAACTCGCAGTCGATAAGGCAGTGAATGACGATTTGAGGTCCCTCGCGCAAGGGATTGTTGATACCCAAACGGAAGAGCGATCGCAAATGCAGACTTGGCTCAGAGATTGGTACGGTTTCAACTACAGTCCTGATCTCAACTTTGGCGAAGAACGCATGATCCGAGAAATGTCTCGTATGGAAGGTGCCGAGTTTGAAATCGACTTTATGCGTCAAATGACCATGCACCATGAGGCGGGCATCAGTGATGCAGTTCCTTGTACTGAACGGGCAGGACACGCCGAGTTAAAAGATCTGTGTAGTAACATTGCTTCAACTCAGCAGAGTGAATCCGATCAGATGCGGCAGTGGTTACGCGATCGCTATCAAACCTCCGTGGACATGATGATGCCTGCAATGGGTGGACTAGAAAACTACAACGATTCCTCAATTCCGAACGGTAGTTTTGAGAACGGAGATTTTACAGGTTGGTCAACAGTTGGAAAAGCTGAAATTCAACCTTTAGATTACGGAGTCTTCCCAACGGACGGCATCTTTCAGGCGCTTCTGACCACTGAGCGAGAAACCGCTTCTCCTTCAGAACTCGCATCGTTTCTAGGCGTAGATTCAAGCGTGTTGAATAATCTTGGCGACGGCAACATTGATCAAGGCTCCGCAATCAAACTTACCTTTGATGCAAAAGCAGGAGACACTGTGTCGTTTGATTGGAATTTCCTGACCAATGAGTTAGATTCAACCCTGGTTGATCCTAGCATAGACTTCCTTTTCGTCACGCTCGAACCGTTAGCACTCACCGCAGCCGATCCTAACTCAGCTTCTAACTCTTCGAGAACCATGTTCTCGAATGAAACCGGGTATCAAACCTTCTCAGCTGGAATCACCCAATCTGGTACCTATACGTTAGGAATTGGCGTTGCGAATGTTGGCGATCCGTTGTTTGACTCTGCCGTGCTGCTAGATAACTTCAAACTTGTCTCTGCCTAAACAATCGTCTTGCAATTTCTGCTGATCTCGCTTTAACGCAGGTATTAGTTTCTAAGGCTTGCGTTAAAGTTCGTTTTACTTTGCCTAGAACCTTTCAATCTCGTCCTATGGATACAGAGCCATTTCATCTGCGTTTCATGCTGATGTTAGAAACTGAAGATTAGTAGCAATTGTTCTCTTCATGATGGAATGATTGAATTCTATGAATTATGACTATGACTTAATTGCGATTGGAGCGGGTCCGGGTGGTCTAGCGGCATCAGAGCGAGCCGCTAGCTATGGCGCTAAGGTGGCGATCGTGGAATGCGATCAAGTGGGTGGAACCTGTGTGGTTCATGGCTGCATTCCTGAAAAACTGATGACCTATGCTGCCAGCTTTTTGCAATTCTTTCAGAATGCTGACGACTATGGTTGGGGTAACGTCTCCACCCAGTTCGATTGGTCTCAGTTTATGAAAGCCAAAGAGCAGCACATTGAGCATCTAAGCCAAGTTCACATCGAGCATTTAACAAAAGCAAAGGCGGAACTGATCAATGGACAAGCTCGTTTTTTAGATGCTTATACGTTAGAAATTGGCGATCGTCGAGTTACAGCAAATAAGATTCTGATTGCGGTGGGTGGAAGGGCGGTTAAACCGAATCTTCCTGGAATTGAGAATGCAATCACAACTCGCGAACTGTTAGAACTGAATGCTCGACCGGATCATCTAGCGATCGTAGGCAGCAATCATATCGCTGTGAAAGCCGCAGGTATCATGAACGCTTTGATCCCTAAAGTCACGCTGATTACGCCGGAAACTCAAATTCTTCCAGGCTATGACGATGATTTGCGCTCGACTATTCAAACTCAACTTTCCCAGCTTGGAGTTCAAATCTTGTGTCGATCGCAAGTACAACAACTTGAGCGCGAACAGTCCTGCATCAAAATTAGTGTTTCTAGTGAAGCCGTAGATGAAATTTCTACAACAACGGTTGCTTGGATTGAGAATCGTACCCCGAATTTGGATGGATTGAATCTAGAGCAAATCAATGTTGACCTTGATCAAGGTGCGATCGCAGTTGATGAGTACAGCCGCACTTCGCAACCAAACATTTTCGCAATCGGAGATTGTACGCTTCGTCCGCATTGGACTCCCGCTGCAATCGCGTCCGGTCGGGCATTTGCTGATACAGAATTTGGTGATCAGCTTTGTGCTGTGAACTATGAGAATATTCCTGCTGTTGTTTCGACAAAACCCGAAGCAGCAACGATCGGACTTAGCGAAACACAAGCCCGCGAGAAGTTTGGAGATGCGGTTCGATGTTACCGCAAAACGTTTCAACCACTGTTTAATCTAATTGGAGAATCGAAGCAAGAAGCATTGCTCAAACTTGTGGTCGATCAGCAGACTGACCGGATTTTAGGCGCTCATATGGTGGGTGAGTATGCGAGTGAGATTATTCAAATGATTGCGCCTGCGATGAAAGCTGGAGTCACCAAAAAGCATTTTGATCAAGCGATCGGGATTCATCCTTCGCTAGGGGAGGAGTTTTTCACAATGCGTGAAAAGTTGTAGCAGATTGACCGAACCGTGAGTAATGCTTATGACCCAACTACGTTCTAGAGGGCTTTTGTTGCTGCCCCTCGGAGCCGCATTTCCACCTAAGCTTTGTTTAGAAAATGCTACAAATGTTCCCTTATGCACCGTCTAGTCAATCTGCTGCTCAAACATGGCGATTCTGTGGACTAGCTTTGATCGCGGATGCCACTTACATCACGGCGCTTTATTGGCTTAGCAAGTCTTTCACGCAGAGAGATCGCTGAATTACTCATTTAGCTTGAAGGCAAATTATACTGATGCCGATCGTCGGCATCAGTATAGTGTAACAATCATGGAACCATCGCACTAACACTTGGATTATAGCGGTATAATAATGCAATGATTCGAGTGTTCGGTCTCGAAGTCGGTGTTATTCCACTACTTCAGCTATTTACTTTACTCTGATTGAAACCGTCCATGGAGTGGGCTATTGCCTAAATTTGCCTCATGCGCCACAGTAGCTTATTTAACCGGACTCGCGCAAAAATGGCAGGCTGGTATGCTGTCATTCTAGGCTTAATTTTGGGTACTTCTAGCTTTATAACGTATCAGATGGTGGCATATGCTCATTGGCAAGCCGTCGATCGAGAGCTAGAGTCTATTTCTGGAACGCTTCATGACAGTTTAGAGCCAAAGCTGAAACAACCCGGAAAATTAGAGCCAATGGTTGAACAAGTCCTACCTGGGTTGTGTCAAGTTGATACAGCTTGCTCAACGGCTTCGGATGGCGATCGCCACATTCTCGGTATTGTTCAGAATGGCGGTTACTATATTCGTTTTCTTGATCTGTCGGGTCGTTTATTAGCAACGGCTGGAGCATCTCCAGGTCAATCCAATTCGCCGGGGAATATTCAAACATGGCAAGTGATTCGCGATCACGAATCACAACGCTATCATCAATATTCATTAACGCTAAAAACCTCGACAGGACAGCCGTGGGGTTATCTGCAAATTGGACGATCGCTGCGGGAATACGACGAACACTTAGCGATGCTTCGGATCTTATTTCTCTTTGGGTTTCCAGGAGTTGTTTTGATCATTGCGATCGCAAGCTGGTGGTTAGCGGGACTGGCAATGAAGCCTGTGTATGATTCGTATGCAAGAATGCAGCAGTTTACTGCTGATGCTGCCCACGAACTACGAACCCCGATCGCAACGCTGCGAGCCACCGTTGAGACGGCTCAAGATAGCCAACCGATATCAGAACAAGAAACGCAAAATTTGCTGTCAATCTTGAATCGTCAGTCAGATCGATTAGCCCAACTCGTTCAAGACTTGTTGCTACTTTCTCGAATGGATCAAAAAACACTATTTTCTCAAACACGCTTGTGTTGTTTAAATGATCTCATTAGTGATTTGGTTGAAGATCTATCAACATTAAATATCGCAGCCCCGATTCAATTGAGTGTTCAAATTCGAGTTTCAGAACAACTTTATGTGATGGGCGATGAGAATCAACTGATTCGTTTATTTTCAAATTTAATCACAAATGCCTTGCACTATACTCCTCCTGGCGGTCAAGTGATTGTGACCTTAGAGAAAGATGAGCATCAGGCTGTGATTCAAATTCGCGATACGGGAATTGGGATTGCGCCCAAGGATCAAGCTCGAATTTTTGATCGGTTTTATCGAGTCAACAGCGATCGCTCTCGGCAGACGGGTGGATCAGGCTTAGGACTGGCAATCGCTCAAGCGATCGCAAAAGCTCATGATGGCAAAATTGAGGTGGAAAGTACTGTCGGCAAAGGTAGCACATTCACCGTTCGCCTCCCACTGCAAAACACACATCACCTATCCAGCAATAAAAAGCCTGTAACTTTCAGATGGAAAACCACAGACTCGAAAATGGTGTGAGACCCAGACAAAGTAATGTCAAACCTTGCTTGGATTCTCACCGATAATTCTACTCGTCAACTATGAAATTAGAATGGAATTACAATCCTTAGCTTTCTTTGATTTGTTCCAATTTATTTCTTGAATCCTCGATTTCATGCTGATTTCATTTTTTTTTGAGAGCTTGGAAATGAGAGCCGTTTTTTCTTAGAAAGAACAATCCTTTCTATTTTCTGAGGTCAGCCATGAAAATCTTAATTGTAGAAGATGATCAAGCGGTTGCCAGTTCCCTGAGTCTATTGCTGACTAGTCAAAATTATATTGTTGAAATTGCCCCGGATGGAGAAACCGCTTGGCAACTCGTTGAGGTGTATGAGTATGACTTATTGATACTAGATGTTTTATTGCCTCGCTTAGATGGAATCAGCCTTTGTCGTCGGCTGCGATCGCGAGGGTATAAAATGCCCATTCTCCTGTTAACAGGTTGTGATAGTAGCCAAGACAAAGCAGCAGGACTTGATGCGGGAGCCGATGACTACCTTGTTAAACCGTTTAATCCACAGGAGTTTTTGGCGCGGATTCGGGCATTATTGCGCCGGGGAAATGTTGCATCGCCAGTTCTGACATGGGGTGACTTACGCCTCAGTCCTGCAACAGGAGAAGTGAGTTACGCGGGTCACGCTTTATTACTGACTCCCAAAGAATATGCGCTGCTAGAATTATTTCTCCGCAATCCGCAGCGAGTTTTCAGCTATAACGTCATCTTGGATCATTTATGGACGGCTGGAGAAGCACCTAGCGATGATGCCATTCGAGCGCATATTCGCGGATTACGACAAAAGCTGAAAAATGCAGGCGCAGCGAATGATTTCATTGAAACCGTCTATGGGATTGGATACCGTCTTAACCCGCTGAAGAATCAGCCAGCGTCTCAAGCGTTGGAAGGTGAACTGAGTTCGTCCCCAGAGACTCCTCAACAAATGCTGGCATCACTGACCCAGGTTTGGAATCGGTTTCGAGGAAAGGTCGAAGAACAACTGGCGCTGTTGGATCGAGCGACAAAAGCGATCGCAAACCAATCCCTGGACGAAACGCTACAACAGCAGGCGGTTCGAGAAGCACATACCTTGTTTGGCGCTCTCGGAACCTTTGGATTTTCAGAAGGATCTCGGCTCGCCCAACAAATTGAGCAAATGCTGCAAGTCGGAGCATCGCTTCAGCAGAACGAGATTGCTTGCCTGTGTCAATTAGTTGCAGCCTTGCGTCAAGAAATTAATACACCAAGAGAGGAAAGCGACTCAGAGGATTCCGGGTTAGAACGCGAAGAAAATTGCCCTTTGTTACTGATTGTCGATCGCGATCCAATCACAGCAGAACAAGTCGTTCATGAAGCTGGAAATTGGGGATTCCGAGGAGCGATCGCACGTAATTTAACGGTAGCTCAAACCCTGGTGGAGCAAGATGCTCCCGCTGTGATTGTCCTTGATCCAACTGTGTCACACTCGATTCAAGAGAGTTTGACGTGGCTGGCTGAATTAAGCCGTCAATCCCCTTCAATCCCAGTTTTGGTATGGACAGCACAACATCAACTGACCGATCGATTAGACGCAGCACGGTTGGGCGCTAAAGCGTTTCTGCATAAGCCAACGACACCAGCACAGGTTTTAGAAACTGCCATTGAGGTGCAGCGAATTGATGCATTTCAACGAGCAACACTACCGGCATCTGCGGGAATCACCGTTTTAGCAGTCGATGATGATCCTCAAATTTTGGTTGCACTGCAAACATTCCTGGAGCCGTGGGGATTTCGAGTCCTGACATTGAGTGAGCCAGAACGCTTTTGGCAAACATTAGAAGCAGCCCATCCAGACTTGTTACTTCTAGATGTCCGAATGCCGAATATTAGCGGGATTGATTTGTGTCGAACGGTTCGGAATGACCCAGATTGGAGTGGGTTGCCCGTCATTTTCTTAACGGCTCATACTGACACTACTACGGTGAATCAAGTCCTTGCTGTAGGAGCGGACGATTTTGTCAGTAAACCGATCGAGGGTGCAGAACTCGTGACCCGCATTATCAAGCGGTTGGAGCGCATCAAGCTGTTGCAAAGTCGGGCAGAAATTGACCCGCTAACTTGGGTTGCAAATCGTCCACAATCCATCCGAGCCATTCAGGGATTTCTGCGGCTGGCAAATCAGAATCAGCAACCGTTGTGTTTCGCGATTCTAGATCTCGATCGCTTCAAGCAAGTGAACGATGTCCACAGTCAGATGGCTGGCGATGCTGTCTTGCGCCAATTCGGGCAGATGCTTCGACAAACGTTTAACCAGCGATCGATCGTTGCCCGTTGGGGAAGTGGAGAGTTTGTAATTGTGCTTTATGGCGTGACAAAAGCTCAAGGAATCGAGCAGCTTTCTGAAGTATTGAAAACGCTTCGGCAACATTTATTCACATCTAGCAACGGCAGTCCATTTCGAGTGACATTTAGTGCTGGTGTTGCCCAATACCCCGACGATGGAGATGACTTGGACGCTTTGAATCGTGCGGCGCAAACTGCTCTCCATCAGTCCAAATTGGCAGGCTGTGACTGTATTTTTTCGGCTGGCACTCCCGGAACCATTCATTCAACCTGACGCAAACGCAACTTGTTTCTGTAACAAGTTATTGCACCGAATGCGGTTTTGCCAGGTTCCTCATAACTTTCTCGGATTTTCTCACTATCTTCAGGAGTGTAAGGAAATTCAGCGCTCTCTCAGAAGAGGTTGAGCCTATGTTTCAAAAAATTCTGGTGGCTTTAGATAAGTCAGAAGTTAGTAATCAGGTGTTCCAAGCGGCTCTAGATTTGGCGAAATCGGATCACGCCAGCTTGCTGTTACTGCACGTTCTATCATTTGAGGAAGAAGACTATCCGATCGTGGTTGGACATACGAGTTTGAACTATAACTCGGAGGGAATGGACTCAGCGATAAAGCAATTTGACCAGCAATGGCAAGCCTATGAACACCAGGGGATTGAGATGTTGAAATCGCGAACAACCACTGCAACCGCAGCCGGAGTTCCAACCGAATACATTCAGTGTTTGGGCGGTCCTGGTGCTTGCATTTGTGCGAATGCACGGGAGTGGGGCGCTGATTTAGTGGTGATTGGACGGCGGAGATTATCAATCTTGCGAGAGTTAGTGTTGGGTAGTGTGAGTAACTATGTGATTCATCATGCGCCCTGTAATGTTCTAACGGTGCAATCTATTGTGCAGAAGAATGTTCACGCAGAACCGCTTCAAGCCACAGAGCTATCTCCCTAAGTAAAGATTGATTGCAAAGACTTGTCCCTCCAGTGAACTGTAAGGTTTAGCGTATTGATAAAAGATATCAGGATGCTATCTCTTCAATTCACGCCTGTTGTCTTCATCCCCTTCTACTTGAAGGAAAGGAGAGAAATTATGAGTCGAAAAACATTAACTTATGGTCTAGCAGGTTTATTAGCTAGTAGTGCGATTGTTGGACTTGTCATCATGAGTAACGCACAAGCCGATCCCCAAAACTCGATGCTTGCTCAACGTCCTGCTACGCGCACGAATCCTTCTCAGCCACGGATGATGATGGGGCAGATGGATCAGCATTTTATTCAGATGATGATCCCGCATCATGAAAGCGCGATCGCAATGGCAGATTTAGCCTTGACTCGTGCCAAGCGCCCAGACATCAAGAGGTTGGCTGAAACGATCAAGCAAGATCAGACCCGTGAAATTCAGCAAATGCGGACGTGGTACAAGCAATGGTATGGAACCGAAGTCCCTAAAATGTCGATGGGAAATATGGGCATGATGGGGCACGGACAAGGCATGGGAAATATGTCTACGCACTCAGGCATGATGGCGGACACTGAGATGCAGTTGGAGACTCTGAGAACTGCCCCTGACTTTGATCAAGCCTTTATCCGCGAGATGATTCCGCATCACCAAATGGCAGTAATGATGTCTCAAATGTTGCTCAACGGGACAAATCGCCCTGAGATGAGAAACCTGGCTCAATCAATCATTCAAAGCCAAACGGCTGAAATCAATCAAATGCGCCAGTGGTATCAAGCTTGGTATCCCAATGCTAGTCGCCAATCTCAAACAAGGTAAGCGTGATGTGGACAAAGCTAATTCTGGGGGTTGTTGCTGCTAGTTTTGGCGTGTTGCTTGGTGTCGCTGTGGTGAACATAATTGACCCTCAACCCCCTAAACGAGTTAACTCGCATCCCGATCCCTACACTCACAACGGCAGATCCCTCCGATAAATAGATCGCTGTGCAACACATTTGAAGAAGAGTACAAACAACGTGGAGATTGATTATGTCTGTATTTTCTGGGCTTTTTGGACGGAAACAAAACGACGGGAAGACTGCGGTTGATCCAATCTGTGGCATGACGGTTCAGAAAGCGACTGCCATCAAAGGTGAGTATGAGGGACAAACCTACTATTTTTGTAGCCCCCACTGCCAGCAAATTTTTGTCGCACAACTCAAGGAAGAAGCTGAATCCGGCGAATGAGACGCTCGATCGCTTTCCTGTTGCTTTGAGTTTTAACCCTTTCCACGCCTAACCCTAAGCTTCGTGTTCCGAACCTTCACATCTAATCAATTGCCTCTTTAAATTTCCCCTTGATATAAGGAGTTTGTTAGAGCATGACCACACACGGACATCACAGCCATTCACATGGCGGTACGAAAACCCTAACCGCAGACAAAATGGCGAAAGATCCCATTTGCGGAATGGTCGTTGAAAAGGCAACCGCGCTTAAAACTGAACGGGCTGGGCGCACCTACTACTTCTGTAGTCAGAGTTGCCTGAATACGTTTGAGAACCCGGAACACGAACTGAAATCCATGCGACGACGGGTGACGATCGCACTTACCGGAGTTGTGCTACTAGCCATTATGCGAGCGGCTGCTTTCCTGGGATTAGCCGCAGGAGTCACACTAGTCACTTGGGTTCCGATTCCGGCACTTCCCTGGTTTACTTGGGGCGTGTGGCTGTTTCTTCTGACGACCCCGGTGCAATTTATCGGTGGATGGTCATTTTATGTAGGATCGTGGAACGCGATTCGGACACGCCACATTAACATGGATTTTCTCATTGCTTTGGGAACGACAGTGGCATACATCTACAGTGTTGTTGTTGTCTTCTTTCCCAACATTCTGCCTATCAGAGTTGCAGAGCGTGAGGTTTACTTTGAGGTCTCTGCGATCATTATTGCCTTTGTACTATTAGGCAAATACATGGAGGAAATCGTTAAGAAAAACTCTTCGGCGGCGGTACGAAAGCTACTGGATTTGCAAGCACCAATCGCTAGAGTCATCCGAGATGGAGTAGAGATGGAAATTCCCGCAGAAACTGTCATGGTTGGGGAAACCATTGTTGTGCGTCCAGGCGAAAAAGTTCCAACGGATGGCATAGTTACTGAGGGCAATTCCTCGATCGATGAATCGATGCTGACTGGAGAATCAATCCCAGTCGAGAAGGCACCAGGGTCTGAGGTCATTGGTGGCACCTTGAATCGAACCGGATTATTTCGATTTCGGGCAACTCGCGTAGGGTCAGAAACGGCACTCGCACAGATTATCAAATTTGTGGAAGAAGCCCAAAACAGTACGGCACAAGTTCAGCGCTTGGCAGATACAGTGACAGGCTACTTTGTTCCGGCTGTTGTCATTATTGCAGTTCTTGCTTTTGTTGGTTGGTTATTGGTCGGAAATTTCCCACAAGCTCTGTTGGCATTCATCGCAGTATTAATTATTTCATGCCCTTGTGCATTGGGCGTTGCAACTCCAGCAGCGTTGATGGTTGGTGTAGGCAAGGGTGCAGAAGCTGGTATTTTGATTCGGGGGGGTGAGGTACTGGAACAAGCACAAAAACTCTCAACGGTGATTTTTGATAAGACGGGCACCTTGACACGTGGGGAACCGAGTGTCACTAATGTTGAAACATTTACAGACCGTCCTAGAGATGAAGTCCTGCGATTAGCGGCTTCGGTAGAAGCAGGATCAGAACATCCATTAGGTGAAGCGATCGTGCGGGCTGCAAAACAAAATCGCTTAGACCTTCCTAGCGTAAAAAACTTTGAAGCCATTCCCGGACATGGGATTCGGGGTGAGGTGAATGGCGATCGCGTCGTCTTAGGCAATCGGCGATTGTTTCGAGAACAAGGATATGCGATCAATTCTGCGGTTGAAAATCTATTAACTCAACTCGAAACCGAGGGCAAAACGGCGATGCTGGTTGGCTGTAATGGTTTATTAGTGGGTGTCATTGCGGTTGCAGATACCCTGAAACCAGAAGCGATCGAGGCAGTCACAGGTTTGAAGCGAGAACGAGTAAAAGTTGTGATGTTGACCGGAGATAATCAGCGCACGGCAGATGCGATCGCTCGGCAATTGGGTATCGATCGCGTAATTGCAGAAGTGCTACCAGGTGATAAAGCCCAAGTCGTCAAAGAGATGCAGAAGCGAGGTGAGGTTGTTGCAATGGTCGGAGATGGAGTTAATGATGCTCCGGCTCTGGCAACGGCTGATATTGGGATTGCGATCGGATCAGGGGCAGATGTTGCCAAAGAGACGGGTGGAATTATTCTCGTCAAAAACGATGTCCGGGATGTGGTTGCATCGATTCGATTGTCTCGCGCCACCTTGCGGAAGATCAAACAAAATCTCTTCTGGGCGTTCATCTACAACACGATCGGGCTTCCGATTGCTGCCTTTGGCTTTCTGAGTCCAATTATTGCAGCAGCGGCGATGGCGCTTAGTTCGCTGTCGGTCATCGTCAATTCATCGCTCTTAAAAGGATTCAAGGTCAAACCTGATGAGCATTCGATCGCGACAACTTAAGAAGCTTCGTGAAACACCGTTTTGTTCCTAATCTATTGTTCTCTTAATTACTGAGGCTGCAATGACTCATCAACATGATCATTCTTCTAACGCCCCACGCGGCAATCAACAGATTAGCCCAAGCCGATCGTTTATTCGGATTGTTATGTATGTCACGATCGGCGTTATTGTGTTTTTTCTGATCACAGAACACACAGCCCATTTAATCGGTTTTTTGCCGTACTCGCTTTTGTTTATTTGTTTGTTTATGCACCTATTCATGCATGGCGGTGGACATGGCGGACACGGTGGAGGGAACAATAACCAACCGCGTTAAGCACAATTTACTAGGCAATCATTCTGTTCAACTTTACTGTCAATGAGGTTCACCTGATGAATACGATGCCCGCTTATGGACTATGGGGATTAGTCCTAATCAATTCACTCATTTTCATTGTGTTCGCCTTTAGTTTCACGAAGCCCAAAACTGCGCGTGATTGGCGATCGTTTGGAGCATTTTCTGCCTTCATTGTTGCGCTATTCACAGAGATGTACGGGATTCCGCTCACGATTTACCTGCTGTCGGGTTGGCTGCAAAATCGATTTCCAGGAATGAATTTGCTCGGTCATGACACTGGACATCTGTGGTGGACAGTTCTCGGTATGAAGGGTGATCCTCACCTCAATCCGATTCACTGGCTCAGTAATATTTTCATTGTGGGCGGCTTAATTGTGTTGGGATCGGCTTGGGAAGTTCTCTACAAAGCCCAGCGCAGCCATACATTAGCCACATCAGGTCCTTATGCAGTGATTCGCCATCCGCAGTATGTGGCGTTCATCACAATTATGCTGGGCTTCTTAATTCAATGGCCCACCATCATCACGCTCATCATGTTTCCCATTTTAGTGGTAATGTATGTCCGACTAGCACGGCAAGAAGAGCGAGAAGCACGCGCAGAATTTGGAGACGAATACAGCCGTTATATGGCAAATACATCAGGCTTTTTCCCACGCTGGGGAAGCTCTAGAAGTCGCACGACATCATAGTTTTTGCATGATAGTTTAACACTATGGGAGGTTGATATGACAATGCCCACGTATGACCATGAAGAACGCCATCTCACTCGTAACACGAGTACAAGACTGAGAGTTCGATCGCTAGCATTTGCTGTCGGAGTTGCTACAGGTCTTGCCTATCTGCTCTGCATTCTCTTCATTGCGCTGGCTCCCCAAGCAGCAATGCGATTTTTTAGCTATATTCTGCACGCTGATCTAAGCGGAATCATGCGAACGGTGAACTTCGGAAGCTTTGTGGCGGGTCTGCTGTTTTGGTCGATCGCGCCTGCGTTATATGCTGCCCTCGTAGCCCGCTTCTACAATTCATTCTCAACCAGATAGTTCGCTTAAAAACACGATGCACAACGAATAGGAAGACCCATGAGTGATTTAATCGTGATTGGCTTTAAAGATGAATTCAAAGCAGATGAAGTTCTCATTGATCTGCGAAAACTCGAACTCGAATACTTGATTGATCTAGAAGATGCTGCTGTTGTGGTGAGAAATCAACAAGGCAAAGTCAAGATCAAACAAACTCAAGAACTTGTGGCTTCTGGGGTGTTGAGCGGTGGCTTCTGGGGACTCCTATTCGGATTTCTGTTTTTCAACCCTTTGTTAGGCTGGGCACTTGGAGCAACCGTTGGAGCAATTTCTGGGGCACTGACCGACATTGGGATCGATGACAACTTTATTCGTGAAATCGGCGAGACAATCGAACCTGGAACCTCTGCTCTATTCATTCTGGTACGGAAATCTACTCCGGACAAAGTTCTGGAAGACTTGAGCAAGTTTGAAGGAAAAGTAATCCGGACTTCACTCTCAAAGCATGATGAAGCGGAATTGCAGGCAGCATTAGCAAAGTCTCATCAAGCTCTCCAAGAAGCTTCTAGCGATCGATAACTTTAGATTCAAGAGGTGATTATGTTTTACAAAATTCTTGTTGCGATCGACCAGCTCGATCTGGGTGAGCAATTGATGGAAAAAGCAATCACAATTGCAAAACCAATCGATGCTCAGTTGATGTTGCTGAATGTTGCGTCTCCTTTCTATTCAGGCTATCCAGATCCGCCTGTTTATCCTATGGTTGATAGCATTTATCAAGAAGCAAACCAAACCATTCTGGAACGCTATGAACAAGAAGTAGAAGCAGTCAACCAGCACGGCTTGGAATTGCTCCGATCTCAGCAAGCGATCGCGACCCAAGCAGGAGTCAAAACAGAGATCACACAAAGCTTTGGCGATCCAGGTCATGTGATTTGCGACGTTGCCCGAAATTGGCAAGCAGACTTAATTATCATTGGACGACGCGGGCTTTCGGGATGGAAGGAAATGATTTTAGGAAGTGTGAGCAACTATGTGATTCACCATGCACCCTGCTCGGTTCTAACGGTTCAGCCCCTTTTACAATCTACTCCTGAAGCACCTCACATTGCTCAAGTCCATCATCATTAGCATTAGAAACGCACTTTAGACGATAGGAGGAATCTATGTTTAGTAGAATTCTCGTTGCGATCGAGATGTCAAAAGCAGGTCGGCACGTTTTTGAAACCGCTTTAGCACTTGCAAAGGCAACAGGTGCAAATCTGAAAGTCTTGCACGTTCTATGTCCAGACGAAGAAGGTTGCCCAGATACATCAGGACTGTTAGGCACTTACTACTATCCAGGCACTGATGATGAAGCCACAGAACATGGACAAATTGGATGGGAGCAATATTCTCAGAAATGCTTAGAACGATTGCGATCGCTCGTACAGATAGCGACAACCGAGGGGGTTCAAGCTGAGTTTGCTCAACCGAGTGGAAAACCAAGTCAGACAATCTGCGAAGAAGCCCGGAATTGGGAGGCGGATCTGATTGTGATTGGTCAGCGCGGGCTTTCAGGTTGGGAGAAAGCATTGCTTGGCAGTGTCAGCAGTTATGTGATTCAAAATGCTCCCTGTTCTGTGTTGGCTGATCAATCGCCAATTCGAGCGAGATCTGTTCCCGCAAAAGTTTAGAAGCGTTGTCCAGCGTTCTTGCATTTCTCCTTTTGGCAGCAGTTTTCTTAATTGCTGTCATCATTCTTCTGGCTTTGATCTTTTCATCTCAATGAGTCATTCATTTTACTAAATAGTTTAAGTAAAAATGGCAGAACAACCGCGATTTTTAAATAGATTCCTTGCTTTAATCCAAGGAGAGGTTCCTGCCGACACTCTTGAAGCCTATCAGCGTGCAGGCAATGCCGTTTACGATCTCCTGAAGCAAGTTGAAGACCATCGCTTATCGCTCAAAATTCAGGGCTTAAATCCCTGGCAGTTCGATACGGCAACTCAGACACAATTTCTTTGCGCTTGGAATGCGTTTGTGTTGCAAAGTGTGGGGGATCAGCTTTTGCAAGCGGACTATCGTGCTGACCCCGCGACGATCGGATATGTTCCACCAATGACCGCAGAACAAGCACTTAACTTTTATAACCAGGTTGGAAAATGGTTAAGTCGGGCACACCAAGCAAGTAACAATCCCACCTATCGGCTCGATGTTCCACTCCCCGCCGATCTACCAGTCTGGGGAGAAGAAAAGCCCTGTCCAAATTCACATTTGGATGGCATGATTAGTGCGACGAAACTGATCCGAACTCATACTGAGGCAGAGATCGCAGGGTTTGAATCGGATACGATCGCCTCTGAACATGAAACCGCTCTGAACCAAATTCACCAACTGTTAGCCAGCGCCACGATTGAAGCAGAATATGCCGAGCAACTCTGGGCACCCAAGCTTGCTCAAGTTGTGCATGAAAAAGTTGAGCAACACGCTAGAACAGCATTGGAGCAGTACTATCAGCTTGGGCAAATTTTAGCAATGCCGCAACTGCTAGATCGTAGGTATTCCACTCAAGCCAGTAAAAAAGCATTTTCTGGACAGACTTCTCGTTTACCACTTCCCGAAGAGGCAGGCTTTGATCGTTGGTGTTTAACTGATCCTGTGGTTCGAGATGATCCAAATCGTCCAAGTGATACTGAGGCGGCGATCGCACTAATCTGGAAGTACGATCCCGAACCAGAAAAAACATTGGCGATTCAAGCAGACATCAATGGGGCTTTAGAACAACACGATATTGACTATGCCACCGATCGGTTTGGAGATCGCTTAGGACACTACTACTGCTGTCCTTGGGCACCCATCTATGTTGTGAAACATCCAGTCACGATCGCAAATCGCCATCTTCGCACGTTCCAAGAATTCACATTAGAAATCTCAGCCGAAGCAGTTTCTAGAGGCGGAGAGTTCAAACGAAAACTGTTAGTGGGATCATTCCAACCCGTTGAAGATATGGAGTACTGCTCACCGTTTTCTAGCGATCAACGCAGTAGTTCTCATCATCGTAGAGGTTGTTAACACGACGACTAAAAGTAGGAGAGCGATCATTTTTGTAGGTAAATCTCATGATTTCTTCGTAATTCATCGCTAGTTTACAGGAAGAACTTTCTTCCAGCGCAGTTAGGAGATTTAGCAATGGTTTTACTAGCAGCTAAAAATCAACTTCAGGGTTATATTCAAGATGTTTTATCAACTGTAGACGTAAAAATCAATGGCGATCGTCCTTGGGATCTACAAGTTCACAATGAATTACTCTATCAGCGAGTTGTGAAGTATGGCTCTCTAGGGTTAGGCGAATCGTACATGGATGGATGGTGGGACTGTGTTCAGCTAGATGAATTTTTCTACCGAATATTAAGAGCGAGATTGCATCACCATTCAATTAATAAAAATTTGACTAATCTATTAGAGGTTGCCAAATCTAAGTTATGGAACCTGCAAAGTCGTTCCAGAAGCTTTCAAGTAGGTCAACATCACTATGATTTGGGAAATGACCTTTATCAAGCAATGCTAGATCCGCGACTTACGTATAGTTGTGGATATTGGAAAGATGCAAGCGATTTAGATGTAGCCCAGGAAGCCAAGCTAGACTTGATTTGTCGCAAGCTTCAATTAGAGAGAGGCATGACCCTTTTAGATATTGGGTGTGGTTGGGGCAGCTTAATGAAATATGCAGCCGAGAAATATGGTGTTTCTTGCGTCGGCTTAACTGTTTCGGCAGAACAAATAAAACTAGGACAAGCATTATGTGAAGGCTTGCCCGTCAAGTTCCTTTTGCAAGACTATCGGGAATTTGATGGTAAGTTTGATCGCATCGCCTCGGTCGGAATGTTTGAACACGTGGGCTATAAAAATTATCGGCTTTTTATGGAGATAGTTGAGCGCTGTCTCCATCATGATGGCTTGTTCTTATTACATACTATTGGTAATGCTGAAAGTGATAATTACGGAGAGATCTGGGTTAACAAGTATATCTTTCCCAATGGAATGTTGCCATCAGCCGCGCAAATTTCAACCGCAGCCGAGGGCTTATTTGTTGTTGAAGATTGGCATAACTTTGGTCGCGATTATGATCTTACGTTAATGGCTTGGCTCAACAATTTTGAAAAACACTGGGAGAAAATTCGATCCAACTATAGCGATCGCTTCTACAGAATGTGGCGGTATTACCTGTGTTCAATGGCAGGCTCTTTTAGAACGAGAAATATTCACCTTTGGCAGATTGTCTTTTCTAAACATGGTGTATTAGGCGGATATCAATCAGTACGTTGACGAGTGCGTTTACGATTCTTTCGCTAGGAGAGTTAGACGATGACAAAACAATCACGATTTGCTTGGTCGCAAATTCTAGGTTACGGATTAGCGGGTTTAGTTGGTGCTGGGGTTGCAGTTGTCAGTCAGCGATCGTCAATTTCCAATCCTAGTAATTCTGCACAATCTACTGCTCAATCTCCTAACATGACTGCTATCAACCATCGGCTCAATGTCATGGGTAGAGGCGGAGATGGCGATTTTGTTGCGGTAGCAGCCAAAAAAGTAGAACCAGCCGTTGTTCGCATCGATACAGAACAAGTGATCCAGCTATCGCAAGATCCAGCGTTAGAGAATCCGATTCTGCGCCGCTTTTTTGGCATGGAGAATGCTCCAATGCCTCAGCAACGGGAATTACGACGGGGCATTGGCTCTGGATTTATTGTCGATCGTAATGGCATTCTTCTGACCAATGCTCATGTCGTCAAAGGCGCAGATAAAGTCACTGTAACCTTGATTGATGGGCGAACTTTTCAAGGAACAGTGCAAGGCACAGATGAGTTGATGGATTTAGCAGTCGTCAAAATCGATCCAAAAGGTCAAGAGTTACCCGTTGTGCCATTAGGAAGTTCTGATCAAGTAGAGGTTGGAGACTGGGCGATCGCGGTCGGCAACCCACTTGGTTTAAACAACACCGTAACCCTGGGAATCGTCAGCAATTTGAGTCGATCGAGCAATCAGGTTGGCATTCCAGAAAAACGATTAGATTTTATTCAAACCGATGCTGCAATTAATCCGGGAAATTCTGGTGGTCCCTTGCTCAATAAAGCCGGAGAAGTCATTGGAATCAATACTGCGATTCGCTCTGATGCACAAGGAATCGGATTTGCAATTCCTATCAATACCGTAAAAGCTGTTCAACCGCTCCTTGCCGATGGAAAAAGTGTTCCGCATCCCTATCTGGGAGTTCAGATGGCAACCATCACACCAGAAATTGCTCAAATGAACAATCGACGATCGGATCTACCGTTTCAAATACCAGAGGTTGCTGGAGTACTAGTTATACAAGTACAGCCAAACGCACCAGCAGCAACAGCAGGAGTACGCCCTGGAGATGTTTTTGTTGAACTGAATGGACAGCCCATTACTAAGGCAGAACAAATACAGCAAGTGCTAGCAAAAAGCCAGGTTGGTCAAACCTTACGGGTCAAAGCTCGTCGGGGCGATCAAACGCTTGCTCTATCCATTCGGGTTGGGAATTTACGTGACGCAACCAATGAGTAATGTAACTCACAACTTTTCTAGCTGGAGGTCACACAATGAAGTTAGTTGAGCAAGAGGGAGACACCATCAGCGTTCAGAAAGAATTAATTCAGCTTTATCAAGCACATCTTGCTTATGACGATGTTACTGCACAATTACGTAGCAATATCGCGATCGAGAGTTGGGTATACCGCCGGCAAGCGGCTCAGGTGCTTTCGCTAAAACTCGGAGACACAGTTGTTGATTTAGGGTGTGGTACAGGTTTGAACTTTCCTCTATTTCAAGAAGCTGTAGGATCTCAAGGAAAAATAATTGATGTGGAAAGTGCCACCGTGATGTTAAAACAAGCATGGCAGCGAGTACAAACTGAAGATTGGTCGAATGTTGAACTAGTTGATAGCAGAAGTGGTTTGTTCCGTTTTCCAAATCAGGTTGATGGAATTTTCTCAACCTTTGTCATCCCGTTACTTTACCAATTTGAGCAAATTGTTGGGGATGGTTGTGCAGCACTCGCGCCCGGAAAACGATGGATCATTCTAGATCTCAAGTCCCCTACATCAGAAACTTCGGTGCTTTCAACTTTACTCAGTGACTTTATGAATCAATCGCTCGGAGAAATTGCAAGCAAAGAAAAGTGGATGACATGGATTCCGATTCCGAATTACCTGGGAAACGCTTCATTAAGCAAGCCTTGTACAGGTTTTGTTTACACTGCTCCGCTAGCAAGTAGAGGAAACGTAGGATGAACGCTATTTTAAAAGATCCGGTTTGTGGCATGACTGTTCAAGCAGAACAAGCAATAACCGCTTCTTACCGCGATCGCACCCTTCATTTCTGCTCAGAGTTCTGCCAAACTAAATTCTTTGAGCATCCAGACCTTTATCTTACAACGCTCACGACCGCTCAGATCAATGAGGCAAAAACTAGCAGACGAGTTGCCTACTTCTCAATGGAAGTTGCGATCGGATCAACGATGCCCACCTATAGTGGAGGCTTGGGTGTTTTGGCAGGCGATACGTTAAAATCTCTAGCTGATTTGCGGGTTCCTGCGATTGGAGTCAGCTTACTTTACCGTAAAGGTTATTTTGATCAGGCATTAACCGCGTGGGGGGAGCAGCAAGAACGTCCAGTGAGTTGGAACCCCGGTCGCTTCCTTCGCCTGTTGCCTGAAGTGGTCTCGATCAAGCTTGAGCAACGCAGCGTCAATGTTCGAGCTTGGCAGTATGACATTGTAGGACTCAATGGTTACAGCGTTCCCCTAATCTTGCTTGATACCGATGTGGAAGGCAACACCAACGACGATCGAGGATTGACAGATTTTCTTTATGGTGGAGATGAACGCTATCGACTGGCTCAAGAAGTTGTTCTAGGAGTCGGTGGAATCAAGATGCTTCAGACGCTGGGCTACACAGGCATTGAACGATTTCACATGAATGAAGGACACGCTAGTTTACTGGTCATTGCAATGTTGAGGGAACGGAATGGACAAGCCAGTGAAACTTGGGATTTTAGCAGCATCCGCAACCAGTGTGTCTTCACGACGCATACCCCTGTCCCCGCAGGGCACGACCAGTTTGACTATGGTTTAGTCCAGCATGAATTGGGTCAATTGGTGCCATTCGAGGTACTGCAAATGTTGGGAGGACGCGATCGACTGAATATGACCTTACTGGGACTCAATCTGAGTCATTACGTAAACGGAGTCGCAAAGCGGCATGAAGAAGTCTCGCAAGCCATGTTCCCTGGCTATCCGATTCACCATATTACGAACGGCGTTCACTCTTGGACATGGACGTGCGATAGTTTTCGAGCGCTCTACGATCGCTATATTCCGGGCTGGAGCAATGATCCATCCATGCTGAGACACGCGATCAACATTCCCCAACCTGATATCTGGACTGCCCACCGAACGGCGAAAGCACAACTACTGGACTATATTCAACAACACACAGATAATTCATTATCCCCAGATACTCTCACGATTGGCTTTGCCCGTCGCGCAACTCAGTACAAACGGGCAGATTTAGTTTTCTCTAATCTCGATCGATTGTTAGACGTTGCTCAAGAGGTAGGTTCCTTACAGTTTGTATTTGCTGGGAAAGCCCACCCTAAAGACAAAGCAGGTAAAGAGTTAATTCAACATATCTTCGACGTTTCGCGTCAACTGCGCGATCGCATCCCAGTGGTTTTTCTAGAAAACTACGATATGGATCTCGCTAAATTCCTGGTATCTGGCGTTGATCTTTGGCTCAACACACCGCAAAGACCGCTCGAAGCTTCTGGAACGTCTGGCATGAAAGCTGCTCATAATGGTGTTCCAAGCTTTAGTATTCTCGACGGCTGGTGGATCGAAGGGCACATCGAGGGAATCACAGGTTGGTCAATTGGTGCAAAAGGGTCAGCAATCAATCCCTCAGAAGACTTGAATCGTGAGGATGCAGAGGACTTGTATCAAAAATTGAAGAACGTCATTGTGCCACTATTTTATCGAGAACGTGAACGCTGGGTAGATGTAATGCGGCATTCGATCGCTTTGAATGCTTCGTTTTTTAACACGCACCGAATGGTACAACAATACGTCACGAATGCCTATCTATCGTGAAATGGCTGAAACACTCTAGTTGAGCTAGACCATTCCTCCAGACAACTGCTTTCATCTTCATCACAGTCGTTTATTACTCTCAATAAATTATGACAGTCATTCCTGTAAAACAGACCGCTTCCCTTACCGCAGAAGAACTGCGTAAAATGCAGGCTTACTGGCAAGCAGCGAACTATCTTTCAGTTGGACAAATCTATCTTCTCGATAATCCGCTCTTGCGTGAACCGCTCAAATTGGAACACGTTAAACCCAGACTCCTGGGACATTGGGGAACAACGCCTGGACTGAATCTAATTTATGTGCATTTCAATCGATTGATCAAACGCCATGATTTAAACGTCATCTACGTTGCAGGTCCGGGGCATGGCGGTCCTGGTTTGGTTGCCAATACCTACCTAGAAGGTACTTATAGCGAATTCTACCCCAACATTTCTCAAGACCTTGAGGGAATGAAACTACTGTTTAAGCAGTTCTCCTTTCCTGGAGGCATTCCCAGCCATGTTGCTCCTGAAACACCTGGCTCTATTCACGAGGGTGGTGAACTGGGCTATGCCTTGCTTCATGCTTATGGTGCTGCGTTTGATAATCCTGATTTGCTGGTTTGCTGTGTTGTGGGAGACGGTGAAGCTGAAACAGGAGCACTGGCAACCAGTTGGCATTCTAACAAGTTCCTCAATCCAGCCCGTGATGGCGCAGTTCTACCGATCTTGCACTTGAATGGCTACAAGATCGCCAATCCAACGATTCTGGCGCGGCTCGACCAGGAGGAACTAGAGGCTCTATTTGTGGGATATGGCTATAAACCCTATTTTGTGGAGGGAGATGATCCTGAAACGGTACATCAACTGTTAGCAGGGACGCTGGATACGATCGTTGCCGAAATCAAAACGATTCAGCAGGATGCCCGCATCAATGGCTTCTCTAAACGTCCTTGCCATCCCATGTTAATTCTACGCACCCCCAAAGGCTGGACAGGTCCTAAGATAGTCGATGGCGTTCCTGTCGAAAATACGTTCCGATCGCATCAAGTTCCTTTGGCTGAGTTGGCAAGTCAACCTGAGCATCTCAAACTTCTAGAAGACTGGCTGCGAAGCTATCAACCTGAAAAACTATTTGACCAGACTGGCAAACTGATTGAGGAACTGGCAGAACTTGCGCCTCAAGGCGATCGTCGAATGGGGGCTAATCCTCATGCCAATGGGGGATTGCTGCTCAAAGATCTGAAATTGCCGAACTTCCGAGACTACGCCGTTGAAGTTCCAAACCCTGGCACAACAACAGCAGAATCAACTCGAATCATGGGACAGTTCTTGCGCGATGTGATGAAACTCAACCTCGATCGCCAGAATTTTCGAGTTATGAGTCCCGATGAAAACAACTCAAATCGATGGAATGCAATCCTGGAAGTGACCGATCGCGTTTCTACGGCTGAAATTTTGCCGACTGATGACCATCTTTCTCCGGACGGTCGAGTGATAGAAGTTCTGAGTGAGCAGATGTGCCAGGGCTGGCTAGAAGGATATCTGTTGACGGGTCGCCACGGATTTTTCTCTTGCTATGAGGCATTCATCCACATCATCGATTCGATGTTCAATCAACACGCTAAATGGTTGAAAGTCACTCGTCATATTCCTTGGCGCAGACAGATCGCGTCTCTGAACTATCTGCTAACCTCCCATGTTTGGCGACAAGACCACAATGGATTTTCCCATCAAGATCCGGGCTTTATCGATCATGTGGTTAACAAAAAAGCAGATGTCATTCGAGTTTATCTACCTCCAGACACGAACACGCTTCTTTCAGTGACTGACCATTGTTTACGAAGTCGTCACTATGTCAATCTGATTATTGCCGGAAAACAACCAGAGCTACAGTGGCTAGATATGGATGCCGCAATTAAACACTGCACTGCTGGCATTGGCATCTGGGAATGGGCGAGCAATGACCGAGGTAGTGAACCTGATGTCGTGATGGGATGTGCCGGAGATGTGCCAACCCTTGAAACATTGGCAGCCGTTGATCTGTTACGTCAACACTTTCCCGACTTAAAAGTGCGGGTTGTGAATGTGGTAGATCTGATGAAACTTCAACCTGAGGAGGAACATCCTCATGGATTAAGCCATAAAGAATTTGACACCATCTTCACAACTGACAAACCTATCGTGTTTGCCTATCACGGCTATCCCTGGCTCATCCACCGCTTGACCTACCGTCGCACCAATCATAAAAATCTTCATGTGCGGGGATACAAGGAAGAAGGAACCACAACCACTCCGTTCGATATGGTGGTACTCAATGATTTAGACCGCTTTCATCTCGTTCTTGATGTCATTGATCGAGTGCCCAAACTGGGTTACACAGCCGCCTATACTCAGCAATTCATCCGCGACAAGCTGATTGAACATAGACAGTACATCACTCAATATGGAGAGGATATGCCTGAAATCCGCAACTGGAAATGGCAGCACTAATTGATCACTATTTTGGAGATAAACCTGTTTGGAAGTGAATAGGGAGCAAAATGAAGTCATGGAACCAAAATTGCTAGTAACACTGCCATCTCATTCCCCTTCTCCAGGCGATCGTGGGGCGGTAACATCCTCTGCCCCAGATCCAAGTCTGCTGATTCCGGCTGGTTTTGTCATCCTCTCAGCGATCGCGATTTCAATTTATGTCCTCATACCTAAACAGATACATCAAGCTGCACTTGACTTGAAATGCCGTTCCAAAGTCCCGTGTCGTCATTGTCGGTATTTTAGCCACAACTATTACCTCCGATGCAGCGTTCATCCGACAACCACAATGACTGAGAAAGCCATTGATTGTCAGGATTATGATCCAATTGTTAGGAGTAACCGTTGAAAACGATTCTGCGAGGAAGTAAATGAATCACCCTGCACTGCTTTTTAATAGTTCGATTGAGGAATTGCTTCAACGATTGCAAACTACCTCGAATGGGCTAATGAATGACGAGGTAGCACGACCGCTTACTCGCTACGGGTTTAATTGGCTCAAACCTAAACAGCGATCATCCATCCTCATGTTGCTATTGGCACGGTTCAAAAGTCTGATATCCTCATTCTGATCTTTGCTGCTTAGAACTGGATGGTTTATTGAATCGGTCATTTCTGCTTCGATGATTGTACTGGTGATTCGCACTCGCAAGCCATTCTTCAAAAGTCAACCTGGCAGACTTTTATTAATTGCAACCCTGCTAGTTGCAGGAGGCACGCTCCTTATGCCATTTACTCCACTAGCGACCCCGTTTAATTTTCAACTTATGCCTATCTCGTTTTTCTTACTGATAGGCATAATTATTATAGTTTATATTGTAGTGGCAGATACTATGAAGCGCTTCTATCAACGAGTCAAGTTTTGAAATTTTTAGAGGTTAACTCAATGCATGAACACAATCTTGCAGAAGCTTCGGTAACGTTTAATCAACAGAAAAAACATAGCAACTTCTTGATTTGGATCAATCGTCTGCTTGGAACAGTAGTCATGTTCATAGCCTGTTTAGCCGTCTGCCATTTTGCTGGAATCATCCATTTAAATCCTGGTCATTTCTAGATCACCTAAGAAGCGGTTTTAACCAGGCTCCTGCTATGGACTAGTCATGGGACGCTCTAAAAATTCTCACTTCAACCGATATAGCCAAATTGCTAACATTGTTGCTCGTCATGGGCTTGGGTATTTTGTTGGCATCCTCGGATTAGAACGCTTTGTTCCTTTTCATCAGGGATTACTGGGTCATTCCCGCCGGACAGAGCCTTACACTCAGCCTGAACATATCCGTATGGCATTTGAGGAATTAGGTCCAACCTTCATTAAGTTGGGGCAGATTCTTTCTACACGCGCTGACCTGCTGACACCTGAGTATCAGGCTGAGTTTGCCAAACTTCAAGATCAAGCCTTACCTGTCCTAACCAATGCAATGGAGGACATCTTGGCAGAAGAACTAGGAAAACCAATCAATGCTGTGTTTGCAACATTTGATCCTACTCCGATCGCGGCAGCCTCAATTGGTCAAGTTTACACAGCAACGCTGCATGATGGAACAGAAGTTGTCGTCAAGGTACGCCGACCTGGGATTGTTGAGCAGGTTGAAGAGGATCTAGAAATTCTACAAAATCTAGCAGTTAGTGCTAGTTATCGTTGGGAACTTGCCAAGCAGTACGATGTGATTGGGTTGGCTCAGGAATTCGCGCAAACTCTTCGATCGGAACTAGACTACTTACGTGAAGGACGAAACGCTGAACGCTTTGCTAAAAATTTCGCTCACAATCCAAATGTTCATATCCCGCGAATTTTTTGGGAATCCACAACTTCACGGGTGCTAACAATGGAACGCATTCGAGGAATTAAAGTTAGCGATTTATCCGCTCTAAATGCGGCTGGAATTAACCGCAAGACACTGGCTGAACAAATTGCCCAACTGAATCTGCAAATGGTCTTCGAGGACGGCTTTTTCCATGCAGATCCGCATCCAGGCAATTTTTTCATTGAACCCAACGGACGAATTGGATTAATTGATTTCGGCATGGTGGGTAGCCTAGACTCACAGACTCAAGAACACCTTGCGGGAATACTTCTAGCAGTGATTAGTCAAGATGCCGATCGTTTAGTGGACGCCTTCCTAGAGCTTGGTTTCGCCCAACAAACAGTAGACCGCTCCTTGTTACGGCGAGACTTGCAATATTTGGTAGTGCTTTATAGGGAAGGACGTAGAAAAGAGAGGAAGCGATAATAGAAAAGGAGATTGACTTGACTGACTCTTGATGATCAAACCCTTACTAACCTGTCCGAACTGCGGCTCACACGATATCAATAAAAACGGAACGACTCGGCACGGTAACCAGAACTATAAATGTCGGGACTGTGGACGGCAGTTTGTGGAAAATCCCAAGTGGAGACGAATTAGCGATGACACGAAATCAACTATTGAGCGAATGCTGCGAGAGAAGATCCCACTGGTTGGGATTGCTCGAAGCTTGCGAGTGAGTGAAAGCTGGCTCCAGCAGTTTGTTAATGCTTACTATGCAACCGTTTCTCGCCAGGTGCAAGTGCAACCCAAGCCGCAAAAGCGATTGACCGTGCAAATGGATGAACTGTGGTCATTTGTAGAGGACAAAGACCATGAATTCTGGATCTGGTTGGCGTTGGATGCTGAAACCCGTGAAATCGTTGGATGCTATATCGGTGATCGTTCTGGAGAATCTGCGAAAGCTTTATGGGACTCCTTGCCTCCGGTCTATCGTCAGTGCGCTGTGTGCCATACCGATTTTTGGACATCTTACCCCGTTGCCTTGCCAAGCAACCGACATCATGCCGTGGAAAAAGCAAGTGGATTGACGAGCTATATTGAGCGCTTCAACAACACTTTAAGACAACGAGTGTCTCGGTTAGTGCGGAAAACTTTATCGTTCTCGAAGGATGTCAACAATCATATTGCTGCCATCTGGAACTTCATCCACTACTACAATGAGCAATGCCGACACATGTTTGCATGAAATCAGCCTATTTTCTACAGCATTTCCTAAAAGGCACTACCCAATATTTGATTTCTCGCTACTATGGGCAGCCACTGGGAGAAATCTCAATCAGTAGGGTTCTTAACAATATCTTGGAGATTGTGCGCCGTCATCACTTACAGTTGCCATCAAACTTGAGTTTATTTTTCAAGGCAGGAATGATCAATGAGGGAGTAGTTGCAGACCTTGACCCATCTGTTAGCATCACAACATTATTGATGCCCTATGTTGAGAAATTGCTACTTCGGCAATATTCCCCAACTCTTTGGGCACAGCGGATCGGTGAAGCCAGTTTGTATGCTGCTCAGTGGGGAGTGGAGTTACCACGAAAATTAAAGTATATTGTTGGTGAACTGGAACATGGCAATCTGCGGATTAATACACAGTTGACCAACATTGAACCAATTGTGCGCCGATGTGAACGGCTTACGAACCGGATTGTGTTGAGCATTATTACGGCTGCTTTAATTAATAGTCTGGCAGTTTTAATGTTGATTTATCATCCAGCCAATTGGGAGAAATGGGCAGGTTATTTCTTCACAGTTGGATTCATTGCAGCCAGCACATTCGGAATTTATCTGATCTGGGGTACTCTTCGCTCAAAACACTAGTCCAGTTAGTTTTCAAGCACACAGATACATAAATCCGCACGAAGTAGGTTGGAGGTAGCAATGCTTTCTAGAAAATCAAAGTTCCTTCGGATTGGTCAAGTCGCTATTCAAAGCGGTGTCCCGATTAAAACACTTCGTTATTACGACGAGCTTGGATTGTTGAAACCGCCTATTCGTAGTCGTGGTGGCTTTCGTCTGTTTTCCCCTGAAGTGTTCGATCGTCTGATGCTAATTAAAGGTGCTCAGATTCTAGGCTTAAACCTTCAGGAAATTAAAGAATTGCTGCAAATTTGTGAGCAATGCAAATGTCCTAGCGAAACAGACAAACAGAAGCTAGAAACCCTGCTCCAGGAAATTGACTGCCGAATCTTGCAGTTGCGGTTTTTACAAGCTGAATTTGCAACTGCGATCGCTGCTTGGAACGACCATTAGAAATAGCAAATACAACATTTCATGCTTGATTTTCAAATGGACTGACGATCGAAACTAATACATAATTGAGATCTCGCACTTTTGAAACAGTCTGTCCCCAAGGCATGACGTGTGGTTCCATTACCTCCGTTGCGCCTGCCTGAACTGCTTGCCTATAGGCACTTTCTACATCAACAGCAGTAAACGAAATTTGACACCTCGGAGGCGGCAAGAAGCGCCCCATACTGAAAGGCAATCCTGGTAATTTGACTTGCCCCAACTGATGAGTGCCAAATACCAACTTCACGCTACCCGTTTCTATTTCAGCAAATTCTGTAGTGACCAGGCTTCCAGTTAAATTGACGTGAGTTCGACAGGGTGAAGTAGCGCAAAAGAAAAGCTGAGACTACGTTTGAAAGAGTTGTTGAAATATTCTTTCAAGTCCCAGCTTATGGAACCAATCGTATCGCGCCTGGATGTGACAGCGATCTTCTGCGAAGTCGATGATTTCTGCCAAATGTTTGAATCGACCTGGTCTGATCAACCCCAATTGCCCTCAATGCCAGGAGAGAAGCGCTGCCAGTCCCGCTTGCGCTTGAGTGAGGTGATGACCATCGTGATTGCCTTTCATGGTTCCGGTGCTAGAACCTTCAAGGACTTCTACACCCTGACAGTGTTACCGCACTGGCGCAACGCTTTTCCGAACTTAGTCAGTTACAGTCGCTTTGTCGAATTGATGCCGTGGTGCTTGATGCTGTTGTGCTGCTTTCTCAACACCCGCAGAGGCGAGATGACGGGCATTGCCTTTGTCGATTCGACCCCAATTGAGGTTTGTCATCCCGCCCGCGCCCACAGCCATCAGGTGTTTAAGCACCAAGTCGGATGGGGTAAAAGCTCAACTGGATGGAAGTTTGGCTTCAAGTTGCATCTGATTATCAATGAATACGGGGAGTTACTTGCCTTCAAATTGACTCCAGCCAACACCGATGACCGTCAACCCCTGCCTGAAATGACCGAAGGTATTTTTGGCAAGCTGTTTGGCGATCGAGGATACATTTCTCAGAAGTTGTTTGAAGAACTCTACGAACGGGGTCTACAACTGATTACCAAACGCAAGCGCAACATGAAACAGAAGCTCGTCAAGCTGATTGACAAGATTTTGCTGAGAAAGCGATCTCTGATTGAGTCGGTAAATGACCAACTGAAAAACATTTGCCAGATCGAGCATTCGCGGCATCGCAGTGGCTGGAATTTCCTCGTTAACCTGCTAGCAGGCTTGATTGCGTACACCTATCAGCCCAAGTTACCTGCGCTCGATTTGCAGCCCAAGGGTTTACCTGCCCTGCCTCCTGCCATCTTTTAGCTCGTCGAACTCACGTTAAATTGAAGGCTTTTTCATAGAAAGCTATGGTTGCAGCCACATCTTCAACAAAGATAATGACGTGTCCGAACTGCATACTGATAACCCTCCTACAAATCTCCTGATAAGATCTTGTCGTGTTCTTTTCACTGCGAGAATGGCAGCCTATGCCATTAGGTCTTGCTGTATCTGGTTAGACCGCGCAACTTCAATTGCCCACCTCTTTATTTTTGGAAATCAGATGATAGTCAGCCGATAGTCTAAAAAATACAAATCGTTATTATCATGAACCCGTTATATTCATAATTAAATAGTTCTCAGGTCATGCTGCAAAGCTTAGATCCGAGCAAGCTTCCTACCGAAGCGATAATCTCAGAATCTTAGTTCAACGCTGTACATGGATGTGTTTGAACAGCAAGAATCACATTTTAATGTTTTCCATTTTTAACTATTGCAGATCAGAATGAAATCAAGATGAAATGTGAAACGAATTGAAAAACATTCGACTCAGAGAGCTAATTTAGAGAGCGTCCCAACTACTGATGTATCAAGAAATTAATCTGGAAGCTTTCAGTGTTCCTCTGTGCAATTCATCAATGTTGCTCAAGTAAAGAGAAATAAAGAAGTGTATCAGTTTCCGCCAATCTAGTGTTACTCATAACTTTCTCGGATTCTTTTGCAAAGCTAGGGTATTGGAACTCAAAAAATTAAAGCTGTATTGAGAAGGTTATTATGTCATGACTCAACTACTTCCAAAACCTTCAGAAAAAACCGCTTTGCCTGACTTGCCTGATTCTGAGCAGTCATCAAAATCACCTTGGAAAAAACGGGTGCTAATAGGTACAGGACTTACGATCGCTGCTACTGGACTCACGACCTGGTATTTTCTCTCCCGTCCCAAACCAGCCGACCTTCAGTTGAGCGGTCGCATCGAAGGCTATCAAACCGACATCGGTGCCAAGATTGGAGGTCGGGTCAACTACATCGCTGTGCGGGAAGGCGATCAAGTGAAAATGGGGCAGGTAGTCGCCCGCCTGAATGACGACGAAATTCAAGCCCAATTGCGCGGTGCACAAGCTCGGATTACGGCTGCCCAGCAACAAGAGCAGCAGGCTCGTCTACAGATTCAAGTGGTTGACAGCCAGATTCAACAAGCTCAATTGACCCTAGAACAATCTGAGGGTGAGCAATCGGGACGTATTTTTCAAGCACAATCTACGGTGGCGGCGGCAGAGGCGCAATTGAAACAAGCACAGGCGCAGTTGAATTTAGCGCGAGTTAACCGCGATCGCTTTGCTCAACTGGTGCGAGATGGTGCAGTGACTAAGCAGCAGTTCGATCAAGCCCAGACTAATTACGAAGCGGCTCAAGCCACCGTAGAAGCTAACCAAAAGCAAGTCGATGCAGCTCGTGGCGGTTTGACTCAAGCACAGACTTCTAGCTTGAATCCTGGCATCCGCAATGCTCAAGTCTCTGGACTGTTGCAACAGCGACAACAGGCTTATGCTCAATTGAAAGCGGCTCAAGCAGAAGTCAAAAATGCTCAGGCAGCAACTCAGCAGATTCAGGCACAACTTGGGTATCTGAATGTCGTTAGCCCAATTAACGGTGTCGTGACTGCTCGCAGTGTGGAGCCGGGAGCAGTCGTAGGTAGTGGCAGAACTTTGCTGTCCGTTGTGAATCTTAATACCGTCTATCTGAGGGGCTTCATTCCAGAGGGCAGCATTGGCAAGGTGCGAGTCGGTCAGAAAGCAACTGTATTTCTGGATTCCGATCCCAATCAACCCTTGCCCTCCAGGGTTGCCGCGATCGATCCACAAGCCTCGTTCACACCAGAAAACATTTACTTCCGCGACGATCGCGTTCAACAAGTTTTTGGTGTGAAACTCCAAATTGATAATCCATCTGGCTTTGCCAAACCTGGAATGCCCGCAGATGCCACCATCCTCACAGAGTCGAGGTAAGCTTCATGAGTTTGGCGCTAAGTGAACACAATTCTTCATTTGCATCCTCTTCCTTGAGATCTATAGCGGTCATTCAAGTCCAAAAATTACATAAGCGCTACGGTCGCTTGGCAGCCGTGCGGGGAATTGACTTTGAAGTATACGCAGGAGAGATTTTTGGCTTGATCGGACCAGACGGAGCGGGCAAAACAACCACGTTTCAGATCCTGGCAGGGGTGATGGAAGCAACAACGGGAAACGTTCAGGTTCTCAGCCGTTCTCCTCGGAATGCTCGACTAGAAACGGGTTATCTGACCCAGCAATTCTCCCTGTACCTTGATCTCAGCATCGATGAAAATCTTCGCTATGTCGCTGGCTTGCGGCAAGTTCCCGATCGCGCCTTTCAAGAGCGACGAGCAAAATACTTGAAATTGATGAATCTAGACAGGTTCGGGAACCGCCTAGCAGGGCAACTTTCGGGGGGGATGAAGCAGAAGTTAGCTCTCTGCTGTGCTCTAGTCTCTCAACCCCAGGTGCTGCTATTGGATGAACCTACTACGGGGGTTGATCCTGTCTCTCGACGAGAGTTTTGGGATGTACTCGCAGCGCTCTCGAAGGAAGGAGTGACGATCGTGGTTGCCACGCCTTATCTGGATGAGGCAGAACGCTGTCATCGAATTGCTTTAATGTACGAGGGGCAGATTCAGCAAACCGGAACTCTGGCTGAACTCAGGGCTAATTTAGGTTTGCAGCGATTAGAAGTGCGGAGTGATGATATCACTCTCACAGAGCAAACGTTATTAGACCTTGCATCCAGTAATACGACAGGAATTCAGGATGTGCAAACCTTTGGCGATCGCCTAGATGTCTTAGTCAAAAACGCCCAAACCGACAAAGCTCAAATTCAGTCAGCCCTTCGTCAGCACAACTTACAAATTACCATTCAACAAACCGAGACAACCCTAGAAAATGTCTTCGTTAGTCGCCTCAGACAACAAGGCTCTGATCCGCCGTTTATTCCCTTTCCACGCTCACTTAGAAAGCATTCCAGATCCAGTTCAAACCCTCAAACTTCAAACCTGGCGATCGCTGCTCATAATCTCAAAAAAACCTTTGGCACATTCCAATCTGTGAAAGGGGTGGAACTAGAGATTCAGTATGGAGAGATTTACGGATTGTTAGGAGCAAACGGAGCAGGGAAAACTACCACGATTAAGATGCTCTGTGGGTTACTGTCTCCCACTAGCGGAGAAGTGATTTTGGCAGGACAGCGCAACAATTTACGAAATCCAGAAGTACGGCGACGCATTGGCTACATGAGCCAGAAGTTTACCCTTTACGACGATCTGAGTGTTGTGCAAAACTTGGAATTTTACTGCGGGGTGTATGGGGTGCCAACTTCCCAACGACGCAGTAGGATTGATTGGGTTTTAGCAACTTGTGGTTTAGTGGGTCAGGAAGACATGATTACGGGACGGCTACCCGGCGGTTGGAAGCAACGGGTTGCTTTTGGAGCCTCGGTGATGCACGAACCGGAAATTTTGTTTCTAGATGAACCGACCTCCGGTGTTGATCCACTAGCGCGTCGTCAGTTCTGGCGTTTGATTGAAGACTTTGCTCGTCAGGGGACTGCCGTGCTCGTTACGACTCATTATCTGGAAGAAGCGGAACATTGCCATCGCATGGGCTTTATGGTTGCAGGTGAGGTTGTTGCTCAAGGTTCTCCTAGCCAAATCAAAGCCGAGCAGCCAGGTCAACTCGTTGAACTCGTGATTGATCAAGCTCAAACCGCCTCTGATCTGCTGAAACTGCATTTGGAACCGTGGCGAGTTTCCCTGTTTGGCGATCGCCTTCATCTAGTTTTGAATAATTTAGATCAAGACTTACCTCAGATTCGTGCCCTGCTTCAGGATGCTGATCTAGCAATCCGCCGTTTCCGAACGATTCCCTTCTCTCTGGAAGATGCCTTTATTGGAATTGTCCAACGTGCGATCGAGAGGTGAGCCATGAAACGAATTTGGAGCCAGTGCCTCAAAGAATTAGCCCAATTCCGGCGCGATCACCTCACCGTCGCGTTGGCTTTTCTGTTGCCCCTAATCTCGTTGCTGATTCTCAGCTTCGCCATTCGGCTAGAGGTCAAAAACATTCCTCTAGTGGTTCAAGATTTGGACAACACTCCCCTCAGCCGCAGCTACATTGAGCGCATCTTCGCAACGAATCAGTTCACAGCGACACAATGGCCCGGAGGCGACCCCGCAATTCACGCATTGGATCATGGCTTTGCCAAAGCTGTTGTGATCATTCCCCCAGACTTCAGCCGTCAGATTCAATCGGGTCGTGGCAGCGATATTCAGGTTTTGATCGATGGTACGGACACTAATAACGCCAGAGTGATCCAAAATAGCATTCACGCTACCACAACGTTCTTTCTGGCTAGTGCTGGGCTAGAAACTACAAGTAATCCGCTTAAACCCCGTCTTCGTCTTTGGTTTAATCCAGGGCGCAAGGAATCGCTCTACATTGTACCAGGAGTTTTTGGGTTTCTTCTCTGGGTGTTTCCCGGTATCCTAGCAGCAATGGCAATGGTGCGCGAGAAAGAAAAAGGGAACATTGTTCAGGTCTATGCCTCCAGCATGACTGCCACCGAACTCTTGATTGGTAAAGGATTCGCTTACCTTTTGGTAGGTCTTGGTGAAGCGCTGGTTTTGATGCTCATTGGCTCGTTCATTTTTCAACTAGGATTTGCTGGAGATCCATTGCCGCTTTTGATTGGCACTCCTCTTTATATAGGAACTAGCGTGATGTTTGGTCTACTGATCGGATCACGGGCAAAAGATTTAATTGCAACGATTCAAGCGATTTCCTTAATTGGCTTCATGACCGCATTGTTGTTGTCTGGCTTCATCTATCCAGTCAAAAACATTCCCTTTCCGCTAGTTCACCTCGCTGACATTGTTCCAGCCCGTTACTTCATTCAAATCAGCCGTGATGCCTTTGTGCGCGGAACTGGATGGCTCGGTATTTGGTTCTCAATGGTAATGCTTGTTGTTTTGGGATTGCTTTTCTTCTTGATTGCAAACCGAGCTTTGCATAAGATGCAGTTACCAGATTAAAGCATTGATAAGGTTTGAAGTTTCAGCTTTGCCTACTCACCCTACGTATAGTAACTAAATTCAAAAACTTAAAGGTATAGAGAAAGATGAAAGCGATTTTGTTAAATACGACAGTTCTAATCACGCTATTACTGGTAATTGGTCTTTGGTGGCGGGGAGCCGTGCGCTTGCGCTTTTTACCTTGCCCGCCCTGGCTAAGTAGTTTTTTAGAAAATCCATATATGGATGCTGTTGCTGGCAGTTCACTGATTCTAGACCGTCTCAATCTGGCTCCCGGCATAAAAATCCTAGATGTGGGATGCGGACCAGGTCGTATCAGTATTCCTGCGGCTGAGAGAGTTTTACCCAATGGTGAAGTCGTTGCACTGGATGGTCAGCTAGCAATGCTGAAAGAAGTGGAAAAACGGATCGCTGTAAAGAACTTGACCAACGTTCGGACGTTCTTTAGCCGAATTGATCAGAGTGAACTTGAGCAGAATACGTTCGATCGTGCATTGCTAGTAACTGTCTTAGGTGAAATTCCTGATCGCGAGGCAGCACTCCAACACATATTTGCTGCTCTGAAACCGGGTGGCTTGCTTTCCATAACAGAGGTCATTCCAGACCCTCACTATCAATTCTATGGAACTGTACGCCGTTTAGCTGAAGCTGCGGGATTTCAGTTCGATCAATATTATGGCAACTGGTTCGCTTTTACAGTGAACTTTATGAAGCCCGACCAAACATAACAAGCCTTTCTCTATCCTATCAGCCGTCTTCCCAATGTTAGTTAAAGTTCTCCGTCGCTTCATCTCCAGTTCCTTTCTGGCGCTTGCTATCAAGGAAATTCAGCAAATTCTTCAAAATAAGGAGATTGTTGTCCTGTTGACGATCGCGCCAATTCTGCAAATCATGCTCTACGGCTTTGCCCTGAATCCCGATATCAACAAGATCGATTTAGGCATTGTCGATTATGCTAATGTGCCCGAAAGTCGAGAACTGGTTTCCGCGTTAACCGAGAATCAGGTGTTTGTGGCAAAACAATTCTCACCGAGTCAAGAAGAACTGGGTCAACAGGTACGAAAGGGGAATGTAACAATTGGGTTGGTCATTCCACCAGAGTTTAAACGGCAGTTGACTCAGAATAAATCAGCAGATTTACAACTCCTAGTAGATGGAGTTGATGCAAACACGGCTGGCATTGCAAGTGGATATATGCTTCGCATCATTCAGCAGTATGGTCGCCAACTATTGCCCACTTCAACGCCACCTTTAGTACGTCCTGCCCATACGTTTCTATATAATCCTGGTTTAATCAGCAGTTGGTTCTTTGTGCCAGGTGTGATCGGCATCTCAATCACACTTGTCAGTTCCCTAGTTTCTGCACTGACTGTGATCCGTGAGAAGGATACTGGAACGCTGGAACAGTTGCTCATGACTCCAGCCGCAATATGGGAGATCTTGGTTGCAAAAATTGTACCGCTATTTGTGTTGCTAATGGGAACGATGCTGCTGGCATTAGGGATAGCTCGGTTAGTGTTCGGCTTACCCGTGCGAGGCAATTTCCCCTTACTTTTGCTGCTTTCGGGTTTGTATTTATTTGTCGGAATTGGAATCGGAATTATGCTGGCAACGATCGCCCGAAATCAGCAGCAAGTTGTGTTGACGGCATTTTTTATCAATATTCCATTAATTCAACTTTCGGGCGCGATCGCTCCGGTGGAAAGTATGCCACCCTTCTTTCGCGCTCTATCTTGGCTCAATCCTCTCAGGCACTTCGTGCAGATTCTCCGAGGCATTCTACTCAAAGGAATCGGGTTAGAGATGCTTTGGCTTCATGTGTTGGCATTAATGCTCTTTGCGGCTATTTTCTTAGCAGTGAGTATTGGACAATTTCGGAAGCAGCTTTCTTAACAACCAAGATAGAACGCTGAAGATAGTGCTGTTTCGAGGAGATTAACTTCGCTGCACGTACTATTCATGTAATGGACAACTTCCACCTAGAGCGATCGCTAGCCTGAATCCAAATTAACCAAAAATTAACCACTCAAATTTCATATTTCATTCTGATTTCATAAGTCTCTGAGACTCTAGTGTATGGAGCTAGTTGTAATAGATACTACCTCCAGACAAAACGATTACGTCTGCTAATTTGTGTGAGGGTGAATGGTGCAAAAGACTTTCATAGACTTAACTAGAGTTGGATCAATTGTTTTTGGTGCAACGTTGACATTGGTAAGCAGTAGCTTCGCTGCTGAGGTTTCTCCGCCTCAACTAAATCCGAACGAACCAGAAGCGATCGTAGAAAACTCTACTGACGCACTCGAAACTGTTTCTCAATACTCCGAAGGAATGACTAGCAATTCCCTCAGTCAAGTTACTTCGGTGTCTCAGCTATCTGATGTTCGTCCAACCGATTGGGCATTCCAAGCATTGCAATCCCTAGTTGAGCGGTATGGTTGCATCGCAGGGTATACCGACCGAACCTATCGTGGCAATCGTGCTTTAACACGCTATGAGTTTGCAGCAGGCTTGAATGCTTGTCTCGATCGTATTAATGAACTAATTGCTGCGGCTACGGCTGATTTAGTCAAGAAAGAAGATTTGGCAACCCTGCAAAAGCTGCAAGAAGAATTTGCGGCAGAACTGGCAACCCTGCGAGGTCGGGTCGATGCGCTAGAGGCGCGGGCGACCACTTTAGAAAAACAGCAGTTCTCTACGACTACGAAGTTATTAGGGGAAGCAATTTTCGCTTTAGCAGACGCATTTGGAGATAGAGCCGCTAATGGTACCGATTTGAATGCAAATACGGTTCTCGCAAATCGAGTTCGTCTTTCTCTCAATACCAGCTTTAATGGTCGGGATTTGTTGTTCACTCGTCTGAATGCAGGAAATATTCCTAACCTTGCTGGTGTCACGGGCACTAATATGACCCGATTGAGCTATGAATCCGGTGTCAATAATCAGCTGGGCATCGATAAACTTTACTATCGTTTCCCAGTAAATGAGAAATTGACTGCCTACGTGGGAACAACTGGGCTTGAATCAGCAGTCGATTTGATTTTCCCTTTGAATCGGGCTTTTGAGAGTACTGGGACAGGTGCTATTTCCCGGTTTGGACGCTTTAATCCGATTTATCGGCAAGCAGTGGGTGCAGGTGCAGGTTTAACCTACAATTTCAGCAACTCTGATTATCATTGGCGTATCTTGCGAGTGATGCAACAGCGAGCGATCCGAGTGTCGGTCGTGGAGTATTCAGCGGTCCCTATGGCGCGATCGCTCAACTTACGCTACGACCCACACAAGCACTGGGCATCAATCTACTTTATATCAACTCCTACAATCGTCTTAATGTAGGTGTCGGAAGCACCTTTGCGAATTCTCCATTTGGCAGTGGGATCGCAGCGTCTGCCAATTCTTTCGGGGCAGAAGTCAGTTTCCGCCTCAGTCCTCGATTCATTTTAGGCGGTGAAGTCGGTTGGGTTCTTGCAAACGCCGAATCTTCCTCTGCGCTAGTGGCACGAGGCAGTGATGCAACCATTTTCAACTGGGCTGCGACCTTGTCGTTACCCGACTTAGGGAAGAAAGGGAATTTAGCTGGCTTGGTGATTGGTCAACAGCCTAAAGTCATTCGCAGTGACATTGCTGCTCGTGAAGATGCCGATACCTCATTGCATCTAGAAGCATTCTATCGACTGGCGCTGACGGACAAGATTTCCGTCACTCCTGGCGTGATTGTGATTACAAACCCAGAGCACAATTCAAGCAATGACACCATTTATGTGGGCACCATCCGAACCACATTCAGATTTTAAGTTGGCTTTCTAGGCACTTATCCGATGGGTGAGCGTTGGGAAAGATTGATTACCTTTGTATTTACACCATCTTCGGCGAGGCATAGTATTTTGCCTCGCTTTTATTTTTACTGATTAAATTGTCCTGTCAGTAGTTTATGCTTCGCGACCTTTATAACTTTCTCGTATTCTTCTGACAAATTGATGAATGTGCGGTAAACAATCTACCGTGCGATTAAGAAGTTCTGAAAATAGATTAAGCGAGGTGTCTTATGACAACTGCAACTGTGAATGATTGCATCCAGGACTGCCTAGAATGTTTACGAGAATGCGAAGTTTGCGCGACTGCCTGCTTGACCGGAGAGATGTCAGCAATGATGGCAGAGTGTGTTCGCCTCTGTCACGACTGCGCTGATTTGTGCGACATTTGCGCTCGGCTGATGATGCGCGGCTCTAGTGTCCATCAGGAAGCTTGTCTTGCCTGTGCAAAAGCCTGTGAACTCTGTGCTCAAGAATGTGAAAAACATAGTGATCATGCAGTTCACTGTAAAACCTGTGCAGAAGCTTGCCGCCAATGTGCCGCAAGTTGCCGAGCAATGGCACAGGCAGCTTAACCGCTAGAAGTGACAGTAACTGAATAATTCTATTATCTGGGCATCCTGCTTATCACAGGCAAGATGCTCAAACGATAGCTTACTGTTTGAGGAATCATGCTATGAGACCGGATTACCTCATTGTCGGCAGTGGTTTATCAGCATTAGTCTTAGGTGCGTTGATGGCAAACTCCGGCAAGATTGTGCAAATTCTTGAAGCCCATGAACATCCAGGGGGCTTTGGGCACACCTTTACAATGGCGAAAACGTATCAGTTTAATGCTCAACTTCACTATGTTTGGGATTGCGGCGAAGGGCAAACTGTAAATCGGGTACTTAAAAAACTAGGTCTAGATCAAGACGTAACCTTTGAACGGTATGACCCAGATGGTTTTGACCATATGCGGATGCCGGGGTATGCGTTGGACATTCCTTCGGAACCGGAAGAATTAATCCAGCGATTATCAACACTCTTTCCTACCCATCGCGATCGCATTCGCCAATTTATCAACGAAGTCGAAAAGACAGGGGCAGGCTTGAAAAAACTCGCTCCTCCACTCCGACCGATTGAACTGCTTAAACATTCAAGTGAAGTCGGTTGCGCCATTCAGTATGTCAACAGCACCCTTCAAGACGTATTCGACAAGTTTCAGCTACCACAAGCTGCCCAAACCTTGTTAGCACTGCAATGGCTCGATTTTTTACTGCCGCCCAATCAACTCTCATTCTATGCCTGGGTTGCTTTGTTCAGAGGGTATCAAGCAGGTGCATTTTACCCAACCCAACATTTTGAACACTTCATCAATTCGTTAGTTCAAGTGATTGAATCACACGGGGGGCGAGTCTTGCTCAACCATGAGGTCACGAATTTTAAGGTCATAGACCAAACGGTTATAGGTGTTGAAGCGATCGATTTAACGACGCATCAAACCTGTGAATTTACAGGAGCCATCGTGATCTGCAATATGGACCCCAAAAAAGCCGCCAAAATGATCGGTGAGGAGAAGTTTTCCAAGAAAGTGCGTCGCAAACTTAATTACGAGTATTCTGCATCTAACTATATGGCTTACTGCGTGGTCAAAGACCTTGATCTTCGAGACTATGGATTTGGTAAGTGGAATCTCTCGCATACAGGTCACCAAGATTTGAACGAAGCCTTTGCTCAGATGTATGAGCGCCATGATTTCTCCAATCCTAGTTTTGCGATCACAACGCCCACCTTACTGACCGAGGCACATCGAGATTGTCCAGAGGATTGTCAAATTGTCGAATTCCTGACCGTTGCTAACTACGACTACTTTAAGCAATTACGAGAACGCGATCGTACAGCCTATAACCGGAAAAAACAGGAAATTTTGGATTCAATTCTAGATGTCGTGGAAGAGCAGTATGTACCGAATTTTAGGAAGCATATGGTTTTTCATGTGACGGGCAGCCCTACTACCAATGAACGCTTTTGTTGGTGCCCCAATGGAAATTCCTACGGTTCCAGTCTAACCCCACGCAATATGGGTTTAGGGCGCTTAAATCATGAATCCTCATTGAAGCATTTTTACTTTTGCAATGCGTCATCAGGATATCCGGGCTTTGCTCCCACCGTTTGGACAGGAGCATTACTCTATCAACGGTTATCCGGTGACGCAATCTTGAGCAACAACTAAACCCGCGATCGCACTTAACCTATTCCATTTGATTTGAGGTCAATTATGAGAATTGCTGTCATTGGAGGCGGCGCTAGTGGCATGGCTACAGCCTACCTGCTTGATAAACAAGGGTATCATGTCACGGTGTTTGAGCGGCAACCTATGTTAGGAGGACATATTCGGACACTGAACAAAAATGTGAAGCCAAACCAATCCGAGTGCAATGAAGTTTTGGAAAGTGGTCCACTCGAATTTCCTACCGCATTTCACAACTTCGTTGCTCTGATGCAAGAACTAGACGTGAAACTAGTACCCGTTGACATCGGTTCAGAATTGTTTCCTAAAAATGGAGGTCATTTTCTATCTGAAGTTGCTATCCAGAAAAACTTCACTGGCATCCAACGCTTAATCGAGTATCTTCGATTCGATAGCATCTATGTTCGTTCCGCCGGATTATGGCTAAAAACACGATTCGCGGACATGAAAGATTTCTACGACCAACCACTATCTCGTTATCTAAAGAACGACAGTACTGGCAGCCTGTGGCTTAAGTTGTTAACAATGTACAGTTACTCAACACCGTTCGATCAGATCGACAATTTTCCAGCAGAACTGGCAATTCCAATGTTACGCGATTACCTTGCAGTCAACTGGCTCAGGGTCGAAGGTGGAGTATATTCATACATTGAAAAAATTCTAGAGCGCTTTCGTGGGAAAGTTTGGCTGAACGTGGAGATTGCCAATATTTCCAGAAGCTCAGATAGTGTGAAAATTGAGCGATCGAATGGCGAAACGCAGGAGTTTGATAAAGTTGTGTTTGCCACACCGCCTGATCAAGTGATAGCTCTTCTAGCTGATCCAACTGATGCTGAAATTAAGCGCTTCTCAGCTTGGAAAGCGAATTATGCAACCACGATCGTTCATACAGATACTTCCATGTATGACAAACAGGGGATTCGATACCCCACAGAATTTGATTTCTTCCAAACAGACACCCGCTGGGGCTATAACGGTTGCTTAAATCAGCTTTGCGGTATCCCGTCGTCACCACAGCACCATTTCCTATCGTTTCAATTGGAGGAGATAATTGCTAAAGATCGCATCATTCACATTCAGCAACATCACACGCCGTTGTATACGACTGAATCTTTTCGATACCGAGATGAAGTTGTCGCTACTAATGGAGAGAACCATACATATCATGTAGGAGCCTATCTGGGAGACGGCTTGCATGAAGGAGCGATTACATCTGCCTTTCGAGTCGCTGAACTCATTGGTTAAGCTCTAACTCTATCTAGATGCAGAATTATTAATTCATTCGACGAGGAGAACTTTATTATGCTTGGATTGCTTTTAGGACTTGCACTGCTTGTAGTTGCTGTAGTTTGGTTTCAGCGACAAGGACACAGCAGACACAACCACGGTGGCTCTAATGGGCATCACAGTGGACATGGGCATAGGAGCAGTCGTGGTGGTGGTTGCCACTAGCCTGTTTAGAAATCCCCTTTTCAAAATTAGTAGATCGCTGCTGCCTCCCATTTTGTGATTAGCCTTGTTAAACTAAAAGCCCAATGAGTAGAAGATTATTTGTTCTATTGTTCTGTCTGTTTGTCGTGATGATTGGCTTCGGAGTGACGTTGCCAGTTCTTCCCTTCTATGCCAGACATTTAGACAGAACAGTGGGAGTTTCTCGCGAAACAATGGCGCTTCACATTACGCTGCTATCAAGTATCTATGCTTTTATGCAGTTAATTTTTGCTCCGTTTTGGGGGCAGCAAGCGGATCGGATTGGAAGACGACCGTTGATGTTGCTGGGAATTGCAGGGTCTGCGATCTCACAAATTCTATTTGGTTTTGCAACATCGTTGTGGACACTATACGTTGTAAGAGCCATTGGAGGTCTTTTATCATCAGCAACATTGCCCGCTGCAACAGCTTATGTCACTGACGTAACGACTGATCGCGATCGCAACCGAGGCATGGCATGGCTGGGAAGTGCAGTAAGTCTTGGAATTATTACAGGACCAGCTTTGGGAGGATTGACAACTCGCGAAGACTTGCACTTTACACTAGGATTCATCGACATCAAAATCGAAAACTATGCACCTCCGTTCTTTTTATCCGCAGTTTTCATGTTCTTTGCGCTGCTTGCCGCCGTAAAATGGTTGCCGGAATCGTTGCCTTCAACTGTCTCCTCCGTTTCTAGTCGCAATGTGGAAATGAAATGGAAAAATCTTGATAGCAAACTAAAGCTGTTACTTGCTTTAACCTTAATTTCACAGTTTGGACTCGCAATATTTGAAGGAACCTTTGCACTTTATGCTCAGGAAAAATTAGGCTATGGTCCAACGCAAACTGGATTCGCTTTTATGGTTTGTGGGGCAGTTATGGCAGTATTTCAAGCGATCGCCGTTAATCTTTTATCGCGAAGAATCAACATTATTGCTCAACTTGCATTAGGCTTTGGTTTAATGGGGTTAGGCATCGTGTTACTGCTGCTCGTCCGAATCCTGCCATTCGTTCTAGGGGCTGTGGGTTTACTAGCCTTGGGCATGGCGTTAGTTGCTCCGAATCTTTCAGCTTTAATCTCTAAACGCGGAGGTCAGCACGTCGGAGCGGTACTCGGAATTCAGAACGCGGCAAGTAGTCTGGGGCAGGTGGGAGGTCCGATGTTAGGGGGAATGCTATTTGCATGGCAGGCAAGCGCACCGTTCGCGATCGCAGGCGTTTTTCTGATGAGCATCGGTCTGGTTGTGGGTTGGAAAGAAAGAATGAGACACCATTAAGCTGGAGTGTAGTTTATACCTGTTGAGAAAGACCGAAGTTCCAAAACACCGAACCCACAACACTTTGGCAGTAGCTTATTGATGTTACTCTCTTTCCTGCTGCTGTTTCATTGTCCCCGCACGCTAGTCGAAACTACCCACTTCAGTGGGAGACTTTAGTTGCTACACACCTCCCGATGGCTGAAATAGGCGAACGTGATAGGTTTGAGAGAAAAACTATCATGAGTGACCAACGCCGAGGTAGCCATACGGTAACCCGATTGACAGTGCATCTGGTCTGGGTGACAAAGTATCGATATCCAGTTCTCAAAGGCGAGATTCAGAAACGGTGTCGAGAACTAATTATCCAGATTTGTGATGCTGAAGATGTCAAGATCCTCAAGGGTGTGGTGAGTAAGGATCATGTGCATATGCACATTGAGTATCCACCCTCAAAATCTATTAGTGATCTCGTGAGGCGGATCAAGGGTCGCACGTCACGATTGCTACAGCAGGAAT
>NZ_JBNXVP010000050.1:0-45522 GCF_050565645.1 Leptolyngbya sp. AN10
CTAAGTACAATCACACTGGCTTTTGGGGTTGGCATGACAGGATCAATTGGAATTAACCTTCTCACGCTACTGGAAAGTTAAAGCCTGCCCCCAGAACTGAAGAATTATTTCCGCTTTCTTGCACTAGTGTCTTTTCTTTGAGGGTTTCGTTTGATCAGAATCGATGAATCGAACACTGCAATCTGATCCGGTTTCCAAATGAGAAGCTGATCTCTAATTTGGAAAGTTTGGGGTGGGCAACGTAATTGTCGGTTGAGCCAATACTATTGTCGGGCAATAGCCTTAAACTAGTGGTTGTCGTCACTCGGAACTTTTGAGTTCATTTGGACGCTGGTTCCACCACAGGGGACTTGCACCCCATCAGATCACGCCCATGCTGGGCGTACACAACACAGTGGAGCGGACGGCGCAGAATCTTCGCGCTTCGTTCTAGCTCGCCGCCGCTCACTTTAGCCGTTAAATTCCGTTTGAAAAATCCGGGTTGTTTTCACTCTCAGAATTTTTGAGACTTTGAAAATGACCCGGATTTTTTGCGTTAGATGCTGTGTTTGCCCGATTGCATTGCTCGATCTCTCTTGAGTCCTGCCAAGGTATCGATATTTCACATCATGCGGATGAAAGGACTTGAACCTTCACTTCTTGCGAAACCAGAACCTAAATCTGGCGCGTCTACCAATTCCGCCACATCCGCGCATCGTTATTCATCATAACAGGAGAAAGGAGAAATAAATCGTCCTTTCTCCTACAAAATCGAGTTATGGCAAACTGCCAAGACTGAGGGGAATGAGATTGCCTTCGATCGTAAATCCGAGCAGCATCGGTTCTCCGGAGTGAATCGGCTTGCCAGTAAGGGCACAGCGATCGTCGGTTTGGGCAGTTGCGGACATCGTGGCTCGAACATCTGACGGAGAGAGTTCGGGAGCATAACTGCCCGATCGCTGTTGTACATAGTTCCACAAAATATCGCGAATGAGCGCTTGATAGCCTTGGTTGCCGGACAGTGCTTTAAGCTGCTCCTTCAACTCACGTTCTAAACGGATGCTCGTGACTTCCATTTCCGTTGTGCTGGTGCGAGTTAAGGTGTGCATCATTTGGTCTCCTTGATTGAGTGGACAGGTTTATAATACAAGTGTAGTACGTGTCCCCGTCAACTGTCACAGATGTTCGGATAATTTGATGATTTCTTTGATGCGATCGAGCTTGATCTTTCCTTGAGCCGATCGCGGAATCTGCTCGACTTTGATCCAGTGCTTCGGATGTTTGAATGCGGCAAGACGCGATCGCAGTTCGAGTTTAATTTCGTCGATCGTGATTTCCTGATCAGGCACAAAGATTGCCGTCACTGCTTGCCCCCAAATCGGATCAGGAGTTCCTAAAACATGAACGTCCTGAATGAGATTCGTCGATCGCAAAGCGGATTCGACTTCGGACGGAAAAATATTTTCGCCGCCGCTGATGATTTTGTTGCTGTCTCGTCCGATTAGATGCAGAAATTGTCGATCGTCAAAATATCCCAAATCATCAGGATCAAATTTCGGTTCAGTTAACAAATTCGGATAGTAACCGAGCATCAGGGATTTGGCTTGAATGCTCAGTTTTTGATCAGTGATTTTGATCGCCGCGTGTGGTAAAACTTGCCCACAGCCTTGAATTCCATCAAGAAAATCCGCAGGTTTGAGGGTGGAGATCTGAGAGGCAGTTTCGGTCATGCCGTAAGTTGGCGCGATCGGTAAATTTCTCGATCGAGCTTCTTCAAGCAAATGCGACCACGCTGGCGCACCTCCGAGCAGAATTGTCTTGAATTTCGCCAACCAATCTGCGTGATTCATAAGTTGTTGCAGTTGGGTTGGAACGAGTGAGATAAAGAAGTCTTGGGGATCGAATTGGGTATCTAGCGTTTTCCAGGATTGGATGATGAATTTGCCGTTTGTGAGGAACGATCGCATAAATTGCATCAATCCGCTGACGTGATAAAGCGGGAGAACGCAGAAGGAATTGATTCGATCTACTTCAAAATATTGGCGGAATCCTTGCACCGATGCGCTCAGTGTTTCCCAAGTGTGCATCGCGAATCGGACTTTGCCTGACGTGCCGCCTGTTGGAATCATGATGAGCGTTGAGACGGTTGGTTCGCTTCGTTTCGGGATCGCCCCGGAATAGAATTCGGGGCGATCGGTGCGAAGTCCGTTAGAAACGGACTGAAGAGATGGCTTTAACTTGTCCTTAGTCCACTGAAGTGGACTTTGTTCTGTTAGCCCCGAATTCCATTCCGGGGCGGGTGAATGCGACGATCGAGACCTTCCAAACAACTCATCGGATGTTTCACATTTCGGGGCGGGTGAGGACAACGATCGAGGCGATTCAAACAACTCTCCGGATGCCCCCCAAACTAAATCGGGTTGCACTAACTCCGCAACTTGTTTCCACTCGGATTTACCCCAATCGGGATTACACAGAAAGACATGACACGGAACCGAACAAGCCGCAACAAATCCAGCCAAAAACTGAACGGGATCGCGATCGCACAAAATCACATTCGGCTTTTCAAACTCTAATAGCTCCCGATACCGCAGTTCAGCTAGTTCTACTAACTTCTCGACATCTGCAAAATCGAATTCTGCTAATCGACTTAGAGGCTGTTCCATAGTTCCTCAAAGTCTTCACTGTTCAAGTCTTCAAACCAATGTGATGTGCCATATCCAACGGCTCTATTACTCAATTCCGCTGCAAGTTGCAATCCCATTCTTCGCCCGATCGCAGTTTCAAACACGGTCGAGAACACCGTATCGATCGAGTGCTGCTGGCAGAATTCGCGTAATTTCGAGGGAAATCCAGCGATCGCAGGTTTAATCACAAAAATGCCGCGCCAACCCCGATCGTAACAATCCCGAAGCTGACCAAGCGTTGCAACCGATTCATCTAATGCGATCGCAGTTCGATACTGCTGACTTAATTTCAGCATTGTCTCAAACTGATCGATTCCCATTGGTTGTTCTATAAATTCAACATTGTGAGATTCGTAAAACTCTAACCATTGATGCGTTTCAACTTCACTCAACCCCATATTTGCATCGAGTCTTATACTTGCCTCTTCTGGCAATTCATCCAGCAATGATTTTAGCGTTGCAATTTCGATTTCAATTGGTGCAACTGCAATTTTTAGTTTAAAGGTTCGATAACCCTGACTCCAAAGTAATTTCCAATCTTCGATTTTCGCCAACAATGCACTAAAGTTTCGAGTTTCAAAGTTTAGGGAATTTAGGGGACTTCCCAAAGCAGTCTCAAATCCAAATTGACAAGCAGGCAAAGAAACGTTCTGAATCCAATCCGGATCGATCGTATTCGGAGCAGATTCGCAAAGCGCGATCGCATCTTCAATCGATTCCGATCCAAACCATTCCAACGGCGCAATTTCCCCAAATCCAACTCGCCCCGCTTCATCTTCCAACCGAATCAGAATCCCTTCCCGTAGCGCCCAGACTCCATGATGCGTTTTGAGCGGTTGCCGAAATTTCCGCTGATAAGTGCGATACTCAAATCGAAACGTCACGGTAAGAGAAATCCTAATCCAAACAGCAAACCGTACCAGAAATGCAATTCCACCGCAATCAATCGACAACGTAAAAGTTTATGCGGTTGATCATACTGCGATCTAATCGTATGACACAGCCGTTTTGCTACTGGAAAACTCAGAAGCGATAACAGTGTCCAAAACGGAAACACTTTCAGAATCACAAACAGAATCGTCAACGCATAAAAGCTACCACAGATCCAAGGAAGCAATTCAGCCGATCGCTTTGCTCCGAGTCGTACAACCGGGGATTTTTTTCCGATCGCTGCATCATCTTTCACTTGATTAAAGTGCGAACAGAACAGCACTAAACTCGTTGCAATTCCAACCCCGATCGATGCCAGAAAATTCGTATTCGACCAAGCCTGAGTCTGACTGTAGTAAGCCGCTCCAAACGCCAAAGGTCCAAACGCTACGAAACAGAGCGGTTCACCTAATCCTTTGTAGCTCAAACGGAACGGCGGACCTTGATAAACATAGCCGATCGCACAACATGCCAGAATCAATCCGATCACAGTGAGATCTTTTTGCCAAAGCGCGATCGACAAAATTCCCGCCAATCCAGACAGCAAAAAGAAATTGGCAATCCAAAACACCAGCGATTTGTTTCCGGTAATATTCACCACCGAATTCGCCTTATTCACATCGACCCCAGTTTCCGAGTCGAACACATCATTGCTCAGATTTTCCCAAGCCAGAATCAAGATCGCAGACACCAGGAACGTGAAAAAAACTACTGGATTCAGCGATCGAGTTTCAAAAAATGCCACCGCAGACCCAACCCAGATCGGCATGATCGCCACGCTATACATGGGGGGCTTAATTGCGGCGTACCACAATTTTTTCTTGGAAAACTCAATCGATCGCGGGGTCATCCAACTCGCTCCTAACAACTGAAACGCTTACAATTGCTCAGATTTCAGTGTCTCATTCGAGTTTGAGAAACATGGCGATCGGTTATAGAAACGTTACAGATTCTGAACTACTGATAATTCACAATCCGCGCAAACCCTTTCGGATCAAGACTCGCACCACCCACCAACGCGCCATCAATCTCCGGTTGCGCCATGATTTCATCGACATTCTCAGGCTTCACCGAACCACCATACTGAATCGTCACACTCGGATTGGTTAACTTGCTGCGAATCAAACCAATCACGCGATTTGCCTCGATCGATTCACAGGTATCCCCCGTCCCGATCGCCCAAATTGGCTCATAAGCAATCACCAAATTATCTTGGTCAATGCCTGCTAACCCTTTCTCTAATTGTTCAAAAATAACGGCTTCCGTTTCTCCAGCATCCCGCTGCTGCTTGCTTTCACCCACACAGAGAATCGGCTTTAATCCCGCTTTCTGAGACGCTTTCAATCGTAAATTCACCGTTTCATTCGTCTCACCAAAAAACTGTCGGCGTTCACTATGACCGATCACCACATAGCGCACACTCAACTCCGTCAGCATCGGTGCAGAAATTTCGCCCGTAAATGCTCCTGACTCTGCCCAATGAACATTCTGCGCCCCGACCTGAATCCGGCTCCCGTGCAAATTCTTCGACAACACTGCTAAATCAGTAAACGGCACACACAAAAGAACTTCTCGATCGTCTGGTGTGTCCTCTAACAAAGGCTTAAATCCCTGCAAAAACTCCAAGGTTTCTGACTGAGTTTTAAACATTTTCCAATTGCCAGCAATGATAATTTTTCGCACGGTCGCTTCAAACGGATAAATTGCACTCTCCAGTCTACGGCTTCGGGGGGACAGTTTCGCGGTTTTAGTACAAGGTGCGGGGCAATTTCACCTCACACCCCATGCCCTAGTGATCAGAGCAAGAATGAGGGGTAGGGAGTAGGGGGTAGGGAGTCAGAAAAACAGCAACTCGCCTCCCCACTCCCCACTCCCCACTTTTCTAATCCTCATTCTCAATTTAACGAACCACTAAAGCGCCAACGCTCGCGGACGAATCCGAATTTGCCAACCCGAATCTACGGTTGGAGTCGCTGCGCCTGTCGTAACCTCAGTTCCATCCACTAACCAGATCGCATCTCCACCTGTCACCTGATTGCGCCAAATCAAATCGGCTTTGTCATCAAAGTTCGTGTCTCGTGCAGCAACAATTTGCCAGTTAACATCTGCAACCGTGGGAATTAATGCTCCTGCTGCGATCGTCGCTCCATCTAGCAACCAGATTGCATTCTCACCAGAGATCCGATGCCGCCAGACGAGATCCGCCTTGCCATCCGCATTAAAATCGCAGACATCCGCAATCTGCCAATTTGAATCCGGTGAGGACGAGAGCAATCCGCCGCCAGCAACCGTCGCACCATTCATCAGCCAGACGACGTTCTGCCCAGAAGTGCGGTGTCGCCAAATGATGTCGGCTCTACCGTCTCCGCTGGTATCCCGTGCGGCGATAAATTCCCAATTCGGATCTGAAATCGGAGCGAGTGCCCGTCCTTCACTCACCGCTGATCCGTTCATCAACCAAACCACTGAACCACCAGAATTAGAATTACGCCAAGCCACATCTGCTTTACCGTCATTATTAAAATCGGCAAAATCAGACACTTGCCAATCGGTTGGTACCACACCCAGCGATCGACCATCGATCACGTTGAAACTGTCCATCAACCAAACGACGTTATCCCCAGATAAACGATTGCGCCAGAAGATATCGGCAGTTCCGTCATTGTTAAAGTCACGTGATCCAATGACTTGCCAGTTCGTATCTGCAACACCTGCGATCGTCTGAGCATTTAACACGTTTTTGCCATCCATTAGCCAGAGCGAGTTATCTCCAGTAACGGAATTGCGCCAGAGCAGATCGGTTTTGCCATCCGCGTTAAAGTCGCGAGTCGAAACGATTTCCCAGTTCGGTCCAGTCGCTCCTGGAGCACCACCATCGACAACACTCGTGCCATTGACTAACCAGATCGCGGTTTCCGTCGAGTTCACATTGCGCCAGGGAATATCAACTCGTCGATCGCCATTGAAGTCAGGCGTGAAACAATCGTTATCGCTCATTCGAGTCAGCAAGACTGTTTTTGTAGAATCTTGAGGACTGCGATCGGCATTCGTGGGAGTTCCGACGCTAATCTCGATCGTTCTATCGCCTACGGTTGGTGAGTTATTGAGTCCGGTCAGCGTCACGCTGCCTGTGGTTTGTCCAGGTGCGATCGTGATGAAGTCTGGAATGGTATAGTCCGTGCCTCGTGCCGCCGTTCCACCAAAGGTCAGCGGAATTCTCACTTCTTGAGTCGTGGCAACATCGAGGTTGGCAGTTACGGTAAAGCTACCATTCGGCTTGATCACTCGTGAGGTTGACGGGAATTCAACCAGCGGTTTGTACGCTCCATCGAAGGTATTGATTTGCAGATTGTTCACCTCATGGAAGTTAGTTAATCCGCCAGTCGATGCTGCGAACCCGAACTTGAATGTACTTGGTAAAGCTCCGTTGATGGTGGTGACATTGACATCTGAAATTACGCGCTCATTTGCCGTCAGCGTTCCATCACCGTCGAGGTCGAAGGACACTGAGAGCAAGCCTGCATTCGACAGATCAATACCAACCCGTCGCCGCGCTCCCTCACGAGTGGTACTGGCTGAGTCGATCGTGCCACCTGTCAAAGTTCCAGTCGTGGTAATCAATGGGTAATTGATTGTTTCTCCAGTCCGACCTGCCCGACCGCGAACGGTGATTGATTGCTCAGCACGAGCAGTCGGGGCGATTCCACCTGACCCGTAGCGATTCACCGCAAAGTTCCCGAATTCATCGAATCCAATTCCCAGATAACCGCCGACGATTCCTGGTCCTTCTTCTCCAGAAGTGGCATTTGAAGAATATCCTAAGCTCCCTCCCACGCCGCCAGCACGAGTCGGATTAGCGCTGCCGTCAATCAGGAAGAAGCTGATTCCGTCTGCACCCGGAGTCACGACTTTTCCCTCTGAATCAACGACCTTGCCGCCGTAGGCATAGAGGTCAAACTGAACAGAAAGCCCCGATGAAGAGTTCAGCGGTTTGTCATAGATGACGAAGGAGCCTTGACTTTGGGTGTTATTGGTGAGACGAAGCGCACCGTTTCCAGGAGTATCCGAACCGCCTCCGGGCAGTCCACCGAAAGAAGCAGAACTCGAACTACGAGCGGTCAAAATGGGAGGAAGTGCAGCCGTTCGGCTAGTGCCAAAAATCCAATTGAATTGTTCGACTTCTGCATTTCTAAAAGATTCAGTTAAGATCCGATCTTGTACCATGATTTGTCCAGAGCAAAAAATTTCGTACCCTATCTAATTACCATCGTTAATGATTTTTCTCTACCGCATTCCGTAATGTCCACGTTGAATTTTCAAACAATTCATGCGGATACGTGTAGCACTTCATACATACTTCATGCACCTGAAGAAATTCCGGAGTTTAATGCGGCAGTAGCGCGTTATCTGTACTTGAGAGCGCGGTATTTCAAGCAAATAGAGCCTTTACTGCGATCGCACAAGTATAAAATTCATCTATCCTTAATTCTGTCAAGTCAAAATAAGAACAAGACATCAAAGAAGCAATAGATTTCTACTTATTCCTACTTCTTGGAATTTTCACAAAGTGAACGGATTACAGCTTCATAAAATGTTAAAGGAACAGCGTTTTTAACATTATAAAAATTGCTTATCCACCGATCGCCATTGCCATTTTGACTGCTTCCATGCTCACAGTTTGATAAATCAACTTCAGTGTTTCTATTGCAGCTTGATTCGCAGGGGGTTCTACTTTGATCGGAATCGTTCCTAATACATCAAGAACGGTTTCACTGCTGGGTGGCGGCGTGATGACGATCAGCGAAGATTCGAGTTGATCGGTATAGTTCCAGAACTGATCTGGATTCAGCGGTGTGACGGGACGAGCGATCGCTAAATCTGCACCAACCGATTCTTCTCCCGAACTCCGAATCTGCCTTAGCGCGTTGATGATTTCGTCTTTCGTGCGTCCACGCAATTGAAAGAGCACAAACGGGTCTTCTCCGAATCGATCGCCTAATAGATAGTAAACCGCGCCAATGTGCTTACAAGGATTCGCTGGATCGGGACAAGAGCAGCGACTATGAATCGCAGACTTATCATAAGGAAACAAAGAGAGTCCATTCGCGATAAAGACTTCTTGAATGTTCTGCGGCATTTCGCCTGATAGGAGTTTGGCAGAAAAAATGGCGCGTTCTGCCATCGTTTCAATCACGTAACCCCATTCTTCGTCGGTGAATCGATCGAGCGAAAATGTGACTTCATACGGTTCAGGTGCAGTCCCTTGCACTTTTGCTAGTACTTTCGCACCCTCAAAATCCAGACTCAGTACATTTCCCTGACGTGCATAGTTTCTCGCTCGTGCTAACCGCTGTGTGAATCCGATTCTTTCAAGCAAATCAATCCACTGTTGCACCCACCATTCACGATTGGGTTGAGAATATGAATCACTCATTGGGTTAATCCTCGATTACGGCACTACGATCGAGCAAGAGTAAATCTCTTAATTGATCGGTATTCAATTCTGTGAGCCAGTTCTCACCTGTACCCACAACTTGTTCTGCTAAAGCTTTCTTACTCTCGATCATGTCGTGAATCCGTTCTTCCAATGTTCCGGTACACACAAATTTATGCACCTGAACATTGCGCTGCTGACCAATTCGGAATACACGATCGGTAGCTTGATTTTCGACGGCTGGATTCCACCAGCGATCGTAGTGAAACACATGATTTGCGCGAGTCAGGTTTAGTCCAACTCCACCTGCTTTGAGCGACAAAATAAAGATTCTTGGAGCTTGCGGATCGTTTTGGAATCGATCGATCATTTCTTCGCGCTGTTTCTTCGGAGTACTGCCATAAAGGAAAAGCGTTTCACGTCCCAATTGCTGTTCTAGATGAGGTTTGAGCAATTTACCCCATTCTGCAAACTGCGTGAAAATCAAAGCTCGATCGCCTTCTGAAACGGCTTCTTCTAGCATTTCTTCAAGCCGTTGCAGTTTTACCGATCGAGGGGATGCAAGGCTTTCCTCTTTGTTAAACAATGCAGGATGATTGCAAATCTGCTTCAGTTTGGTTAGCAATGCCAGAATGATTCCTTTACGCTGGATTCCGTCTGCTGCCTCGATTTCAGCTAGTGATTGATCAACAGTTGCTTGATACAATGCTGCCTGCTCTGCGGAAAGTCCACAGTAAACGGGCATTTCTTGTTTTTCGGGAAGGTCTTGGATGATAGATCGATCGGTTTTTAGACGACGCAGAATGAATGGTTGAGTTAGCGATCGTAATGTTTGCAGAGAAGTAGTATCGCCGTAACGCTCGATCGGAATTGCAAATCGACGTTGGAAGAAATTCTTCTGTCCTAAGTAACCAGGATTGAGAAAATCGAGAATCGACCAAAGTTCAGTTAAGCGATTTTCGACAGGTGTTCCAGTCAATGCAACTTTGAATTCTGCTTCTAATTCTCGAACAGCTTGAGACTGTTTGGAGTCTGCATTTTTGATATTTTGTGCTTCGTCTAATGCAACTCCCTGCCAACTCACAGATGTCAGCGTTTTAACATCACGCTGAACCAGGGGATAGCTTGTAAGAACTAAATCACAATTTGCGATCGCAGTTTGAAAAGCTTTTCCTTGCAATCGTTTATCACCATGATGTACCAGTGTTTTCAGCGTTGGCGTAAACTTCTTGATTTCCCGCTCCCAATTGCCTAAGACCGAGGTTGGGCAAATAAGAAGTGCGGCTTTCTCTAAAATCTTTTGTTCTTTTAGATACATCAAAAATGCTAAAAACTGCGGGCTTTTACCGAGTCCCATATCGTCCGCCAAACAAGCTCCTAGTCCCCATTTTTCCAAGAATGCTAACCATGAAACGCCGCGTGATTGATAGGGTCTAAGCTCGCCTTGAAATGCTTTTGGTGTTTTGATTTCTTCTGGTGTTCCCGTTCCCGTCAGCGTAGTAACTAACTCTTGCAATGCGCCCGATGCTTCAAAAGTGACGACCGGAAGTTTCTCGATCGTTTGTGTGTCTCCCGTACTAATCCGCAACGCATCTTCGAGCGATAACGTCGTCTGGTCTTTTCTCGCAGCAAAAAACGATTGAGCCGATCGAATATCCGATTGCCGCAATTCGACCCACTCGCCGTTAATTTCAACCAAAGGTGAATTCTTCGCCACTAAGCGATCGAATTCTTTTTTACTCAAGCTCTGACCACCGATCGACAATTCCCATTCAAAGTTCAATAAGCTCTGTAATCCAAGCTTGCCTTTCTTCTGTTTCGTTGGCGTTGATGCTTTGATTCGCAGTCCCAATCGATTCGCCAATCCACCTCGATTCGCCAAACTTGGTGGCAGAACGACACCAATTCCACTATCTTGCAATCGCCAAACGACATTCATTAGAAAGTCATAAGCTTGAGAAGGATCAAGTAAACAAGCTTGTGGGCGGGCTTCTTGCAAACTGGGTTCAATGAGTGGATACAAGCGAGAAGCAAGTCCTAAACCCATTAATAATGTTTCTTGAGGTCGATCGATAATTCGTCCTTCATGGTTCAGTTGCTCGACTGGATTTCGCCAAATAGTTGGAGCATCTACCGTGAAATCAGAATCGTCGATCGCTTGCAGCAAATATTCAATCTTCCAACTCTGATAGCTCTCAGCAGGTGGAATGAGTTTCAGAGAAGCTCGGAACTGCGCCTGACTTTTTTGTAAGGGTGCTTTCCAATTCGTTAACGCCATTGATAGCGTTTTCGATTCGGTTTCATTTAGCGTTGTCGCTTTTGTACCGAGTCCTTGTATCCAAGTTTGTAAGAGTGATGTTGCTCTTTGGATTGTGACTGATTTGCGAGCTTGAGAATCGATTAATTGATTGAGAAAATCACGGAGTAGATCTTGAGGTTCAATTGGAAGATCGATCGCTAAATCTTCCCCATTCTGATACAACCGACAAACCGAAGGCATTTGACGCACGAAATGACGCAATCTTGTTTGATCGGTTGAACTATCTAGTAAAGCTTCCCAATTGTTTAAGTTTGGGAGAAACTTCGATCGAGCTAACAAATCCAACGCCCACCGCGCTCCATGCGACCAAAATCGCAAATCGCCGCCCATAAACGAATCATCGCCCAAAGCACCGAGCGGCAAGGAGTTGAGAAATTCAAACGCCTGAGACGGATTCAGCCAAAGCCCTTCGACTTTCCACGGATGCAAAACCCATTCAGAAATTGGAGCGGCAGAAAGTTGTGGGGCTTCTCCGTCGATCGGTAACGCTAAAACTCGCGCCGTCCAGTTCTCTAAAGCAGTCTTCCGTCCCCGTTTCGGCGCTTCCAGTGCTGGCAACTTCAAACCCAACGGTTCTAAAAACGCCAAGAGTTCCGATTGAGACATTGCATACGGATGAGCGGGAACGCCTGGAGTAACTGGCATCGCTTCCAATCTCCGCCACACTTCACCCCACAAAAACAAGCCGCTTGGCTGCGACTCAGACGTTTGAGCAAACCACCCACCATGTAAAACTGCCATGCCAATCTACTCGAATAAAAGCGAATCTATCTACCGTTGGGCAAAACCTTTTTTGATCTTCCGAGAAATCACATTGCTGCCGCGAAACTCTCTGTAAAACTTAATCTCATCGATCGCATTTTCTAATGACGCAAATTGAAGAATCTTTCTTATTTCTTAAGCAATTTGACAACTCGTACAGATCCGCTCAACCCGTTTCATTGTATCGCGATCGCTCAAAGGATGATTTTTCTAAGCGGTTCCGATTTCACAAGTTAAATTCATACTGCATTCGTAAATAAAAAGGCAGCAAAAAGTATATCAGTGCTACGATTGCAAGAAGACGAAACAAAAAGAAGAAAGGAAAATATACTTCATGCAAGAGTTCGAGAAGTCAATATCCTTTGATGGTAGGGATATTCGACTCAAAGTAGGCTTGTTGGCACCCCAAGCTGGAGGTTCAGTTTTAATCGAGTCAGGAGATACGGCAGTTTTAGTGACTGCGACTCGTGCGAAAGCGAGAGAAGGGATCGATTTTCTCCCCTTACTGGTCGATTATGAAGAGCGCTTATACGCAGCCGGACGCATCCCAGGCGGATTCCTCAAACGCGAAGGTCGTCCCCCCGAAAAAGCAATCCTCACCAGCCGTTTGATTGACCGTCCTTTGCGTCCGTTGTTCCCTTCCTGGTTGCGTGACGATATCCAAGTCGTTGCAACCACTATGTCAATGGATGAAAAAGTGCCGCCGGATGTGTTGGCGGTGACTGGAGCTTCGATCGCAGTTCTTCTAGCAAAGATTCCATTTAATGGTCCGATGGCAGCCGTTCGAGTGGGCTTAGTCGGTGACGATTTTGTCATCAACCCTACTTATAAAGAGATCGAATCCGGTGATTTGGATCTCGTGGTTGCGGGTTCTCCGAATGGCGTGATCATGGTTGAAGCGGGCGCAAATCAGCTTCCCGAAGCCGACATGATTGAAGCGATCGATTTCGGTTACGAAGCAGTACGCGATTTGATTCAAGCTCAGCGCGAATTTATCGAAGCGCTTGGAATTGAACTGGTTCAAGAAGCAGCACCAGAAATCGACCAAACGCTAGAAAACTTTATCCGCGATCGCGTGACATCTCCAGTGAAAGAGATTCTGGCGCGATTGGAAAAAGATAGAACTGTTCGCGATGCGGCACTCGATGAAGTCAAAGCTTCATTAGTCGAAGCGATCGCAGAATTACCCGAAGAAAATCCGGTAAAAGTCGCTGCTGCTGCCGATGGAAAAGCACTCAGCAACACTTTCAAAGACGTGACCAAAACGCTGATGCGTCGTCAAGTTGTGGAAGATAATGTCCGCATTGATGGTCGTCAACTCGATGAAATTCGTCCGATTTCGTGTCGAGTCGGTGTTCTACCGCAGCGAGTTCACGGAAGTGGAGTCTTTAATCGGGGACTCACTCAAGTCTTGTCGATCGCAACGCTTGGCAGTCCGGGTGACGAGCAAGAAATGGATGATCTACATCCCGACACCGAAAAACGCTACTTGCACCACTACAATTTCCCGCCGTTCTCGGTCGGTGAAACTCGTCCGATGCGATCGCCCGGTCGTCGAGAAGTGGGTCACGGTGCATTAGCAGAACGCGCTCTGGTTCCGGTTTTACCGCCGAAAGAGCAATTTCCCTACGTGATTCGCGTCGTTTCGGAAGTTCTCTCTTCTAACGGTTCGACCTCAATGGGTTCGGTTTCGGGTTCGACGCTGGCATTGATGCACGCAGGGGTTCCAATTATCAAACCTGTGAGCGGTGCGGCGATGGGCTTGATCAAAGAAGGCGAAGAAATTCGTATCCTTACCGACATTCAAGGGATCGAAGATTTCTTGGGCGACATGGATTTCAAAGTCGCAGGAACCGACACCGGGATCACGGCATTGCAACTCGATATGAAAATTTCTGGGTTGCCGATGAATGTGATTGCGGATGCGATTCACCGGGCGAAACCTGCTCGATTACACATTCTAGGCAAGATGCTCGAAGCGATCGACCAACCGCGCCCAGAGTTGTCTCCGTTTGCTCCTCGCTTGCTGACGATCAAGATTGATCAAGATCAGATCGGTATGATCATCGGTCCGGGTGGTAAGACGATCAAAGGCATTACCGAAGAAACCGGAGCCAAGATCGATATCGCTGAGGATGGAACCGTGACGATTTCCGCGATCGAAGGTGAGAAAGCGAAACGTGCGAAAGCAATCATCCAAGGCATGACACGCAAGTTGAATGCGGGTGATATCTACGCAGGTAAAGTGACGCGAATTATCCCGATCGGTGCATTTGTGGAATTCTTGCCGGGTAAAGAAGGCATGATTCATATTTCGCAGTTGGCGGATCATCGAGTCGGTAAGGTCGAGGATGAAGTTACCATTGGCGATGAAGTGGTCGTGAAAGTCCGCGAAATCGATAACCGAGGTCGGGTGAATTTAACTCGATTGGGGATTCATCCTGATGAAGCGACCGCAGCACGAGAAGCGGCAGCGAAATAGTAAAGAAGGCGATCGTTGTATTGTGCGATCGTCTTTTACAAAATAGAGACGCGATTGGGAGATTTACCTCATGTTCGCGTCTCTTCAGTTTTTTAAACGATCAAACCTGTGCAAATGCAGGTTCACGCATCAACAACGGAATCGCATCCGTCGCCGCCGCTCCATACACCTCACAAGAATTATTCGGACTCTCAATCAACTTCACCTTATACAACTGTGCCCCAATTTGCTGAATCGGATCTTCCAGCAAATCGCGAATGTGAACAGCAATATTCTCCGCTGTGGGCACAACCTTCTCAAAATAAGGAATATCTTTATTCAAGAACGTATGATCAAACGGTTCCACAACATAATCATCGACTGCTTTCTGGAACGCAACTAAATCTGCAATCATTCCCGTTCTCGGATCGATTTCACCCTTGATTGTCACTTCGAGGTGATAGTTATGACCGTGACCATTCGGACGAGCGCATTTGCCGTAAATTTCGCAATTCTTCTCAAAGCTCAAATCCGGACGAGCGAGACGATGAGCGGCACTGAAGTGAGTACTGATGGTGAGGTAGGCTTCCATATTGTTTCCTAGATAATCTGCCCAGAGTTCAGGATGTTCGTACAGTCGAATTTTGACGATCGGTAAATGCGATGCCAGTCGATTCCAAATCGATCGAGCAATGTGTTCGGTGGTGGGAAGGGTTTGCTGGAATTCTGCCCAGGCATCATTCAGAAAGGAGAAATCAAGCTGGCTGGTGACTTCGCGCTTGATCACATGCTTTACATCGGATAGATTCAGCACCATGCCGTACTCGTCCAAATCGCCCAGCATTGAGACATACAGCACGTAATTATGTCCATGACCGGGCGATCGAGTACAGGCTCCAAATCGCTCGACGTTCTCCGCTTCGCTCAATTCAGGCAAGTAGTACCGATGACTTGCCGAAAACTGAGCGCGGCGATCAATGATACATTTCATAGATTAGGTTAGGAGTTTAGAAAACTTCACACTTTCTTTAGGATACGCGCTTACGGTATGGATTGGGGTTTAAATTTGGGCTGGATTGAAGATTTGATTGACCGTGAGTGCGAAATCAGGGGCAATTTTGGATTGCAATAATTCATCATCGCGACGAATTTGATCTTCGTACTGTCCATTGTCCCAAGTACAGATTGTAATTTGCTGCATCTCTGGATCGATAATCCAATATTCGGGAATGCAACGTGCGGCGTATTCGGTGCGCTTGTGGCGGTAATCGCGATCGCGGTTCGTCGTTCCAGGAGAAACGACTTCAATAACGATCGCGGGAGAGGGCATTTCGTGAGTGATAGTAGCGCGTCTGGTTCTTTCCAGTGCCGCTTTAGATTCCTCAGTATGAATCATTAAATCAGGAAGTCGGCATCTTGCGAGTCTTCCAGATACTTCAATTTCAGTATCTTTGTAGGCAATGAGATTAATCGGAAAATGCTTGAGAAGTTCAAACAAAATTCGCTTTGCAACATCATTATTTGAATCACTCTCTGGCGGCATCTCGACTAGTTCTCCATCCACAAGTTCGTATCGAGTATCTGTGCCATCGTCGTAAGCCAGATACTCTGCAAAAGTCATCGGTTTTGTTTGAGATCGAGTTTGAGTCATCGGAAACCTCCGAGAAACCCTGACGCTTCAGCGCAGGGAGGGATAGGAGCGTCAATCAAGCGGACCCATGCCGCGCTGGTTGACAGTCTCACACAAACGAAGCGAGAATGTGAGGCATGGAACAAGCCTTCAAATACCGCTTCTATCCCACCGCCGAACAGGAAGCGCTCCTGCGTCGCACCTTGGGCTGTGTGAGGCTTGTGTATAACCGTGCTTTGGCTGCACGAACCGAAGCTTGGTATGAGCGACAAGAAAGCATTGATTATGTTCAAACCAGTGCTTTGTTGACTGGGTGGAAAAAGCAAGATGACCTCCAGTTTTTGAATGAAGTGAGTTGTGTACCCTTGCAGCAAGGATTGAGACATCTGCAAACCGCTTTTCGCAACTTTTTTACAGGTCGAGCAAAGTACCCGAATTTTAAGAAGAAGCGGAATGGTGGTGCTGCCGAGTTCACCAAATCTGCATTCAAATGGAAAGACGGGCAAGTGTTTTTGGCAAAGTGCAAAGATGCCTTGAGGGTTCGCTGGAGCCGTCAACTTCCTCAAGGTTGCGAACCCTCGACGATTACCGTTCGCTTGAGTCCGAGTGGGCGCTGGCACGTTTCGTTGTTGGTGGATAATCTCAACATCAAGCCACTTCCACCCGCTCAAAAATCGGTCGGGTTGGATCTCGGAATCACCAGCCTGATTGCGACCAGTGACGGCGATAAGGTTGCCAACCCCAAGCCGTTTGAGCGACTGAGAAAGAAACTCAAACGAGTCCAGAAGGCACTGAGTCGCAAGCAGAAAGGCTCTCGGAATCGCGATAAAGCAAGAGTGCAAGTTGCTCGAATTCAAGCCCGAATCGCGGATTCTCGTAAAGATTTTCTCCATAAGCTGACCACTCAACTGATTCGTGAAAATCAAACGATTGCAGTTGAGGATCTGGCAGTGAAAAACATGGTGAAAAACCCTAAGCTGGCACGTCAGATTGCTGATGCTGCTTGGGGTGAGTTGGTGCGACAACTCGAATACAAAGCCAAGTGGTATGGTCGAAACTTGGTGAAAATTGACCGATGGTTTCCAAGCTCTAAACGTTGTGGAAACTGCGGTCACGTTGTTGAATCGTTGTCGTTGAACATCCGTGCATGGGATTGCCCCAACTGCGGGGCGCACCATGACCGGGACATCAATGCAGCACGAAACATTTTGGCGGTGGGACACACCGTTGCAGTCTGTGGAGCGAACGTAAGACCTGATCAGCATGAGTTGAAAGGGCAGTTGCAAAAGTCCGGTAACGGAAAGAAGCAGAAACCTAAGCCGTGAGTCTTAGGAATCACCGTGGCTTCAGCCCGGTGAGGATGTCAAGAGATTTCCGCACGTCGATCGGAGTGACCTTATTCTATCGTAGGAGTTCTGCGACTTTTTCAAGTTGGGCGAAGGGCGGAAGATCGGCGGGAACGTTCGGTAGAGTGACGATCGCTTTTCCAGCAAATTGCTCGATCGAGTGCTCGGCGCGATTGTGAACGATGTAACGCTGATGAACTTTCAATTGTTCCAGAGATTGAATCAGGCGTTCGGTTTCAGCGAGAATTGTCGATCGATTCTGCACTACACCAATAAACTCTGTGTGTTCAGGATTTTGAAGTTTTTTATGAGTTTGAACAATTCGTTGGCGCAATGTTCTTAATCGGCTCATGAACTCAGTGTGACCAATCACGTTTTGATATTTGAGCCAGAGTTTGAAAATCCAAGCGAGCCAGTCTGAAAGCACCGAAGGCATTTCTAGAAATCTTAAGAGATGTCCAGTCGGAGCCGTATCGAGAATGATCAAATCTTGTGCTTGTGAGTCGAGCAGTTCCATAACTTCAATCAGTGCAAGCATTTCCTCGATGCCGGGAAGTGCTTGAGACATGATTTTTCGCCATGCTTCGGGAGTGTAAGCAATTTGCAGCGAATCATCTCCAGTTTCACCGCTCATCATGTCTGCTAATTCCCAAAGGTAAGCTTCACGAAAATCATCAAGCATCGATCGAGCATCAATTTCTTGAGCGCTTAAGTTTGGAGAAAGATTAGTCGGTTCATGTCGAAGTTCAGTTCCGAACGCATCACCAAGAGAATGAGCCGGATCGATCGAGATGACACGAATTTTTTTATCGGGATGAAGTTGTGAGAGATTGAGCGCGATCGCGGCTGCAACCGTTGTTTTTCCAACTCCACCTTTTCCACCAATTAACAACAGTTTGCGACCTTCTAAAATGAAATCTGGGAGCTTGATCGAAGACTGGACAGAGAGCGAAATTGAGATAGAACTTGAAGCACCAATTTGTGAAATGAGATGATCGATCGCGCTTCCTCCAAGCGGTTCTTGGTTCTGCTGTGGAATTGTAATGAGTGATCCAGGCTCGAATGTATCTTTGAACTTTTCAATCAATGGTTCACTCTCGGTGTGAATCTGATTTAGAAATAATCCTCCAAACGGAATCTCTAATGTTTCCAGAGATTTGAGAAAGCGTTGGGATTCGCGTAGACTTAACCATTCTGCGATCGCAACAATAAAACAAGCAGAGCGCGATCGATCTTGTAATAGCGATCGACCATCAATCAAATCTTGCTGCATTGTTTCAAGAAAGCGATCGACTTCATCGGGTGTGTAGCGTCCCGTAAATGTCTCGCTCATGGTGCGATGTTTTTGCTGAAATAGCTCTAGTGCAGAGAGGAACTCTTGCAGAAAGTCCATCATGTTGAACAATGCTAAGGTGTGACCGCTCGGAGCCATATCGACCACAATGCGATCGACAATTTGCTCTTTCAACAATCGATGAATTTCGAGAATTCCCATCAGTTCATCAAGTCCCGACCAGCCCAAATCCCAAACCGAAGATAAATCCCCTTTTTCAACAAAGCTTCCTCGCTCGACTAATCGTTCTAAAATCTCGCCATAGTTCGATTTGAAGTCTTTGAGCAACAATTGAGCATCTAACGCTCTAACACTCAAATTCGGCAAATCATTAACAGATCTCGCTGTGTTGTCTACATCCATTTGCAGCACATCACCGAGCGAATGGGCTGGATCAGTCGAGAGCAGCAAAATTCGCTCATTCGGAAACTGTTTTGCCCATCTGCGAGCAAAGCCACTCGACAACGTAGATTTACCCACGCCACCTTTACCGCTAAACATTGCCAAACGCAGAAAATCAAACGAATTCAGAGTCTTCATAATTCAACAGAGCGAGATGGGCACAATCCCTAATAGTCTTCCCCGAAACTCGGTAACATCATGAGTGAGCTATTTAAAGGATTTGAACAACTGCTAGAACTGGCAAAGCTGCTGGAGGAAAAAGCAGAAAAAGGCGAACTAAAAGCGAACGTGCAGATCAATCGAGGTGCAGCTTTTAGCAGCATTCCACGCAATACAGGCGTGAATCGTCCTGCTCCGTCACCTGCGCCAGAAGTGGTCGTCACTCCGCCACCTGCAAATTCAGTTTCGCTGCAAAATGTTGGCGGGTTGCGGGAAGTTTTACAAGAATTGCGCGAATTAGTTGAACTGCCGCTCAAACGCCCAGAAGTGTTAGCAAGATTAGGATTGGAGCCGATTCGAGGGGTTTTGTTAGCAGGTTCACCGGGAACGGGGAAAACCTTGACGGCTCGATCGCTCTCTGAAGAATTGGGCGTGAACTACATTGCGATCGCCGCTCCTGAAGTGATGGGTAAGTATTACGGAGAAGCTGAGGGTCGGTTGCGGAGCATTTTCGAGAAAGCGGCAGCTTCTACTCCTTGCATTATTTTTATCGACGAAATTGATAGTCTCGCACCTGATCGTGCCAAAGTCGAAGGCGAAGTCGAAAAGCGCGTTGTCGCTCAGTTGCTCACGCTGATGGATGGATTTGCTCAAACCAAAGGTGTGATTGTTCTAGCAGCAACGAATCGCCCTGATCATCTCGATCCAGCTTTACGGCGACCCGGAAGATTCGATCGAGAAATTCAGTTCCGCGTTCCCGATCGCAATGGACGCTTAGAGATTCTTGAAATTCTGACAAGATCGATGCCTCTGAGTTCAGTTGATCTCGAATTCGTTGCTGATCAAACCGTTGGAATGGTAGGAGCCGATCTTAAAGCAGTTTGCCAAAAAGCGGCTTACATTGCACTCAGGCGGCAGGTTCCTTCATTGGAAGCAGTGCCGGATCAATTGTCGATCGAACAATCCGATTTTCTTCAAGCTTTGAAAGAAATCAAACCTTCAGTTCTACGATCGGTCGAAGTCGAATCTCCGAACATTGCTTGGGAACAGATTGGAGGTTTAGAAGACATCAAACGAACCTTACGAGAAGCAGTCGAAGGTGCAATGCTTTATCCTGAATTGTTCCAGCAAACCGGAGCGAAAGCACCTCGCGGAATTCTACTTTGGGGATTGCCTGGAACTGGGAAAACATTGTTAGCAAAAGCGGTCGCATCTCAAGCTAGAGCAAACTTTATTGCAATCAATGGTGCAGAGTTGATGAGTCGCTGGGTCGGAGCCGCAGAACAAGAAGTGCGGGACTTGTTTAATAAAGCTCGTCAAGCTTCGCCTTGTGTAGTGTTCATTGATGAGATTGATACCTTAGCTCCTGCGCGTGGAAAGTTCAATGGCGATTCGGGAGTGAGCGATCGAGTAGTAGGTCAATTGCTCACCGAACTAGATGGACTACAAGACTGTGGAACGGTTCTATTAATCGGTGCAACCAATCGCCCAGATGAACTTGATCCAGCATTGCTCCGATCGGGACGGTTAGATTTGCAGATTGAAGTTTCATTGCCTGATCAATCGAGTCGATTCGCCATTCTGCAAGTTCACAATATCGATCGACCTTTAGCTGATGTGGATCTTAATGCGATCGCACAATCAACTGAAGGCTGGAACGGAGCAGATCTAGCACTATTGAGCAACCAAGCAGCACTGCAAGCGATTCGACGGTATCGTGCTCAAGGCATGACCGAACCTACGAACTTGCAAATCACTGGAGATGATTTCGCGATCGCCTATCAAGCGTTACTCAGTCAGCGACGCTAAGGAGCCGTATTCCGGATGATCACTTCAACGCGGCGATTTTTCTGGCGACCTTCAGGATCGTCTGAACCATCAGGCTTTGTGTTCGACGCGATCGGTTGAGTTTTGCCAAATCCCTTTGGTGTTAAGCGATCACCATTCACCTGAAAGTTTTGCACCAAATAAGCTTCAACCGCTTTGGCGCGACGTTCTGAAAGCGTCTGATTATAATCGTCGCTGCCTTTACTGTCCGTGTGTCCGCGAATCTCGGTCGGAGAGTTTTGATAAGTCTTCAACAATACACTGAGTTTTTGTAGAGTTGGCTTGGCGTTCGGGCGAATGTCCGCTTTGTCAAAATCGAACAGAATATCTTCCGGTAAATTGACCCTCAATCCTTCCGATGTCCTTTGAGCTTGCAAATCAGTGATAGCTTGCTGGACTGAGATGGTTGTCGTCGTCGTTGGCGCAGTACTACCTGATTCGAGGCGAGTTGGCTCGATCGTGGTCGGAGGCTCTAACTGAGTCACGGCAGGAGTCGAGGTTTGGATTGTAGTCGTCGTAGGAGCAGGTTCGATCGCACGACAGGAGACAAGACTCAGACCCAAAACAATAAGCGCAGTCCACTTCATTGAGTCCCTCCTTGAAGTGGAACATTAAACACGATCTTTGGATCTCTACTGAACTTGGCAGTGCCGCCAAACTTATTGTTCGTTGCCACTGCGATCGAGGTTACATTCGGCGCGAGTCGCCCTTTGAAAACAAACTGTCCTTTTAACGTTGTTCCAGGTGCGATGCTAATCTCAGCATTTTCGGGGGGAGCTGCCAAATTATATTGATTGCCGAGATTGTCGGTAATCACGAAATCTTCATGCTCGTTTAATTTGATCGCTTCTTTGTAACCGTTAGTCACGGTGAGCGATGCAGTCATGCTGTCTTCACCAAAGGTAAGTTGGGTGAGACGAGCGGTTGAGCCATTGGGATGATTGACTTGAAGATTAACAGTTGGGGCGGGCGGGAGTGCTTCTGTGGTCGCTGGAGAACTATTTGGAGATTGCTGTGGAGAGGCAGGAGCGACTGTGGTTGGGGCATTTGCGATCGGCGAAGTCGTGGGTGCGGTCGCTTGTCGTTGTGTAAAAAAGTAAAGTGCGCCGCCCGCGATCGCCATGACTGCAACACCTAATAGAAAAGCAAAGAATCCATTCGAGGAACGATTTCCGTCAGCCATACTTCAGATTGAACTCGCTGCATCCACTATACAGAACCTTGCTTTTCTTTCAGGACTGCATGATATTACTTATCCTTTCGATGATTCTGTCTTTGGGTTTAGCAAGCTCTTTCGATCGAGGGAATTTTGAAACGCTCGATCGCAGTATTGTCAAAACCATGCAGTAAAAGTTCAGAGTAAACACTCAGAGTAAATCCTATGTCAAACAATCCAGATCTCTCATCTCCAGCATCGGCACAACCTGGAAGAGGCGCAGCAGGGAATGATCATTGGGCAGTTCAAACTGCACAGCCAACCGATGTGAATGCTCCTGATGAACGCATTCCTTCTGGTGTCAATGTTGAAGAAAACATTCACAACCTAGAAGCCGCAGTCGAAGCAGAATCAGACACCGATTTGAAGACAACGGACGGATATGTGATCACTGAATCAGGTCAGATTAATAACTTTGCGGTTGAACCTCCGATGTATTACGAAGATAACAATGGAAATCGCGTAGATTTGCCGAGTTAGTAAGATTGTTCTTTTTCATCAGCGGCGGGAGGTAGCTTCCGTCGCTTTTGTTTGCCCGAATGTGGATATCCGTTCCGAATTGCGTTGATTCCGCCCAACCGAATCAGCGCAATTCTGCCACAATAAACTCAGAACTTTAAGATTTGTGAAAATTATGAGTCTCAGTATCGAACAAATTGCCCAACAATTAGAAAGCGATAATAGCCGCGATCGCATGATTGCCTTAGCGAACTTGCGGGAGATTCCGGCTGAAGATGCTGTGCCACTGATCAAAAAGGTGCTGAACGACGAAAGTTTGCAGATTCGATCGATGGCTGTGTTTGCCCTTGGAATTAAGCAAACAGACGAATGTTTTCCGATTTTGCTCAACATTCTGGAAACAGAAAAAGACTATGGAATTCGAGCGGATGCCGCAGGTGCATTAGGCTATCTCGAAGATTTGAGAGCCTTTGAGCCGTTAGTTCGCGCATTCTATGAAGATACAGACTGGCTCGTGCGATTTAGTGCGGCTGTAGCGTTAGGCAACTTGAAAGATCAAAGAGCCAAAGAAGTTCTGTTGCAAGCTTTGAACAATGAGGAAATTGTTGTCCAGCAAGCCGCGATCGCAGCATTGGGAGAAATCAAAGCGATCGATAGCGTCGATGCAATTCTGCGGTTCGCTCAATCGGAAGACTGGCTCGTTCGACAAAGACTGGCAGAAGCTTTAGGCAATCTTCCCAGCGAAAAAAGTATTTCAGCGTTGCGCTACATGGAAAAAGACAGCAATTCAAACGTGGCAGAAGCAGCACGTATCGCATTGGAGCGATTAAACGGAGCTTCAATTTAACCGGATGGGGTTAGACCTAGCGTGGAAAAGATTGACAAGCCTCCCTCCAATTGTGTAATTTGCATGACTTAGGGATGTCCGTCGGATCGAGTACATATTTAGCAAGTGACCCTAACCCCACCTCACCATGAAATTGTCGCCTTGGAATCGTCTCCTGAGCTTCTCAAAGCGGGTTGCTCCTCGATCGCACTGGAAACGTTTAACGCTGGGTTTGTTGTCCTTCGCTGCAACGGTCTCGATCGCGGCTTGTTCTGGTCTAAATACGTCTCAGATGACCACGCTCACTCCGCCGCTGTTACCTGTCGCTGAGAAGCCTCCCACACTGCAATCGAGTTTGAATGTTGCGATCGCGCCTGTTTGCTCTCAAGGAACTCAGATCGGGTATCAAGCTTCGACTTCGGTTCCGACCGATTTCAAGCCTGTGACATTTAGCGCTGAATCGAAACGGTTTGCGGAAGCTTGGAAGACGGAATTTGCTGAAGTACCCTCGCCCGAAATCAATCCCCGCGCACGATTGGCGAAAGTTCCAATCATGATGTATCACGACATCATTGCTGAGAAAGAAGTCTTTTTTGATGTCACTCCTGAAGAATTAGAGGCTCATTTTCAACTGATTCAGAAAAATGGACTAACTCCGATCAGTTTGGATCAATTAGTTGAACATCTCAAAACGGGCATTCCACTGCCTCCAAAGCCGATTGTTCTCACGTTTGATGATGGTTACTTAGGACATTACAAATTTGTCTATCCGCTGATGAAAAAGTACCGCTATCCGGCGGCATTCTCAATTTATCCTGCCAAGATTGACAAACCGAGAGGTCGTCCGGGCATGAATTGGGCGCAGGTGAAAGAAATGGCGGCTGATCCACTCGTGACGATCGCATCTCACAGCGTGAACCATCCCTCTGATCTGCGCGAGATCAAAGACGATACGAAGTTAGCCTTCGAGATGACCGAATCCAAGCGATCTCTAGAGACAAACCTCGGCATTCCGATCAAGTACTTTGTCTATCCTGAAGGCAAAAATGATGAGCGAGTTCAGCAAGCCGCGATCGCAGCAGGCTATCAAGCGGCTTGGACAATGAGCGACGAAGCAAATCTATTTGCCGCAGAATCTGAGAACTTATTCAACATTTCGCGAATCGGACAATCTCAAATTGAAACAGTGCTAGAAGTTGCGAGTGGTGGACCTCCGATCGCATTTATTCAAGATGGTAAGAACTTCAGTGCGCCCGTAGAATTGATCAAAACCACGATCGATAAAGTGCCTCTGATTATGGCAGCGGGCGGAAAGCCAACCACAATTCACGCCAAAAGCCGATTCCAGGTTGGGGAGATCATCAAGGACACACCCGCGATCGCAGGGGTCGATGGAGGGTTCTTCTCGCTAGAAATGCTCGATTCAAACAAGATGATTGGTCCGGTGATGAGCAGTCACTCTGGAACCTTTGCGGCGGCTCCTCAAGGATCATTGGCAAAACTTGAAGGGCGACCTTTAGTATTAGTGAGCGATCGTACAATCAAGTTCGTTCCATTTGATCCGCTGAAACACAATACTCGCGAAGGCATTCTTTCAGAAATGAGCGATGCCAAAGATGCCTTTGTTGCAGGTGCATGGCTTGTGAAAGAAGGGCAACCCCAATCAGCAGAAACCTTCCGGGGATTGTTTGGGTTTGATGCAGAACGCGATCGAGCTTTTTGGGGAATTGATCAAGCCGATCGTCCGTTAGTCGGGGTATCGGGTGATTATGTGAACTCAGTTGCATTAGGGGAAGCTTTATCAAAAGCAGGATTGAAAGAAGCGGTGATGCTCGATTCTGGTGCGAGTGCATCTCTGGTGTATAAAGGCGAATCGATGATGAGCTATACGCCGCGTCCGGTTCCGCACGTTGTGGCTTTGATGCCGCCTGTTCAAACTGATTCAACCACGTGTCAAACGGCTGTGAAACCTTAGAGGATGTTTGAAAAGTAATCGTTCATCGCAGCAATCGCCCCTCGAATGGAATTCGGGGCTATCGGAACAAAGTCTGTTGAAACAGACTGAAGCGTTCTCTATAACTGGCTTCTAGTCCCCTTTAGTGGACTTTTTCCGATAGACCGTGATTTCTAATCACGGGCGGAACGCAATCGCAGCGAAGAGTTTTTCTATACGTTTCAAACACCCTCTCATACCAAATCAATCTTTGATTGATTTGGTATGAGATCATTCAAGTTGCGATCGCTTAACCGCAGCCCTGGCGAATAGAATTCGCGGCGATACAAACAAAGTCCCCCTGTGGGGACTAAGACATTAAAATTGGCAGTGCGCGAAGGTGCACTTCGTTCGTATGGCTGTGAATTCCATTCGCCGAGCTTAACTCGAACTGAGGTTAATTAATTACGCGCCCTCATTGCCGAATTCTGCGATCGAATCTCGTCTATTTTCAGCGATCGAGATGAATAGTGGATCTGCGATCGTTCAAACTCCAGAACAGCCTCTAGAGCGAATCTCTCAACTATTGCAGCGATTTCTAGAGCAGCATCCCAGCGATGAGATTCGATTGCGCGACCTATTGAATGAACTTGGCGATCGAGCATTTGGTCCAACGCTAATCATTTGTGCGCTACCCGAAGCTTTACCGCTCCCGTTTGCTGGCATTTCTGCTTTGGTTGCTATGCCCTTGATCCTTGTCTCTGGTCAGATGGTACTTGGATTCCAACAGCCCTGGCTTCCAGAGCAAATCCTCGATCATCCATTTAAACGCGAACATTGTGGGCAGGTTATTGCTGCGGCTATTCCGTTTCTTGAGAAGCTGGAGCACTTTGTTGAGCCGCGCTGGTCGTTCTTGACCACACCCGAAGCGGAACGAGGAATTGGTTTGATGGTATTGCTCCTGAGTATTATCATTGCGTTGCCGATTCCGTTTGGAAATATGCTGCCTGCGATCGTGATTGTTTTCATTTGTCTCGGCTTAATTGAAAAAGATGGATTGATGATTGCGATCAGTGCAATGGTCACAGGGATTACTCCAGCACTATTGTTGCTTCTGCTGTAGTTTTAATTTAATAAGTGAATTTGAAAACTTGATGAAGTGTGGAACTTTGGAGCAGGAACGTCAATCCACAAGATTACTTCTCGCGGAATGGGTCTATGCGTCGATCGATTCGTTTCTTTTTGCATAGTACGATCGCTCTGTTCGTTGTTCTCGTCAACGTCTTCATGATTCAACTCATCTTCCATGCTCCAATGCCTGTAGGTGGAAGAGTAGCAGGATTACAACTGGGATCATTGTTCATTCCCGGACAAGCGATCGCCTGTTCACAAATGCAATCTCATGTGCAATCTCGCGATTTCTGCCAAATCTTACTCTTCGATCGACCCTTGGAACTGACAATGACTTCTGCACGTTCTGAGGTAAAGCAGTGTGAATTATCCTATGCAGGTCGAACTGCAAAATGCGAAGGGAATTATCACACGCTGATCATCGGCGGATGGATGCCTGTGATTACAACCAATAGCAATTTAGGCTTAAACGCGAATCAAATCGCGACCTTGAGAGAACAATATCCACAGCGAAATTTCTTTTTGTATGAAATAGGAGAAACTCGATTGTTGCAGAGTGCGACGGGAATTGCGATCGCGGCAGGACTGTTAACGTTTTTCTTCGGGTGGCTACACTTCTCAGAAATCAGGCTCTATGCTGGCTTTGGGTTAGTCGTATTCATTGTTACTTGGATCATTTCTAATGCAATGATCTGGGGATTAGGATACGTCGATTAGTGTTTTTGTGACAGCTTAATAACGGGGTTGACATTTAGTAGACCAGTCGTCTAATATTGAATTGTTGAGACGACTGGTCTACTAAATACTGCTCAACCTAATATCGGCTTCGTCATTGAGAGAATGGTAAAAGGAGACACTCGACTCGCGCTGATTCAGACCGGACGGCGCATCATTGTTGAAAAAGGGTACAACCACACAGGCATTCAAGAAGTGCTGCAAGCTGTGGGAGTACCCAAGGGATCGTTCTACCATTTTTTCAAGAGCAAAGAAGATTTTGGACTGCAAATCATCCAGCATGAGGTGGCAGAACACGATCGCATTCTAGATCATTACCTAAACGATGAAACGCGATCGCCACTGAACCGCCTCAAACATTACTTCGAGGACAAATGCCAGGAATTTGAATCTTTGCACTACCGAGAAGGCTGTTTGCTCGGCAATCTAGGGCAAGAAATGGCGGATCAAAATGAAGCCTTTCGCCAACACCTTCAAATTGCTTATCAGGATTGGAGACAGCGCGTCGCAGACTGCTTAAAGCAGGCTCAAGCGGCTCAAGAAGTTTTGACTACCTGTGATGCTCGTGACCTAGCTGAATATTGTGTGAACAGTTGGGAAGGAGCATTGTTATGTATGAAAACTACTAAAAGCATCAAACCGCTAGAAGTATTCATGCAATTGACGTTTGAAGTTGTACTGAAGCCCTAAGTTGCGAGTTCAAACTAGATGAGTAGAATTTGTAGTAATCAATCTGAGTAGACTGGTCTATTTTTACTAGGAGGAAGTTATGACTAAAGTACTGATTGTTCTGACCAGTCACGATCGACTCGGCAATACAGGTAAACCAACAGGCTTTTATCTTCCAGAGGTGAGCCATCCTGTTGCTGTGTTCGAGCGGGCTGGAATCACAGTTGAGTATGTCAGTCCTCAAGGGGGCAAAGCACCGATGATTGGCATCGATCGCAGTGATCCAACCAATGCTGCATTTTTGGATGATCCCGCTAAAGTGGCGCAAACTGAAAATACTTTGCATCCAACCCAAGTCAAACCAACTGACTACGCAGCGATTTTTTACGCAGGGGGACACGGTACGATGTGGGATTTTGCAGAAGACACAACCCTTGCTCAAATCGCAGCCGATATCTATGAGCAGGGCGGTGTGGTGAGCGCAGTTTGTCATGGACCTGCCGGACTCGTCAACATTCAACTGCCCAATGGTGAATATCTGGTTGCAGGCAAGACTGTTGCCGGATTTACTAATGAGGAAGAAGCAGCAGTGGGTTTAACAGATGTTGTTCCTTTTCTGCTTGAATCCACGCTCATCGATCGAGGTGCAACGATCGAGAAAGCACCAAACTTTGAGGCAAGAACGGTTGTCAGCGATCGTTTAGTGACTGGACAAAATCCAGCATCGGCATCTGGAGTTGCAGAAGCGATCGTCTCCCTTCTTAACAACTAATCTCGCCACTTGAGCAAGTTCATTCTGTGTTTCTCGCAACGGATTCACAGAATGAGATTCTTACATGTTAGAAGTTTGGATGTAGATATTATCTCGTTCAAATTCATCATTTTTCAAGTAATCCTTGCATCGCCAACAAAGCTGTTCCATAAGCCGCTTCAGTTTGAGCTGCACACATTGCAGGAACTCCGAGATGGCGTTGCCGCATTGTTGTCCAAGCCTCATTCTTTGCGCCTCCTCCTGCGGTCAAAACTTGCTTCAATGGTGTTGACCCAAATGATTCGAGCAGTCGATAGCCTTGGGCTTCAATTCTTGCCATGCTCTCTAACAAACCGTGGAGAAATTCAACTCGATCGATAGGTCTTGGTTCTAATCGAGGTGCAAGTGTTGGATCATTGATTGGGAAGCGATCGCCTGGTTGCAACAAGGGATAGTAATCAAGCGGACTTTCGTAAGGTGGAATACGATCGCTAAATTCTCGTAGTTCATCTGAGGTAAAGAAGTGCTTTAACACTGCACCTCCTGTATTCGATGCACCACCGACAAGCCAACGATTTCCAAAGCGATGACTATAGATGCCAAAGTCTGCTCGATCGACGCGAACATCACTCAATAGCTTTAGTACTAATGTTGAGCCGAGTGAAGTTACAGCTTCCCCACTCTCATTGGCTTGACTTGCAATAAAAGCAGCAATGCTATCCGTTGTCCCTGCACAAATTTCACAAGTAGCTGGAATGTTGAAGCGTTGAGCGATCGAGCTTTGAATCGGTGCGATCGAGTTTCCAGGTTCTACTACGATCGGCAACAATTCTCGAAGCGGCAACCAATCAGGATACTCTAATCGTTCCACATCATAACCAAGCTTCAAGCTATTGTGATAGTCACTGATTCCAAGCTGTCCATGTAGCTGAAAGGCTAGCCAATCTGCTTGATGGAGAAAGTATTGTGCTTGATCAAAGTTCGGACAGTTAGACTGCCACCAGAGTAGCTTTGCAAGACTTGAAGTAGCACTAATGACTGTATGTTGTTCTGGTGCAATTGAGCGAACTTGATCTAATACAATTGCTCCTCGTGAATCGTTATACATCAAAGGTTCAGTGATCGGAACACCAGAGCGATCGCACAATAAAACGGTTGAAGAAGTTCCATTAATTGCAATTCGAGCTAACTGCGATCGCGCTTCGATCGGTAAAGCTTCGAGTAATTTCCATAACATCTGATCCCAGTACTGAGACATTTCAATACTTGCCTGAGCAACAATATCGCCCTGGGGATTGATGACGATCGCTCTTGCACCCGAAGTGCCAAAATCGATACCTGAAAATAGAGTCATAAATTGTTAAGTTTGTTCAACAAGTCTTTTCAAATTAAATTCATTCTTCTTAGAATAACGTCCAAAAATGATTCAGTTCTGAGGAGAAATGGTATTGATGTATACCTTTGATATCGTTGGAGTCTCTCCAATTTTGTCTTTCTTCAATCAACAACAAAACACCCTTGAAAAAAATCTATCCAGCGGAGTCGAATACGTCTCAACGTTTGAATGTACCTTAGATGCGCTCATTCATTCGGTCGAAACAGTTAGCCCTCGACATCAGTGGCATCTCGATGAAGTGGTCGGAACCGTAGTGAACTTTTGGATGAAGAATTCCGACCTCGTTCACCATTGGAAAGATCGACTCCAAGATGCAGGCAAAGATAGTCTACTTGTCAGCCGCGTTGCAGATATTCACTCATTAAAAAACGAGTTTGAACTGCTACTTTAGAACTGTAAACATTGACACTTTCTGAACTCTTTCTTCAGTAGGACGTAGGAATGTAGTAAATACCGTTTTACTGATGATCAGTTTAGAGGTGTTGCTATGGAAACTCAGGACAAAGTAATGTCAGTCTCCCATTTAAGAGAACTCGGAATTACCAGAGAGATGGTCTTTCCGATCGGGCTGGGTGGAATGCCAATGTCAATCCGCGATCGCCCATCGGAAGATCAATCGATCGCAACCATTCATAGAGCATTAGAACTCGGTGTCACTTTGATTGATACTGCCGATGCTTATTGCCGTGATGAATCAGATAAGCATCATAATGAAAAATTGATTTATAAAGCGATTCAACAATATTCCGGTGATAAAAGCGAAGTGATGATCGCGACGAAAGGCGGATTGATGCGTCCGAAGGGATCTTGGACACAGAATGGCAATCCAGATCATCTACGCCAAACGATTCGCGAAAGTTTTGAAGCATTAGGAGGAGATCGACCGATCGACATTTGGCAATATCACTCACCTGATCCACATTACTCGATCGAAGATGCGCTGACACCTGCGAAAGAAGCTCAGAGCCAAGGTTTAGTTCGCTATGTGGGTGTGTCTAACTTCAGCATAGATCAAATCAAACGGGCGCGAGATGTGGTTGAGATTGTTTCGGTGCAAAACCAGTACAATCCTTGGCATCGCAATCCTGAGTATGATGGCGTACTCGAATACTGTGAATCAGAAGGGATTACCTTTTTACCTTGGAGTCCTTTAGGTGGCTTTAGTCGTGTGAGTCAATTGAAGCAGTTTACGGGAATTGCAGATTTAGCGGCTGAGAAAGGTCTATCTATCTATAGTTTGATTCTGGCGTGGATGCTGTCGAAATCGCCCGTCATTGTGCCGATTCCGGGTGCAAGTAGACCAGAAAGCATTGCAGACTCGGTGAAAGCTGCACAGGTTCGATTAGACCCGATGGAGATTGCGATCGTTGAAGATGCGATCGCGAATGTCTAATCTTGTCGTGCCTTGGTAAATTCGACTGAGGCACGTAAGATACATCTATGGAGCAACTGATCAAAACGAACAATCAATCACAGTTAGAATTGCTTGCACTTCAGAATCCAACGTTTGGAATTGATGACAGCAATGTTCGCGATCGCATCAAATCCCGTTTAGAATTGTTCAACGATAGCTATGATGCGATCGAGGATTGTTGTTCTGAACTCAATCTATCTCCTTCAATTGAAACCATTTGGAATCTGTGGCTGCCGCTAGCGATGCAGATTGCAGATTGGAGAGGATCTATCGATCGATGCCTAATTCAAGGCTTTTTAGGTGGTCAGGGAACGGGAAAAACGACTCTGACACGAGTACTAACCGTCATTTTGAATCAGCTTGGATATCGTGCAATTAGCTGGTCAATTGATGATTTGTATTTACCTTATGTCGATCGTGTTGCACTGAGAAATCGTGATCCGCGAATGATTCGTCGAGGTCCACCTGGAACACATGATGTACAGTTAGGAATCGAAGTTCTGACACAATTTAGACAGGGAAATTGTCCGATCGCGCTTCCTCGATTTGATAAATCTTTGCACAATGGAGAAGGCGATCGAACAATTCCTGAAAACATTGATCAAGCTGATATTGTGTTATTTGAAGGCTGGTTTGTCGGAGTGCGTCCGATAGTTTCTCAGTTTGATATTGCGCCGATTTTGACAGAGAGCGATCGACAATTTGCACAAGACATGAATGAGCAGTTACAGAACTATGAGCCGTTGTGGGAATTGCTCGATCGATTGATTGTTCTTTATGTTCCGAACTATCAACTAAGCAAACAATGGCGCAAAGAAGCAGAGCATCGAATGATCGACCAAGGTAAATCAGGACTGAGCGATGTAGAGATTGATCAATTTGTTGAATACTTCTGGAAAGCATTGCATCCAGAATTGTTCATTCCGGCTATTTTAGGTAGTGTAGATTTAGTGCTTGAAATTGGAGCAGAGCATACAGTGGCTCGAATTACTAACCTGAGTTCGACTTAAGAGAGTGTTTGAGAAGTAATCGTTTATCGCATTCACCCGCCCGGAAATGAATCTCCGGGCTAATCGTGGGAAGCCCACTAAACTGGGCTAAGAACTCCGAATTGCGCTCCCAGCCCGCTTCAGCGGGGTTTCCTCCATTAGCCCGGAGATTCATTTCCGGGCGGAATGCCAACGCAGCGAAGCGCTCTTTATACTTCTCAAACACCCTCTAAGACTGAGCACTTGGCGGTTAGAAACCGCAGCTATACAAACAAAGTGCGCCGCGTACTAACAGCCAATGTCAAGGATATTAGTCCACCTTCGTGGACTTCGTTTGTATAGCTGCGAATTCATTCGCCCGGACGCTTCAAGGTAACGAGAATTCAGGCAAAATCTTCTCTAACTCCAAATTTGCAGCAACTTGAGCTAGTTTTTCGACATCAGTTGGATTGCTCAGATAAGGAATTAATCCGAGAACTGGAACTCCAGCAATTCTCTCAATCAGACGAACCGATGCCCAGTTCTCGATTTCTTCGTCAGTACTCGATCGAATACAGTTCAACACAATTCCACGCAAATGAACTTTCGATTGTCGTGCCAATGCCACATTCGCTACCGCTTGCCCGATCGCGCCCAACTTCACAGGCACAACTAACACCGCTGGTAAGTGCCAATCCCAAGCCCAATCCGCCACAGTCGTTTCATAAGTCACAGGCGAACCCAATCCACCCAACGCTTCAACGATGACAAAATCTCGTTTACTTCGCAACGCTTCAAACGCTTTCCAAACAGGTTCCATCTGAACGCGCTTACCTTCAAGATCAGCCGCGATCGGGGGAGCCAAGGGAGCCTCAAAATGCAGTGGATTTAACTCTTCTGGCGTTTGATCGAGATCGAAGATTTGACGATAGAGTTCTCGATCGCCAATTCCCGTCTGCAAGGGTTTCATCACACCGAGAGAACGCGATCGACAATACTTTTGCCAATACGCGATCAATGCAGTCGTCAATACTGTCTTACCTGCGTCTGTATCAGTTCCGGTGATTAAAAGTGCATTGTCGATCATTTTGCATCAACACCTAGTGTAAAACTGGTTTCTCGATCGCTCGTCACATCAATCTGATAACCGCCACCTGTCGGAACAATCCCCTGCCAATTCTGCAAGTTGGCTGCATCTTCGACAGGTCTACCATCTGGATATCTTAGAGTAAATCTTGCTCCTTGAGAGAGATCCAAAGATAAGGTTTGATTGGGTCGAACATTGATGATGTAGCGGCGAGTTGTTGATGGATTAACAGTTCCACTGACCTGGACACCTGTTTGACCTTGAGGAATGCCGATGACTTGTTCGCTTACCGTTGGATTAGTCGGAGAGGGGGACGGTGAAGGAGTCGGAGAAGGCGAAGGCGGAGTTTGCAGCGCAACGTTGAGTTTGAAATCGCTCTTTGGAATGCCTTTGACAGTTCTTAGCTGAATGGTGTAATTGCCATTGAAAGGAAGTTCCCCTGACCAATTGGTAACGCGATTTGCAGCATTATCAACGGGATCACGATTTGGAGCTAACACGCTCAGAAGAACGCCTTCACCTCCCAGACTGGTATTCAAGCGCTGTCCTTGATTCGCTGGAACAATTAACTCTAGAGTTTCATTCGATCGTAATGTTCCACTCCGAGTCACTGATCCACTGGATAGATCTAATTGTTGACTGAACGTGACAGGCGTAGGAGTCGGTGAAGGACTCGGAGAGGGGCGATTGGTTGGACTCGTGGTGGGTTTGGGTGAGGCAGTAATCGTCGGGCTGGGAGTTGGAGACGCGATCGGTTGATTCGCATTCATCAAAGCACGAGTAATTGTCCATGCTCCTAACCCTGTAAGCAGGACTAAACCAGTGCCGATCGCAAACACAGCCCAAGGATCATCCCAAAGCGAACTACGAGACGGAACTGAGGGATCATTGGGACGTTGAACATTTGTTCGAGCCACAGTTGAAGGATTCTGATGTCCGATCGCAACTGTATCTGCTCTCGAAACATTCGTTTGAGGCGGTTGAGCATTGGTTGGAGGGGGCGTTGCAGGGAGTGGCGCGATCGTAGCGGGTGTTTGTAGAACCTGCATAATTTCGGTCGCGGATTGAAAGCGATCGCTGACTCGATAGCTCAACATCCGATTCAATACTTGAGCGAACGTAGGTTCTACAGTGACATAGCGCTGCCAACGCCACGTCATTGTATTTTCATCAAACAAATCTTGCGGCTCTCGCCCGGTGAGCAATACTACTGCTGTAACGGCTAACGCATACAAATCGCTATTCGGATAAGCTCGTCCAGTCTGCATTTGCTCGGTCGGTGCATATCCAAGCTTGCCGACTGTTGTATGCTGCTTCACGGTTTCTTGTGCCTGAATCCGAGTTGCCAGTTCTTTGACGACTCCAAAATCGATCAGCACTGGGAGCTTATCGCGATCGCGCAACATGATGTTATCGGGTGCAATGTCGCGGTGAATGATTCCCTTGCCGTGAATGTATGCCAATACGGGTAAAACTTGCTTCACCAATTGAGTGATTTCGCTTTCTGAAAATACATAGCCGCGAGATTTGCGCTCATCTAACAGCGATCGATAAGTTTTTCCCTCGACATAATCTTGAACAATAAAGAACCGCTGATCCTGCTCAAACGTGGCGCGGAACTGAGGAATTTGAGGATGTTGAATTTGATAAAGCGTTTGGGCTTCTCGTTGAAATAATTCTTTAGATTTTTCTAGTGCATAAGGATTATCTTGCGGCGGCGTGAGTTCCTTAATCGCGCACAATTCGTTAAACCGTCCTTGATCTTCCGCGAGATAAGTTCGCCCAAACCCACCTTGTCCCAAAACGCTGAGAATCCGGTAGCGGCTCTGTAAAATAGTGGAGGCTGGGATGGGTGGCTGCATAACAGGGGCGATCGCACGATACGAACTACTAGAAGGGCAATTTGGAAGCAGGGTTCCAAGTATTTACTTATATCCTATTCGAGACAATTTGGGATAGAGACGGAATCCGCCCTAGAACTGAAATTTCTGAGGTAATCTAGGTAATCTATCGATCGCGTTTTCATCTGCAAAATGGATCACGCTCAGTTCTGAAGTTTTACCCAATTCCATGCACACTTTCCTTCCTATCGCCTACTTTAAGAATCAGTTTGTCCCGTTTGCTGAGGCAAATGTATCGATCGCAACTCACGCATTGCACTACGGCACAGGTGCATTTGGTGGTTTGCGCGGTATTCCGAATCCGGAAAATCCCAATCAAGTGCTCTTATTTCGGCTCGATCGACATTGCCAACGATTGAGCAATAGTGCGAGATTTCTGGGTCACGATTTGCCTGCGGATAAGATTCAGAACATCATTACTGAGTTTGTGAAAAAGAATCAGCCAGAGCGATCGTTTTATATCCGTCCGTTCGTCTACACGTCTGATTTGGGGATTGCGCCTCGGTTGCACAATATCGAGAAGGATTTCTTTGTGTACGGTTTGGAATTGGGCGATTATTTATCTCCAGATGGCGTGAGTTGTCGAATTAGTTCTTGGTATCGTCAGGAAGACCGCAGTTTACCGCTCAGAGGCAAGATTAGCGGCGCGTATATTACGTCCTCTTTGGCGAAGACAGAGGCGGTTGCGTGTGGGTTTGATGAGGCGATTTTGCTTAATTCACAAGGGAAGGTGAGTGAAGCATCAGGAATGAATATTTTCATGGTGCGGAATGGAGAATTGATTACGCCTGGATATGATCAAGATATCTTGGAAGGAATCACACGGGATAGTATTTTGACGATCGCTCGCGATATGGGAATCAAAATAGTAGAGCGACCCGTAGATAAAACGGAACTGTTTATTGCAGATGAAGTGTTTTTGAGTGGAACGGCTGCGAAAGTTACACCTGTGAAAAAGATCGAGACCTTTGAATTTGGCACGAATCGACCGATTACCGATCGATTACGTGAGGTGTTGACGAAAATTACCGAAAATCGGGATGAACGGTATCGCGACTGGGTGAATACGATCGACATTCGATAGATCAATTTTCCAAAAATTTGGTTGAGGCGCGAATGCACAGGAACTCTAATCGCGTCTCTGCGTGCTGCCGTTCTCGCCCCCAAAAACAATCTGTCAAACTTGATAATTTTGCCTAAAAATCTATCCTGAGCGTCTCGAAACTTTCCGCAAAACTAAGTAATCTAGCCCTAGCTTTTTTGATGAATTCATCCTCGATGAAAGGGTTCTTTAAGACACCGTACCTCTTACTGGCGATCGCAGTTGCTCTAACCACGATTCACTTCCAACTGATTTGGAGAATTAATCACCAAGGGCAATTCCTGGAAGCTACGGTGATTTGTTGGGCAGCGGCTTGGTTTATGATTTGGCGCAGACACGAAGAATTGAACTTCAAAAGTTCTCTTGCCGCTAGTGCGATCGCGCTCGTCTTGATCGCTTGGCTCTTATTCCGTAGCCTGATGGTGTCTCAATACGATGCGTTTCTACGATTCTTTCCACTGGTTGCGGGTGTGAGTGTCGCTCTGCTCGCCTCTGGTTTCGCACTCAAATCTTACTGGCGAGAACTTATCGTCTTAGGCTGGTTGACGATTCCGACCACGACTTTACTTTCTCAGATTGACATTTCCCCTCTCACCGCAGAATTTAGCGGCAGTTTGCTTTGGTATACAGGCTTTCGAGTCGTGCAAGAAGGAGTGATGATTCATCTGCCGACTGGAAGCGTTGAAGTTTACCAAGGATGTTCTGGAATTCAACTGATGTGGCAGCATTTATCGCTTGGAGTGCTGTTTATTCTGCTGTTTCCGATCGGCAGGATGCGATCGCTGATTGTGCCGATTGCAGGAATCTCGATCGCATTCATTGTCAACAGTATTCGAGTTGCACTGATGGCAATCTTAGTCGATCAAAATAATCGAGAAGCTTTTGACTATTGGCATTTGGGAACTGGATCGCTAATTTTTTCGATGATTTCCGTCTCGCTGTTTGGCTTGCTTTGCTACTTCCTACTCGAACAAGCCGATCGCGCTGAAGAAGAAGAGGAGGTACAAGCTTGAAAGCCTGGGAGAAAGTTCGGAATATCTGGTTAGCGGCTGCTTTAGTCAGTAGTAGTTTAGTCGTGCTGAGACTGGCAGCCACTCCCGTTCAAAGACCCACTCCACCCAGTTATACGTTTCCTGCCTCGATTCCACTCTCTCGCTGGCAATTCGTTCAAGCTACTCCGATCGGACAACAAAGATTTTACACGCCATCTCTCGCCACCAGCATTGATGACTTGATGATTGCAGGACAGGTGTACCGCTATCTGCGAAACGGCAAACCGCTCGATGTCGAAGTGCGATACTTTCACGATTACGGCACAGTGAGCGACATTGTTAGAGAATCCACAATCTGGGGTGAACGCATTCCTTTTAACCCAGGACAATCGACGTTTGGACCTCATGCCACGTATGAACGATCGGGTCGTCGTTTTATCACTGCCTGCATCGTTTCCACTGGAAAAACGACCGTGACTCAAGGTGAATTTCGATCAGCCCCGAACCGTCCCGAATTTTTGCTCGGTCGATCTCTTCCCTGGCTCCTGGGTCAACGTCCACTCCGAGATATGCGCTGCCTCTGGACGCGAATTTCGACCCCGATCAATCGACTTTCTCCGGAAACAACCGAGCAAGAACTCGACCAAGCCTGGATCGAATGGGTGCAGTGGTGGCAAAACAACTATCCCCCAGAATCCTAAAAAAATCGCGAGACTCATTGGTTTGAATCTCGCGATCGCAGAATCTATTTGCGGTTTTTCTTACGTCGTCGCTCCATCAGGGCTGCGAATGCGATCGCGCTTCCTGATCCCAGAATCGTGAATGGCTCTGGAATTGTTTCGGGTTGTCTGGGCGGAGGACCGGGTAGGGGCACGATACCGGGTGGGGGCGGAATCGGGGTTCCTCCACCTCCACCTGGATTGTCGCCACCACCTCGGAAGAGGAAGGGCAACGCTGCCAATGGAGCCAACCAAAGCGCACTCGCTCCGCCCCCTGGTGCAATCACTCCTGGCAATTCCGGGGCGGCAACCGCGACTTCTGGAGTTTCACCGCCCCCAATTCCGCAGGTTACGCTCTTCATCTGAACCACGAAATCATCGAAATCGCGGTCTTGCTGTTGACGATCGCGCACCAGTTTCGATCCGGTATCGTCCCATCCGACTGTAACTCCGCTGCTACAGAGGTCGCTAATTCCGCCTGCGAACTGTACTTGCTGTTCTCGGTTGGGATTGAGCACATCGGTCGAGTAGAGAATTCCAGTGGGACGACCATTAAACGATGATTCTAAGTACAACACATAGCGTTGATTTGCCTTAAAGTTATACTGCGCGACGGGTTTGGGAACGGCGTTACCAGGTGTGCCTCGGAAGTCCGTATTCGTTCCCAGATGGCTCCGACGAGTGGAAGCTTTGAAAATGGACTCTGGGGCATCGGAAGCTCTCGTTTCTACCAGCAAGGGCGTTTTTTCTTTGGTGTCCAGGTTGATTACGCCAAAGGTCGATTGATACGCGCCGTGAGACTCGACAAAGTTAGATTCTAACGTTGTATCTTGGTCAAATTGAATACCTGAGTTATTGATTAAATTGGCAGCATAAACGGGAAGCGCAATCTGACTCGCGAACCAACCGCTGGTGAGTGCGATCGTCATTCGAGCTAGGGAATTCCGTCGATGAGCAGTCGATGAGACACGATCTTGGGTCGCTGCGGATTGAGCGATCGTTAAATCACGTTGTGGTTCGGGGGGAGACCGGAAGCCACGAGGATAAATTGTCATACAAGGAGACCTTACAGTAGACGGAGAGTAGATGGTTGATGCCCCCGCGCAATTCTGTGTCACAGTCTTTATTACTGTGCAGAATTGTCAAACTCACTGTAAGAAAGTTAAGTATTTCTAACCGAATTATGTCGCACTTCCGCTAAACTGCTGCGCTATTTTACACAAGCTTAAATATCACGTCCGAAATTCTGCGGTTCTTCTAAGGTTCCTCATGAACCCTTTATGAAGTGAGGCTCCGTGATTCCTAGTAATTGCTGAATCTTTAAAAATAATAAGGGGAGCATTAGGCGCTCCCCGGTTAGACATAATTGGTTTTCTAGTTAATCGCTTAACCTTATACTTCATAGAATACGGGATGAAACGGCTCGATCGTGCCCTCCGTGAGATTGAATGTTTCCTCTATCGGTCGATCGATATCAGGCTTTCAAAAGGTAGATATTAGCGCTACTTATCGGGAGCAAATCGTTTCGGTTTGCGTCGAATTAAGGGCAGTCCGGGCAAAACTTTGCTACCCTACGAGACTGCGCCCTTAATTCTCTGGATTTTATGATCGAAGTTGAGCATCTCAGCAAACTCTACGGGTCAACAGCAGCGATCGAGGATGTGACTTTTTCGGTAGAGCCAGGTGAAATTCTTGGGTTTCTGGGTCCGAATGGGGCTGGAAAAACAACGACGATGCGAATTTTATCAGGTTATCTTCCGGCAAGTCGTGGAACTGCGAAAGTGGCTGGGTTTGAGGTGCATGAGAATTTGATGCAGGTGCGGCAGAAGATTGGATATTTACCAGAGTCGCCGCCCCTTTACCCGGAAATGACGGTGCAGGGATTTCTCAACTTTGTGGCGCAGATTAAAGGAGTGAGTGCAGGCGATCGCGCCAACCAAATTCAAACGGCGCTCGAAAAAACCGGATTAGTCGAGAAGCGCAAAACGATTATTCGCAAGCTGTCTAAGGGTTATCGGCAACGGGTGGGAATTGCTCAAGCGATCGTACATGATCCGCCTGTGATTATTCTGGATGAGCCGACCGTGGGACTTGATCCGCGTCAGATTATCGGAGTGCGGAATTTGATCAAACAGTTGGCGAATGATCATACGGTAATTCTTTCGACTCACATTTTGCCAGAGGTGAGTATGACCTGCGATCGCGTCACGATTATCAATCGTGGTCGAGTGGTGGCAACGAATACGCCTGATCAATTGATGGCGCAACTGAATCGCGGAACGGGCTATGAGTTGGAAGTTGAAGGAGATTGGAACGCGATCGAGCATTGTCTTAATCTGATTCAGAATGTGCAATCGATCGAGAAATCTACGAGATCAGACGATCGATATCGGGTTCGCGTCGTGTCAGAATCGGGAACGGAACCTGGAAGCGAAATCGCAACCGCACTCGTAAATCGTGGAGTTGAATTGTACGAAATGCGGCGAATGCAGGCGAGTTTAGAAGATGTGTTCTTGGAATTGACGACTGAAGAAAAACCTGTTGAAGATCACGCTGAGGAAGAAACATGAAAACGGTTTTGTATAACATCGTGGCAATTTATCGACGGGAGCTTCTGAGTTATTTCACGTCTCCATTGATGTATGCGATCGCGGCTGTGTTTTGGCTGATTACTGGGTTTCTCTTTACGGTGACGCTTGATGGCGTGATTCAACAAGCCGCAATTTTCGATCAAGCAGCAGCAGCAGGAACTTCAACGGCTCCAGTTGATATTCCTTATGAATTCATTCGCACGATTCTCGGTGTGATCGGTTCGCTATCCCTTTTCGTATTGCCAATTTTATCAATGGGATTATACGCGGAGGAACGTAAACGCGGCACTTTAGAATTGTTGGCGACATCCCCATTAACAAATTGGGCGGTTGCAGTCGGTAAATTACTTGGTGTGATGACGTTCTTCTTTACGATGTCATTACCGTTGTTACTGTATGAAGCGATCGCGCTTTCTAATGTCAATCCACCAGTTCAAATCAATGTTCTCTTACTCGGTCACGCTGGATTATTGCTACTGGCTGGATCAGTGTTATCGCTCGGAATGTTCATGTCATCGCTAACCGATAGTACGATCGTTGCTGCCATTTTCACGTTTGCGTTGGTACTTGTATTGTGGGTAGTGGATCTCATTGCGAGAAGTTTTGGCGGTGTGGTTGGAGAAGCGATCGGGCATTTATCGCTGTTAAAACACTATACGAATTTGATTCAAGGCATTGTCGATACGAGTAGCCTTGCTGTATTCGCAAGTTATATCTTTCTAGGAATTTTTCTGACGGCTCAATCGATCGACACATTCCGCTTCCAGCGTTCTTAATGCTATGAAAAGACGTTTTAGTTTCGTAAAATTTCTCATTCTGCCGGGTGCAATGCTAATTTTGGCAGGCATTTCCGCTGGCATTGTTTCGGGTACTTGGGGATCGATCCCAATTGGATTGATTATCGCTGGAATTGTATTGATCGGATTATGGATGATTCTGATCGGGCGATTTGAAGATCCTTTGACTCCAAGTTTTTGGCGAAGACGATCGACACAAGCCAGCACGAATGCGTTAGTCAGTACGATCGCGGTTCTCGTCATTCTCGGATTGATTAATTTGCTTGCTGTGCGATCGGCTCAAAGAATTGATCTCACAGAATCCCGATTGTTTACACTCTCGCCTGAATCACAGCAAGTTTTACGAGAAATGCAGCAGGGTGTGAAAGTTTGGATTTTTTCAAGCGATCGCAATCCTCAAGATTTGGATCTGCTCGAAAACTATCAGCGCAGAACTCCGAAATTTGCCTTTGAGTTCGTTGATCCGCAAGCAAATCCTGGAGCCGCTCAAGCTTTTGGTGTCAAGAATGCTGGCGATGTTTTTATCGAACTGCAATCGAGCAAACGAAGACAATTTCTGCAAACGATTTCTCCGCAAGCTCGACTATCTGAAAGTCGATTAACCAATGGGATTTTGCAGATTACTAGCGATCGACGTTCTAAAGCCTATTTCCTTCAAGGTCACGGGGAGAAGTCACTCACTGAAGGCGAAGGCGCGATTTCTAATTCTGTCAAAGCCTTGGAAGATAAGAATTTTACCAATGAGCCGCTGAATCTCGCTCAACTTGGAAGCGTTCCCTCTGATGCGTCAGCGGTTTTGGTAATTGGACCGACTCGCACCTTAGCAGAAGGCGAAGTGAAAGCGCTCCAAGACTACTCTAATCAAGGCGGAAATCTGTTGATCGCGGTTGATCCGAATGTCAAAGCTGGACTCGATTCGCTGTTAAATAGTTGGGGTGTGAAATTAGACGATCGCGTTGCAATTAACGCTCCTGAGCAACAATTAACCAATGCAGGTCCAGCAGTCGCAGTCGTGACCCAGTATGGCGCACATCCGATTACGAAAGATTTTGGCAATGGGATTTCGTTTTATCCGATCGCACGTCCGATCGACATTACAACAACTCCCGGAGTTCAAGCCACTCCACTGTTATTAACCGATCCAAACAGTTGGGCAGAAAGCAATATCAAGCAACAACCGCTGAAACTAGATGGTGGCGATCGACCGGGACCTTTAGCGATCGGAGTTGCACTCGAACGCGCTGTCACCCCAAGCCCGTCGCCCTCTCCAACGCCTTCGCCAACTGCTTCCCCAAGCCCGAATGCCTCTCCAACTGTTTCGCCTAGTCCAGTCGCCTCTAAACCCGCTCGAATGGTCGTGTTTGGAAACTCTACCTTTATCGTGAATGGCTTCTCTAATCAGCAGCTTAACGGCGATGTGTTTCTCAATTCTGTTAGTTGGGTGAGCCAAGATCCGTTCCAACCGCTGTCGATTCGCCCCAAAGAAGTGCGAAATCGCCGGATTGTTTTGAACAATGAGCAAGCGATGCTGCTTGGGTTTTTGGCATTAGGAATTGTTCCACTCGTTGGATTTATCGCGGCTGGCGCAGTCTGGTGGCAAAGGCGTTAAAAAACCTGGAAGCAACTAACTTCCAGGTGCATAACGATAAACCCAAGGAGAATTACATCAAGCCCAACTGAGCCAAGATGCCTTTTCCAGTCATTAATTCAGTGGCAAGCCCGATCGCTAAACCGAGCATTGCCAAGCGACCATTCCAGTTTTCAGCAAAATTGGTAAAGCCGAAGGTTCCTTTCTTTTCCATGTCGTTACCTCTATAGAAAGACAGATTGTTACAACTAACGTAACATTTCTTAACGGAATTGACCATCGTAAAATTTTGGACTGAGGAATTGAAGTCGATCGATAGCCATAAGAAACAGCGGACAAGGAACTCCTCATCCGCTGCGACCTGAACAGAGCGAAACTTGATTTAGATATGAGCCGAAAGAACTTCGCGGTATTGGCTCTTTTGCTTCACGCCTTTCAATTCCGCCACCTTATCTTTGTTCTTGAAGATGTGAACAGTCGGCGTTCCCATCACGCCCGCCGCTTCTGCAATATCTGGATCTTCTTCGATGTCAATTTCGACAAAGTGAATCTGACCATCAAACTCATCCACAACCTTGCTCAAAATCGGTTTCAGGGTATGACAAGGACCGCAACTCGGTGAGGCGTATTTGACGACAATTGGTCGATCGCTTTCGTGATACAACTTCCGAAGTGCCAATCCACCCCGATGCCGCGTATGCTCTAAGCTGAATTCTACAACTTCGGATTCACTCGCTGCATGAGCCGTATTCTCTTCATTCGGCACATCTGCTTGAATCCGAGCAAATTCTTGCACCAGTCCATTCACCGACAGCCAACGTTCCGCCAACATTGCCGCCATACATCCGGTTCCCGCTGCGGTAATCGCTTGACGGAATTCATGATCTTGCACATCACCCGCTGCGAATACACCTTCTAAGCTGGTTTCAACGCTGCCATGTTTAGTCTTGATGTAGCCAATCTCGTCAAGTTCAAGCTGACCTTTGAACAGCGAAGTGTTCGGTGTATGACCGATCGCATAAAACAAGCCTTTCGCTTCGACAACGGTTTCGTCACCCGTCTTGCGATTCTGAAGTCTCACACCCGTCATGTGCTTCTCATCGCCCACAACATCGATCGCTTCTGAGTTCCAATGCACTGTAATTCGAGGATTGCTCAAAACTCGATCTTGCATTGCTTTCGAGGCACGCATCACATCACCGCGCACCACCATGTGAATATGATCGCCATACTTGGTGAGATAAATCGCTTCTTCTGCTGCGGTATCTCCACCCCCGATCACAACCAGCGGCACACCTCGGAAAATCGGAGTTGCTCCATCACAAATGGCACAAGCCGAAATTCCACGGCTCCAAAACTCATGCTCGTTCGGCAGTCCTAACCGTTTCGCGGTCGCTCCTGTCGCGATCACCACGGTATGCGCTTTCACTTCACGAGTTTCCGATCGAATCGTAAATGGACGCTGGGAAAAATCAACTTCCAGCACATCTTCCATAACCAATTCCGCACCCCAGCGTTCAGCCTGCGCTTTCATTTGCGTCATCAACTGAGGACCCGTAATCCCTTGGGGAAACCCAGGAAAATTCTCGACTTCGGTGGTGGTCATGAGCTGTCCGCCGGGTAATCCACCTGCTTGAAACCCTTCAAATACAAGCGGCTTGAGGTTGGCACGTCCCGCATAGATCGCCGCCGTATACCCTGCCGGACCCGACCCAATCACTACTACATTCTCTACAGTTGGGTTTGCCATAAGACCTTTATTACAAACTCATAACGACTATGAGTAGTATAGCCAAATCTGAAAGAAAATGAAAGGGTTGCGCGATCGCGCTTTTAATCTCCTTAGAGGGTGTTTGAGAAGTAATCGTTGATCGCATTCACCCGCCCGGAAATAAATCTCCGGGCTAATCGTGGGAAGCCCACTAAACTGGGCTAAGAACTCCGTATTGCTCTCTTAGCCCGCTTCAGCGGGGTTTC
>NZ_JBNXVP010000051.1:0-43032 GCF_050565645.1 Leptolyngbya sp. AN10
GCAGCAGATTCAAGCCTTCATTCAGTACTTCAATTGCACGATGGCAAAGCCGTTCAACTGGAAGTTTCAGGGCTTTGAGCCGAAGCTCCAATAAGCTGCTGCTTTATTTTCGCCGATCTGCACTAGTGGGTCAACAAACAGGGCAATATGTTGGTATTAAGCGAGAGATTGTTCAGTTATACAAAACACGCATTAATGATCAATGGACAAATCTAGTTGAGCAGGTATACGAACAGTGCCGAAATCGCTGGAACTATCTCATCCCAGAGGGAGAAACGGAGCGGCAGAAGTTACGATCAATGTGCCAGGATGCGCTTGAATTCAGTAATTATTACTTGAGTGCATATCGCGGCTTTGTATTGCATGAATTTAATGATCCTAAGTATCAGATTCTCGCGGTCAAAAACCTTGCTTACGTGATTTATCCCGGTGATCAAGAAATTGCTGATGCTTTAAAGACATTAGGGCAATCAGACAATGAAGAGGTTAGAAAAGCTACTTTTGCAACACAAGAGCGAATTAATCATTTTCTGGATAAAGAATCATGATTTATCTGAAACTGGTTGAAGAACACCAAGAGCAATTGCTAGCAGGTTGGAATGACTTCTTTAACGATTGAACTGCTTGAAGTTCCGAACATTCAGAACGTGATTGTTACAGATGATACGTTGTCTGCTGATTTGTCGGATGGACGCACGATATCTGTACCCCTAGCATGGTATCCCCGATTACTTAGTGCTTCAGTTGAAGAACGGAATGACTGGCGCTTTATTGCTGGCGGAGTTGGAATCCACTGGAATCAACTCGATGAAGATATTAGTATCAAAAATCTGATTCTTGGACAACGATCGGGAGAAAGCCAGAAATCACTTCAGCGGTGGTTAAGTAGCCGAGAAGCGAAACGTTAACAATTGCTACACCCGATGAACTCCGATCGATAATCTAAACCTGATTCTTCAGTAATTGAGTTCAGAACAATTGAAGAAATCGATCGCAGAGTTAGGTCAAACAAATGAATTGCGATCGACTAATCACGCTGATTCACGAACACGGTTTATCTGAACATCAAGATGAGATTTTAGCAAGTGCGCGTCCTGCAATTTTTATGCGACTTGAGGAAGCGGAACCTGGAAAAGTTGGACAAAGCCGCATTGGGGGGGAGCCAGATTTGCCTGCCTCGATTCCTTGGCTCAAAGAAGACAGCTTAGAGATGTATTTTCGCTTCTTGATGCAAATTAATTTAGCGGAGTTGCCCGACTTTCCAGAGAATCCGTTTCCACGACAAGGAATGATTTATCTGTTTGTCGATGATTACGACGATGGAGCAGATCAACTGGTGGTTTATACCGGAACTGAGCCATTACAGCCGACACCTTTACCGAGCGATCGAGAATTTTGTAATGATTGGTGTGTGGACTTAGTGCCGCATCGTCTTACGTTTCAGCTTTCGCCAGATATTCCACGGTGGTGGAGCCAGGAATATGATGCACTGTGCGAAAAACTGACTGCCGCTGGATTGAGTGATGATTTATCGATCGACGAGTTGGCAAGAAAACTGTCGAATCATGCGATCGGTCGATTGCTCGGTTATGTTGCGGGTATTGGGTACGATCCGCGTGAGAGTAAGGCGCAGCCCCAAGACTGGGTGAACTTACTACAGGTAGACTCTAGTACAGCAGTGAATTTGTGTATTGGAGACGCAGGCTATTTACAAGTTCTGATCCATCGAGAGGACTTACAACGCCTTGATTTTTCTAGAATTCTCGTGAATCACGAATCAAGCTAGTTTGATTATCCGACGGCTTGCTGGGCTTCTTGTTGAGTGACTTCCTGGAAGCGGATTTCATCGCGACGTGGATCGACTAGGCTCACCTTGAGGCGTAATTGATCGCCGGGACGTGCTGATGGCTGAAATACCATCGGCAATTCTAAGCCCAAATCTTCTAACAGCACTAAGCCTAATCCTTCATGCTCTCGCAACCAGCGCAGCATCAGAGCATCCCAAATTTCATTAGAGTGCCGTCTCAGATATTCTAGGCTCCAGTATCGATTCGTTTGACGCTCGACGAATACGGCTTCTTGAACAGCTAGACCAATATTGATCATCAGTTCTTTGACTTCCTCGACTGAGAAAGGTAGAACATCGCCGCGTAGGTGTGCCTTGATTTGGAAGTGAGCGACGAGATCGCTGTAACGGCGAATTGGCGAAGTCACTTGAGTGTAAGTATCAAGTCCTAAACTGGCGTGACGAGCAGGCGTGATTGTCAGTTCGCTTCGAGGCATACAGCGACGAATCGCACACGATCGAACAGGTCCCGCCGGAAGTTGCAAGAGTTCCTCATCAGAAGGTAATTCCGGCTGAGGCTGACCCCGGAACGGTAACGGTAAATTGTGCGTTTGCGCGTAACGGGCAGCCACTTCTCCCGCTAAAATCATCATTTCGGCAACCAACTGGCGCGAGATCGAATCATCGAGAACTTCGATCGTGACTTCTCCATCGCTTTTCACTTTGATCGAAGATTCCGGCATATGAATGCTGACCGCACCTTGAGACTGTCGCCATGCGGTGCGTCGTTTTGCCCATTTCGATAACGCTTCGATTTCGGATTCGCCTTGAACGCCCAATTGCAGCATTTCATCGACATCCTCGTAAGTGAGGCGATACGTCGATCGAATCGAACTTGCATGAATGCTGTACTCTTCTACGGCTCCTTCTGGCGTAAGGATTACGGCAAAGCTCAAGGCACAACAGGTTTTTCCTGGATTCAGGCTCATCGGACCCGTTGCTAACTCGGAAGGGAACATCGGAATCATTCCGGTTGGTAGATAGATCGTGGTGATGCGTTTACGAGCATCGAGGTCGAGTTCGTCACCAGGTTCCATCCAGCGAGTTGGATCGGCGATATGAATCCAGAGTTTCTCGCGTCCGTCGGGGAGAAATTCGACGCTTAGACCGTCATCGATTTCGCGGGTGCTTTCATCGTCGATCGTATAAACCTTCAGATGCGTCAAATCGAGGCGATTGACATCGAGATCAGCGGGTGGGAATTCCAAACGGTGGTGCGTCACTTCCAGAACCTTGTTAGAGAATTGAATCGGAATTTGGGCACGCCGCAGGAACATATTCTCGTGTGGACTCCAGATTCCGAGATCAACGAGAAGCTGGAAGGCGGCTTGGGATGTTTCAGGGCGTTTTAGAGCAGCGAGGATTTCGATCGCGCTGGATCGGTTCGGTGCTTCTTCAACAGTAGCAAATCGCTCCAGTGCATCAAGTCTTGGTCGGTCGATCGCTTGCCATTCCACTGAATTTCCCTGCAATGCGAGTTCGATTCGATCTAAGAAGCTCTGCCAGTCGCGCTGACGTTGAGCCTCCATCTCGATTTGATGTTTGAGATCTGCCACTTGCGTCGCGGATCTTGGCTCATAGCGATCGCCTTTCTGCTTAAAGTAAAGCTTATCTTCCGACAATAAATAGTAAGCGGCATAACACATCGCTGGACTCGTCTCTGAGAACAGCAGCATCGCTAACTCTTTTGGATCGGTGCTGTCTCCGCCTTCGATCAGGATTTCCCAAGCGACTTCGAGGCTGGACGGATCGAGAAAAGGTTTGACTTCTTTGAGAAAGTTTGGAATGTCGGACGGTTTGAACGTCTGATTTGTGACTTCGTAAGTAATTTGGCGCGGATGAAGGGTGTGATTTTGAGAACGATCGTCGATCGCAATCCAGTGCTTTTTGCCTTCTGGACGATCGGCTACAGCGAGACGGCGTTCTCCGTTGACGCGAAATTCGACTAGGGTTCCCTTCTCCATTGAATCTGCGGGGTGCGATGGGTGATGAATAAACAGAGCAAAACGGGGGTTTTTGCGACCGGGATTGCTCACACCCTACACTAGCACCCCCGCAGAGGGTTTGAAGGGGTTTAGCCTTCTTGGTTCACGAACGGCAACAAGGCAATCACGCGGGCGCGTTTGATCGCGACGGTCAAATCCCGCTGCTGTTTTGCGGTGAGTCCGGTGATTCGACGAGGCAGGATTTTTCCACGCTCGGTGATGAATTTGCGGAGCAGATCGACATCTTTGTAATCGATCGGATCTCCAGGTTTGATCGGCGATACTCGGCGGCGGAAGTAAGTCATGGAGGTCTATTTGGTAAAGGGTCAATGGGCGGTAGTTTTCAGAAACTACGGGCAAAAACTTACCAGCTTTTGCTGACAAAGATTATTTGATTTCTTTGTGGGTCGTGTGTTTGTTGCAGTGCGTACAGAACTTGCTCAGTTCTAGTCGTGCAGTGGTATTCCGACGGTTTTTCGAGGTGGTGTATCGAGAGACTCCGTTGGAGCGCTTTGCCGGGTTGGTGCGGCATTCGGTACATTCCAGCGTAATGATTAGCCTTACGCCTTTATTCTTTGCCATAGTTTTGTTGCCAATAACGTAAAGACACGAAGATCTATTATTTCACAATTCTTGCGAGATGGGCAAAAAGTTGTCGGGGGATGAAGTGCGATCAGAATCGTTAAAGAATCAAAACTTTAGTGTTGACGAATAAAATTCTCTGTGATTCGATTAAGCTATGTAGACGAATATCAAAAGCTTAGGTGTTCGTCTCATGGGTACTACCTTCATGTCTCAGGTCAGTGCATATCCAGTTTCCTGGTCTAGCATTTGTCTGATTGTGAAGTGAAACTTTCAAGTAACTGCTAGTCCAGCATATTAGATATGCACTGGTTTGAGGCTTAAAGGTAGTGCGCTTGAGACGTTTACGTTAGGCAATTAAGAGAATTCTTGCTCGTGTGAGCGGATTTCTTCATATCTCTGATATTCCGATGCTGCTCAAATCATGGCAAAGGAAATCAACAATGAATTCTAAGCAAAAACACAGTAAGAAGAGTCAGCTACTTCGTAGGTTTGGTTCGCTCTGTTGGTGGTGTCAATGCTCTTTTTCCTCAGAACAGTTAACGCTCGACCATCTAATACCTAAAAGTCAGGGTGGTTCTAATTCTTTGGAAAACCTACGGCTTGCTTGTTTCCCTTGCAATCACGATCGTGGAAACAGCCTTTATCCACCTAAAAAGAGGAAAAAATGCACAAATTTTTAATTTTCAATGACGAAAAGCTGCTTCGTCGGGCGCTAACTCATCGATCGTATATCAACGAAAATCCGGGGGAAGCGGGACATAACGAGCGATTGGAATTTCTTGGGGATGCAATTCTCAATTTCATCAGTGGAGAATATCTCTATCAGCGTCATCCTGAAATGGGAGAAGACGAAATGACACGACGGCGGGCGGCATTGGTCGATGAGAAGCAGCTTGCTCGATTTGCGACTGAGGTTGGGCTGGATTTTAGAATTCGCTTAGGGCAAGGCGCAATTCGGGACGGCGGCTATCAAAATCCGAATCTTCTGAGCAGTACTTTTGAAGCGATCGTAGGGGCGTATTATTTAGACCATAACCGAGACATTGAGGCACTTCGCCCTTTGATCGAAGAATTATTTGATTCTGTGCCTCAAGGCGTTGTTGTCAGTCGTTCAGGAGTGGACTCGAAGAATCGGTTTCAAGAATTTGCTCAGGCTAACGGTGCAACAACTCCTCCAAAGTACCTAACAGAGAAGATTGGCGGAACTGATCATGCACCAGAGTTCCTTTCTAAAGTGTATGTGGGTGACAAGCTTCATGGTGAAGGTAAAGGACGCAGCAAAAAAGATGCGGAGAAAAGTGCTGCTGATGATGCTTTAGCAAAGCTCAGAAAACGCGGGTTGCTTTAGAGTAGGTGAAATGATCTTCTCATACTTGAATTATCTTGGAGCTGCCGCAATCATGCAGGGCTAGAGATTCCAGTAGCAAGTGGGTTAGCTATGATCGCACAATTTCGGCTAAAACTTGTGAATAAGGCTTCTGTACTTCCATCATTTTTAATTCTCGCTCGCTTTCTTCAAGAAAAGCTCCTCGAAAATTGCTGGAGGTAGAATAGGAAAGAAATCGTAGATACGAGGTCAAGTGAATGACAGTTCGACAACCCCGCTACAGCAAAGAGGAATTTGCTCAACGTGGCGATGAGATTTATGAATCTCAGGTGCGTCCTCAAGTCGAGGAGGGTAATCATGGCAAAATTGTCGCGATCGACATCGAAACCGGAACGTTTGAGCTTGCAGACGACACGATGACAGCCACGCGACGACTTTATGAGCGATTGCCGGATGCCCAACCCTGGGTGGTTCGGATTGGTTATCGTGCCGTTCATCGATTCGGGGCACGGAGCTTGAAAGACGCTCTATGATGCAGGGATATGTGAACGAAAGTGATGAAGCAATCATTTGTGTCGTCGTCAAGAGCGGGAATAAGCTTAAATCTGTTAACGCTGTGATTGACACTGGGTTCACAGGGTTTTTGAGTCTTCCAGCCGCGATGATTGCTGAACTTGAATTAGCTTGGAGTTATCGCGATCGTGCCACATTAGGAGATGGAAGCGAAACTTTGTTTGATATCTACGAGGCGAGTGTAATTTGGGATGGGCAGTTCCGAGAAATCGAAATTAATTCAGCAAACACGGAGCCGCTACTTGGAATGAGAATGCTGCGTGGGTATCGATTGCAAGTCGATGCAGTTGTAGGTGGGTTGGTCACGATCGCACAATTACAATAGACAAATTCGGCTAGAACTTGTGAATAAGGCTTCTGTATTTCCGTCGTTTTTAATTCTCGATCGCATTCTTCAAGATGGGCTACTTGAAGATATTGGACGCGGCGATCGCAAACAGGTCGGAGGCACAATAAATCACCGAATGAAACTTGAGTAATAAATTTTTATTTTCAATAGTGAACTGGATTGCTGTGATAGCTCAGGGGCATTTCTGCTGGGTTTTGATAGATTACAGGCAACCAAGCTGCACTTGGAAAACGGTCTTCTAAACCCTGAAGTTTTTCCCGCGCTTCTCGAACTGATAAGTAAAGCGTCGTTCCACGGGAAAACGCAAGCAGAAAATTTCTGAGGAATGCTTGAGCGACTGGATCGGGAACAGGTTCTCGCATGACAATGATTTGCGGAAGATTGAGTTCTGCAAGCGAGGCAGCTAGTCCTAAACCATCACACGAGTTGAAGATTGCGAGTTTTAAGCCCTGAGCGATCGCGTTTCTAAGCGCGTGACGTAATTCCGCGATCGTTAATTCCTCATCTGGATTGATCTGAATCTTGCCATCGATCGCATCGGCTGTAGAACTATGTCCAGCAAAATACAAAACGTTCCATTGTTCCGACCAAAGCTGATCGCTGAGTTCTTGACGGGTTGGAGCATCAAGAAACCGGATGGTTGCTGTTGGAAGGAGTTGCTGTAAGAGTTGTTGATCGGTTTGAAGATTGATTCCGGTACGATCGCCTAAGATTGCTAAGATTTTTAGGGTCGAAATTGCTGATGAAATGCCTGAAACTTGTTGATAGACAGAAGCACTCAGGGCAAGTTCAGCGTGAGGATAACAATCAAAGAAATCCCAAACTTGGAGCGGCAATCGTTGAAGATCGCGATCGTCTGTTTGCAGAATCAATCGAATCGGCTCAGTGCGATCGAGATGCTGAAACAATGGTTCTCGAATCGATTGAAAGGTGGGATGATTTAGCCAAGCGTTAATGTGACGTTGGAGGCTGTTTGCCGCTTCACAACAGTCTTGATGAAATGCTTGTCCATTAATGTTTGTAACTTGAGCTTCTGGAATCTCTAAACGAGTCACAGTTCCTAAGCTTTTTTGATAGCTTATTTTCCAGCGCTGGTAAGCCTTGAGCAGTTCGGGAGCAGGAGGTAGCTTTCCCCGAAGTTCTGCAAACGGAGGCATATTCTCGGCTCCGATTTGCAAGATCACCGAAAAGCCTGTGCTAATTGTGCCGTCTGCTAGTTTGAGAACAACGAATTTTCCGCGACTTCGACCCAAAGTAATCAGTGGAAACTGGCGATATGCAGCTAAGAGATTTTCTTTTGCAGTTAGCTCTGCTTGGTAGCATTCTTCGATCTTCTGAAGAGCGCGATCGTAGGTTTGAGTTAAATCTGCATAAATCGCATCTTTGTCTGCTCCCTGAGACACTTTTACTTCAACAACTATTAAGTTCTCTGCTTTTTTATCAATGCTCTTAACGGTGAGAGATTGATCTGGGTATTTTGCCTGAACCGTCTTTAATGTAGCTTCGAGTTGTTGAAAGTCTAAGTCGTCGTGGAAAATTAGCTCGATCGTATTTGCAACAATCTGAAATAGTTGAGTAAAGTCATTCGGTGCAAATTCACCCGATCGGGGGCATCGTGCTTGTTGCGGATTGAGTAAGTAAACATAGCGACAATCAATGCCCTCTAACTGAGTTTGATTGTTAATATTCCAAGCTTCTAGACAAGCACCTGTGAATGATGCGAATTGGAAATTGGTGTTCAATGCTTGGATTTGACTCAGATTGGCGTTCTCTAAATTCGCAGCTTCAAATGTCGCTTCGTTGAGTTGAGACGCTGTGAAGTCTACATTCCTCAAATCTGCTCCTTCGAGATTTGCACCTTCGAGATTGCATCCAATGTAGTGTCGATCGCTTCCTTGCCCAGTGACAAGTAACTGTCTTACTTCGGCATCTCTGAGAATGGTATCTCCCAATCGAGCCGTCCGTAACTTGGCATTTCGCCACTGAGTTCGTTTAACGATCGCAGTTCTAAAATCACTCCCATTGAGTTCTGCCTCGGTGAAATTTGCTTCACTCAAATCTGCTCCTCGAAAGCTCGTTCCGCCGATCGCACTTAGAATAATTGCTGCCTGCCGCAGATTTGTAAACGCAGGATGTTCGCTCATTGCTTTGCGTCTGAGATAGCAAGCGAATGCAATCACGCCAACGGTGACTCCAATTGCTAACGGATGAATCGCGGCTCTGGTTAATGCTCCCGTTCCATTTACTGCAACTGTCATTCCTGTCACCACCGAAAGCGCGATCGCAATTCCTTCTAGGATCGGAGAAACTGCTGCGGCTACGGCAAGACAGAGACTCAGTAAACAAGCATTTGATGCAGTGCTGGCTCCAGAAACCGCCACTGCAACCGCGATCGCAATTGTTCGGGAGAAGCTTGCACCTACAATCAGTGTGGACAGCAAAATTGTTAGTATGCCTGCAATCATGCTGATTACAGCAACGATTCCCACGGTTGCGATCGTGCTGCCGCGTCGAGTTGTAATCGCGATCGACATGGATGTGAGCGCCAAAATTCCCATTCCAGGCAGGAGCGAAAATTCCTGGAGATAGTTCGGATTGAAGTACAGCGCACACCAGTTGCCGTAGTATCCAATGATACCGCCGCTTAATATTGAAGTAACCAGCGAAACTAAGCTGTGAATCACGATCCAGCGTCGAGAAAGTCCTGCTCTCGCTTGAGTAAAATCAGCATTGCTCAGGACGGCATCGGAGAAATTAGCACTGCGAATGTCTGCATTCCGAAAGCTCTCTCCAGCCAAATTTTGTCGCTTGAGGGAGCGATCGCAGTAGCGTTTCAGCGAGGATTCACGCATCAGCAGGACACACTTTTCTAGAACACTCCTCACTAAAGCACAAAATCCTCAACAATGGTGGCTGATCCAAGCTGGAGACAAACACTAAACGATTCACCGATCGCACCGCTCAGTTTAAGCTGAATGCAAACATCCGTCGATCGCGATTTTACTTCGTGTAACGGGTTGCCCTGTTCATTCAGTAAAACTAGCTTGAGATCCAAAGGGAGATAGCAGGTTTGATCCATCGGATACGCTTGCAGCAAAATGCTAATTCGCTGATCGGCTCTTGGAACCAGAGAAACGACAAACGCGATCGCTTGTCTAGCCATCTGAACCCCCCAATCGATCTGCCGCATTCGTCGAACCCCGATCTCCGGATTATCTGGATCAATCGATCGCAAGCTTTCAACCGTTGCCCACAGCGTTTCATCATCGGTTGTGTTTCGCAATAAACGAACAATGGCTTGAATTGCGGCTTTGTTCCCGATCGCGACTTCTCCAAGCCGTCTAAGAATGCGATGCTGCTGATGTTCGTTGGATGTCGTTTCAAGCTGCTCGATCAAAGCTGGAATTTCATTAGAGCCAGTTGTTTTCGTTCTAACTGCCACTACTGGCGGCGCAGTTTGACAGAACGCCGAAACCTCTTGCCAATGGAATTCAAAGATATTCTGAAGCCACTGTCTTAACTGAATGGGTGGAATTGAATCTACCTTGATTTGTTCAAGCTGCATTGCCTCGGTCATCAGTGTATTGTAGTATCTCAGTGAATTAAGATAAGTCTGATAAGCAGACAGCGGAATGCTGAGAACATCGCTCCACGCTTGTTCACGCTGATGAAATTGCTGAATCTCTGGATCTTGTGCGGAACGTGTAAAACTTTGAATCTCTGATCGCTGTTCTGTGAGATATTGATCGCCCACATCCAGCAACAAATCATATATCTGTCTAGATAAGCGATCGCCAACAGGACGATCGAGATGATTCGTTAACATCGGCAGAACATTCCACGTTTCCGCGAGTAAATCTTGATCGATTTTAGAAAGTTGCTTTGGAATCAACACATCAACATCGCTAAGATACTGAGTTTCATCTGAAAGAATCATCACTGTGACTTGCTCTAACTCAGGTTCTCGAACGATCATCACATAGCGCGATCGCGGATTGCTGAGAAATTCCAGAGCAACTTCGGAATAAAGCGATCGTGCCTCTGGAAACTCGATTGGACAATCGAGCGATCGGGTCAGTTGCCAGATCTCTCCAGGTTGGGGAATGCGGGACTGCAAAATAGGTAGTTCTCTGGTATCTGCACACATATTTTTAGGTTGTTAAGCAATAGAAAGACTCAAAGCCATCTGTTACTGATAACGAAGTTCAGTTCTAACTTATGACAAACAAAGAAAATTTTGTTGAAAAAATCGTCAGTGTTGTGCATTTCCTTACCACTGCGAATTTGATCGTTTTCGGGCGGATGTTCGCTTGGAGGAAGAGTGCCGTTGTTTAACCGCTTTGGCTGAAAATAGTCCAAGTTCAAGTGCTTCATCCATCAGCAACGCTAATTCTTTGATTCGTTTCGAGACTGCGCTTTGAGTAATTCCCAATTCTGCTGCGAGTTGTGCTTGGGTTTGTCCATTTGCTTGACCGATACAGAGATGACGATAGTGTTTATGAGGATATTTTTGATCGATCGCATTTAAAGCATCGATCGCGCTGAGGGTCAGATCTGCAATTTCAAGCGAGTCGAGCGGATTAGAGTCACCCGGAAGATTCTCTAAAATTGTTAATTCTGTGCCAAACATCGATTGATCTAAACTGATCGGACAGTAGCGTTTTTCTTTGCGAACAAGGTCAATGATTTCATTTTTCGCTACGCTCGTCGCCCATCGGAAAAACTTCACCCAATCCCCATCGCGAAATTTCCCTGCTCTCACCGCTTGCAATAGCTTCATATTTGCGATCTGAGCCGCATCTTCCCAAGATACTGATGTGCCTTGAGTTCTTTTTTTAGCGATCGCTTCAATCCGTTGAAGATGCCGATTATCTGCTAGAAGATGCTCAAAGCTTTTGGTGTCTATCATAGTCAGGAAATAGGTGAAGGAATGGCACGAATGAGACTTGCGTAATCTCACGAAATACGAGTGTGCTTTAAGGTCAGCGAATAACAGAAATGGGGTAGATGACGCAGCTATTTTTCGGGCAATCGATCGCGAATAAACATAGCACGCGAAGGGTTTTTAACACGATCAAGCGAAAAGGTTTTTGAGAAATTACACAAACCTTGGAATATTTTTGATTTCGCCTTCGTTGTTTCTGTTGAGGTTGAATTGCTGAACCTCGATCGCAGATTCAACTTATGTGAGGTGAGGAGAAAAGTGATATGTATCCAAGACTGAAATCAATCAAAAGCGTGGCGTTATTGAGTGTGGGATTTGGTGCAGGTGCGATCGCATCAGCAGTAACCCTTTCAAATTTGAATTCTGTGAATGCGAGTTCTTTGGTGGCGCAGCGATCAACACGAGAGCCAACTTCCAGCGTAGTAGAAGTAAAGGGAGTAAGGATTGAACTTCAAGGTTGTCGAAGAGTAAAGCCAATGGAGGTGACTTGCAATCTATTGGTGACAAACATTGCAGATGAAGATGTTACTTTCAACATAAACCGTAATTCTCGAACGTTTGATACTTCTGGAAATGAGTACATCGCTCGAACGATGTCGATCGGTAAGAGTACCGGGGACGGTATTGCGTATACACAGCTTGTTACAGGAATTCCAACAAAGGGAAGTGTGAGCTTTAGATTGCCTCAGCAGGTGACTAAGTTAGCAGTTGTTGAAATTGCTTCTCGTTTCCGCTTTATGGATCAAAGTGATAGATTCCAGTTCCGCAACGTCGATATTGGTGGTGCTCAAGCTTCTAATCCGTCGAACTCGAACTGCGTCTGTCCTCCACAGACAAAACCAACTAGAGCAAGATAAGGTGGCTTGCTGAACTGCTCAAACTGTCATGCCAGCAATTGCCAAGCAATGGACAGAAGCCTTCGACGAAATGCTTGTCGATGCTCGAAGCTTATGACGGGTGGAGAACAACTCTATTTATCTTGTTCTAAATGAGAATGCGATCGATGATGAACCGAAAAACACAGTCAACAATAGTTGAATTAGTCCAACAGTTATGAAAACAGTGGATTATTTTTGTCGATGATTGGAATATTTTTCACTGAGGCTTCGTTATCTGATTAGGGCTGCGGTGTTTTTGACTCACATATTGGTTGGTCAGAGCAGTCAGCCCGACTGCGATCGCGCAAATCTTGATTTTTTAACAGTCGCTACCAGCAAGTTTCGATTAAAGCATCAAGTCTACGAACTGAAATCTCGTTCAATTTTCAATCCACCTACTTACGGAGTAAGAAACATGGCAAAGGAAGCCTCAGCGCCAACCACAGTACTGTCCGTTATTGCGCTTGTGTTTGGACTAATCGGCATGGTGGCATCTTTCATCCCCTGCCTTGGTGTGTTTGCAATCTGGATTGCACTGCCATCTTCTCTCTTGGCTGGAGTTGCTACTTGTCTGGCATACGCCAAAAAGGAGGCTAAAGCATTCCCCTTGGTTGCATTGACGATTAGCATGATTGGTCTAGTGATATCGGGTACTCAGATTGTTGCATTAGGTACTGCTGGCTCCATCAATCAAAATGTTCAACCGCAACAGCAACAAATTAGATAATGTCGATCGCAGTAATTGTGAATCTTCTGAAGCGTTTGCCGAACATCTACAGAGAGTATCGATATGTCAACTATGCTTTACTCGCACTGTCTGTAGTCTTTTTGCTCTACCCGCTTGGAGTTTCTATTCCAGGTGAGGTAGAGTCTTATCTCCCGTTTGAATTGCCTACGATTCCAAGTTTTGTTGCTACAAACTATCCGGATCGACCCTGTTCAAGCTGTGGATTAACCAGAAGCATTGTTTCGTTGTACCACTTTGACCTTAATGCTGCGTTAAGGTTCAACAAAGCCGGAATCTTAGTTCTCACTTTGGCGATCGCTCAATTTTTTCTCAGGATGCCTTTACTGTTCTGGAAGAGTTCAGAACTATGCTGGTTTGATCTGATTCAGCTAGTGGCTTGTGGTGTTGCGATCAGGGCGTTTCTAGATGCAAGTCTAAGTTTCGCATTTTAGGACAAGGCAGCATTTCGGATTGTCAACTTCTCAGTCTTGTCGCTCACCTATTTCGATTTGGCGCACGAAGCTCCAAAGACGCTCTATGATCCAAGAAATACGTGAATGAAAGTGATGAGGCTAGAACGTTGTGAATAAAGTTGCTGTACTCCCACCGTTTTTAATTCTCGATCGCATTCTTCAAGATTGGCTGCTCGAAGATATTGGACGCGGCGATCGCACCACACAAGCTTTGATCTCTCCTGGAACTCGTCAAGCGGTTTGGATTGCGAAAGAAGCAGGAGTAATTGCAGGATTACCGATCGCGGCTAGAGTGTTTTACTTACTCAATCAGTCTACGGAGTTTACACCGTTGGTTGAAGAAGGGGAAGCAGTGGGGAAAGGACAAACGATCGCACGAATTGAAGGCGCTTACGATGCGTTACTGACTGGCGAAAGAGTTGCGCTGAATTTAGCCATGCGTCTGAGTGGGATTGCGACGATGACGCGGCAGTATGTGGAAAAGATTGAGGATTTGCCTGCTCAGTTAGTGGATACGCGCAAGACAACACCAGGATTGCGATCGCTTGAGAAGTATGCGACACAGGTTGGCGGGGCAATGAATCATCGTATGGGATTAGATGATGCGGTGATGTTAAAAGATAATCACATCGTGGCAGCGGGGGGAATTGCGAATGCGATCGCACAAGTTCGCGCCCAGATTCCGTATCCATTGACGGTCGAAGTGGAAACCGAGAATTTAGAAATGGTGCAGGAAGCGATCGATCACGGAGTCGATATTATCATGCTCGACAATATGCCGCTAGAAATGATGAGTCAGGCAGTAGAGATGATTCGATCGACAAACAATCGAATTAAAATCGAGGCTTCGGGGAATGTGACTTTGACGACGTTGAGAGCGATCGCAGAAACGGGAGTCGATTTTATTTCGAGTAGCGCACCAATTACTCGATCTACCTGGTTAGATTTAAGTATGAAATTCAAGATTTAAGGAGGCGACGACAAATGCCAGAACAACTTGAAGACCGGGTCACGCTTCTAGAGGCTGAAGTGGCTCGTCTCAAAGAGAAAGTAGAGCCATCTTCTAAACCTTGGTGGGAAAGGATTGCAGGAACGTTTGCTGATAGCCCTGCTTATGAAGAGGCAATGCGGTTGGGGCGAGAGTATCGCGAATCCCTTCGTCCAGATTCAACCGAGCAAACTGAAGAGTGAACTACCTACACCATACTGCGTAGCGGTTGGTGTAGGTAGTTCACTTTTTCTTTATTTCCAGTTTTGCCAATTGGTGTTCAAGATCGAAGTCCCTGGAAATGCAGTCGGATTGTTGTTGGCGTTGAGTCGCTGTTGCAGTTTCTCTAGATTTGGACTGGGATAGGGAAGATTTTCGATCAGTTGGAAGGGAGCAATTCCAGTTTCGAGAGAGAATGCTGCGGTTGTTCCTGCTGCTGCACCTGCTGACCACTCGATCGAATGAACCCGATAAGCCGATGCCGTAATGTGACTCATTGCCAGACTTTTCCCAGTCACAATCATGTTATCGATCTTCTGCGGGATCATGGCTCTGAGCGGAATCTGGAACGGATAGGTCTCATCTGCACCTTGTCGCTCTCCTGGGCGTTCTTGATTTCCAGGCTTCTCAGGCGGGGATTCGACCATGCAGGGATGGAAATCGAGCGGGTAATGTCCAATACCAACACTATCGGGATAGATATGCGATCGACCTAATGTTCTAACGGTTTTCGGATCAATGCGTCCGCGAATCACATCGATCGTTCTTAACCCCGCGATCGAGGTGGCTAAGTTCCGAAATGTTGGCTCTCCTAAATTTTGATAGTACTCTCCACTAAAGTCTTTTCGAGAAGCTGTGACTTCATCCATAAAAAAGCCCTGTGGATAGCCATAAGCAGGTCGTCCAACAATGCGACGTGATTCGCGCATGTAAGGATATTTAGATAATCCATGCACTGTACCCATTGGAGAATCAAGCCCAGAGAGATAACGCAAATTTGGGAATGGTTTCTTGACTGGCTGTTTCGCATCGGTTGTTCCGGAATGGAACCAGTAGAAAAAGCCCAATGCTTGCTCCTCGCCGCCTCGTAGTCCGCTGACTCGGAAGCCACCTAGCCAACCATTCGGATCAAGCTGTCCGGTCGATCGGAGTTGATCCCGCGAGAGTAGATAGTTATCTGCACTTGTTCCGGGCGCGTAATCATTGCCCCAGTTCCAGTTTTGCATTGAGATATCGCCCGGATTGACCGATCGACTTCCTGCACCTGGAACTGCACTTTGAATTCGACGATAAGTGAAGACCAGTTCGGGTGTTTCTGCGTATCGCTTGTCATTGAAGCTATAAGACTGGGCATAACGCGGGTAAAAATCTGGTGGCGTTGCAGGTTGCGGAGTCGCCGTTGCTTCCATTGCAAAAGTGTACGTGTAGCCTTGGGGACAATAGGGGTAATCGGTTTCACTGGATGAAGAAGGGTTGAGATACGATCGAGCATCCAGCCCCAAGCGATAAGGAATATCGGTTAGTGCGACCAATTCTCCAGTTTCGGTTGCTTCAATTACGTACCATTTCCCAGAAGCAGGCGGCACGAATTGAATGATCTTCTTTTGGAATAGTGGCGAATCTTGCTCGGTGTAACTATCGGTAATCGTTTGAGAGAGTGGATAGGTATTGAGTGGGGGCGCATTCGGAGCGGGGCGATGTTGAATAGCGCGAATGGATTGAATTTGAGTGCCTGAAACTGCTACGGATTTTGCAACCGTATTCGGGAAAAAATGAAGCTTTCCTTTGCCTTCTCTTTCTGCCTCTTGCAACATTGTTTGTAACAGTTCATGTCCTTCTTCTGGCATGAAACAAACTAAGCTCACCCAACAAGCACCCGGATTTTTACCTTCGTTTTGGGCTAAAATTCGTTGGCGAAAATCAGTGTAGCCGCGTGGAAAAAATAAGCGAGATCGCTGCGTCGGTTTTTCATCAAGAGCGGAAGTTCCTTGAGATGAAACTTGTCCCCCAATCCAATCGGTAATTTCGGTCATACACACGGTACGACCTGCTTTAAGAGATTCGTAGGCAGCCGCGACTCCGGACGTTCCCGCCCCGACAATCATAATTTCGCAATTGACTTGTTGATCAATCGATCGTGGAGTTTGGGCTTGAACTTGTTGAATTGATAGTAGAGAAATCAGGCTCAATCCAACAGCAAAATGAAAGAAAAATTTCGTCATTGAGATCATCTCACATCACTTAATTGTATGAAGTACGTTTGCACTTGATTAGGCAAATCGTAAGAATCTTAAGAGCGATTCAGTGGTTTATCTAGAAGAAGGAAGCTACTTAAATGTTGCAATTTTAGATATTATTCAAACAGCATAAAATATACGTTTATTCGGAAATATGCAAGAATCTTGCTCATGAAATTCACAGCAATACCTTACCTTTTTTTTGCGTTCTGCATTCCAGTTCCAGTGTTGGCACAATCCAACGATGTCTCAGTGAGAGTCGATCGATGGCTGGCAATTCAACAAATGTCGGGAACTGTTAGCTACGATCGACCGTCTGGGTCGAGGGCGGCTCGTGTTGGCGATCGATTACAAGCGATCGGAGATGGAATCACAACCGGAACTCAATCTGGAGCAAATTTGCTTTTGGATACCGGGGTCGGAACTATCAATGTTCTGGAATATACCAATTTAAGAGTTCAACGATTAGATACCACCTCTGATAGCGGCAGGATCACACACATTGATGTGACGCGGGGACAAGTTCGATTGAAGCTGCGACGGTTTACCAGCCCAAATTCTGAACTGAAAATCCGTACCCCTGCGGGCTTAAGTGGAGTCCGAGGAACAGAGTTTGGTGTCGTCGTGCAGCCGGATGGGAAAACCTCGATCGGGACTTTAGAGGGATCAGTCGTGACCGAAGCTCAAGGAGTTCAAGTTGAAGTTCCAGGGGGATTTCAGAACTTTACGATTCCCGGACAGCCTCCATCCCCTGCTGTACCATTACGAGATGATCCCTCATTAGCAGCGGATTTTGTTAGAGTGCTCGATCGAGGCGTTCGGAGCGTTCAGCTTGTGGGGCGGGTTGATCCGGTGAATGCAGTGACGGTCAATGGGGTGCAGCAAACAGTCGATGCTAATGGTGAATTTCGCAGTGCACCGTTTTTAGTTCCATCGTTTCTGAGGGTTAATGTCGTGGTCACAACTCCATTGGGAAAATCTCAATCTTATGAACTCGCGTTTCGGTAGAGTCGGGTGGCGGTTACTTCCCGGTGCGATCGCAACTGTTTTAATGGCGGGATTGCTGCAAATTGGTGTGCTTAAACCGCTGGAGCAAGTTTCGTATTCTGCGCTGTTTCGGCTCCGGGGAGAGCGGCAATGGGATAATCGTTTAGTCCTGGTTGCGATTGATGATGATAGTCTCAAAGAACTGGGGCGATTTCCCTGGAAGCGATCGAGGTATGTGGAATTAATCGATCGATTAACTCGTGCAAATTCTAGTGTGATCGCGTTCGATTTATTGTTCTCAGAACCGAGTCCTGAAGATGAACTGCTTGCGAAAGCGATCGGACGATCGAATCGAGTCGTTTTGGCGCAGGGAGAGGTCGAACCGGGGAATCTTCTGCTTCCGGTTCCTCGATTGAAAACGGTTGCGGTCGGGAGTGGTCATATTCAGATTCGACCGGATGAGGATGGGATTGTTCGATCAATCGAGCCGCAGTCTGGCGGTACTTTAGCGTTCGGAATTGCAACTGCGATGACGTACTCTTTGTTGCGAGAAGCGATCGCATCTCCGGATTTGAGTCAACCGATTTGGCTGAATTGGGCAGGACGCAGCGATCGTATTCCGAACTATTCGTTTGCTTCGGTGATTCGGGGAGAAGTACCGGATTCTGTATTTGAAAACAAAATTGTGCTTGTGGGCGTGACTGCATCCTCGATCGATGCGGCTTCGACTCCCTTCGATCGTGCGGCTCTAGCCAGCGGAGTTCATATTCAGGCAACGTTGATCGATAACGTGTTGCAGCGAAGTGCACTTACACCGATCGCGGGTGCGAAATTGTTTGTGATTTTTGCGATCGGCGGACTTGGATTCGGTCTAATTCTCAGTTTTTGGCGCACAGAAATTCAGATTGCGATCGCGGTCATTAGTATTTTGAGTTGGATTGGAATTAGTGTCGTTCTACTTAAAGCGAACTATCTTCCACCGATGATGTTACCGATTGGGTTGGTCGTGAGCAATACGATCGTGACAATATTGCTTGAGCGATCGAGAATTAATCGCACTCTGCAACAGCAAATCGATCAGCTACAGGAACGCTACGAAGCTGATTTAATTACACGACCGCTTGATCCTTCTGAACTGGCTTCGTCTGATATTTCAATGCAGCGAGTCACACAATTAACCACGCTGGCGGATCAACTAGGACAATCGCAAGCAACCCAAGCTGCGATCGCAAGAAATTTACCGATCGGGCTGATGGCGTGTGATTTAGCGGGACGAGTTTGGTTTTGTAACCCGATCGCGGCTGCGGTGTTTAATATTCGGGTGGGAAGTTCGCTAGAGCCAATTCTGGTTCCTGGGTGGATTGGGATGAACGACTGGCAGCAAATGTTGAGAGATCCGCATACCATCTCGATCGAGAAACATCGTCAGGAACAATGGTTTAATTTTCACATTGAACCGTTAGAAAGGTCTGAAGATGGAGTTCTGATCGTATTAGAAGATATCACGCTTCGTAAAGCGATCGAACTCGATTTAGATGATCAAATCAGCGAATTACATCACTTAAGCGAATTAAAAGATGAATTTTTAAGCACAGTTTCGCATGAGTTGAGAACACCATTAACGAATATGAAAATGGCAATTCAACTTCTCAAGATTGCAAAGACTGATATACAGAAAGAACATTATTTAAGAATTCTCGATAATGAATGCAATCGTGAAGCAGATTTAGTCAATACTTTGCTTGATCTTCAGCGATTAGAATCTGGGCGGCAATCGTTTGAGATGAACCCAATTGCCCTTCATAATTGGCTGCCTGAACTATTAGAGCCGTTCGATCGACGAACTGAATCGCGACAACAAGCGTTCTCGATCGTGCTTGATCCAGCGTTGCCAACGTTGTACAGCGATCGAGATGCCTTAGAGCGAATTTTAGTTGAACTTTTGAATAATGCTTGCAAGTACACACCACCGAATGAACAGATTGTTGTATCGGCAGATTGGGTTGCGCCAAATGTTGAAATTAGCGTGAAAAATTCTGGCGTTGAAATTGCAGAAGAAGCTCGATCGAGAATTTTTGAGCGCTTTTACCGAATTCCAAATGCAGATCCTTGGAAGCAGGGTGGCTCAGGATTGGGACTTGCGTTAGTGCAGAAATTGGCGGAATCCTTGCAAGGCTCGATCGACGTGATGAGCGCAAGTGGTTGGACGATTTTTACGGTTAAATTGCCTGTGCGATTCGATGAAAAACCTATCACGGGTTAGAGCAATTCGGAGACGCGATCAATCTAGGATCTCAAGGTAGTTCTCTAGAAAATTATGGGTGTTCCAGAATCAGGATTTGTACTCTTTTTGGTGTTCGGCATTATTTTGACGATCGCTGGAATACTTGCAGGTGCATACATTCTCAAACCGAAAGATCAACCGATTCGCTTTGATAAATGGGGCTTTGTGGTCGTGATCCCGATCGTCATTCCGATCGTTGCTGCATTGTTATTTCAAGTACTGTCTTACTATCATGTGATTTAGCGATCGCGGATTGAACGCATCGATCGGAGAATGATCCAACTCAACGTAAGTAACCACGCTAAAACAACGATGTAAGCAATCATTAAATCGCGTTGGACGCTTTTCTGGACGGATTCTAAGTAAGTCTGAGTAAAATCAACTCGCATTCCGCCAACAATGTCGCCACGCGAATTTTTGATCGGAGCAGAAGCCGAAATCCATTGTCCTAACTCATCTTGATACGGATTCATTACGACCGTTTCTTGATTTTTGAACACATCAAGTTCTTTATGTTCTGCTGAGTATGAGTCTAGAAATCTTGTCTCTTTGCGAGTCTTCCGCACTTCGCGTGTAACATCCCCAACCCAGAGAATTTCACCCGGTTTTCCGGCAATGAAAGTGCGTGGAAAAGCATTTGGAAAAACCGTATTCACATTGAGAAGCCACTGTTGTTGTTCTTGATAGAGTGGATTGTTCTTTGGATTCTCACCTTGAGCAACACGGATAGCGGCTACTTCTGGAAATCGATCGCCATTTGTTCCAATTATTCCAATCCGTAACGCACTCACCAGATCTTCTCGAATCCGATCGGTGGCTTCATTGATTCTGACTTTGTAAAACCAAATTCCTGCCAAGCTCGATACAAGCAAATTAGCAAAAATAGTGAACGCAACGACATTTCTACGCGATCGCGAAATTGCACTTCTTCGAGCCGTTTCTGCGTCTCGACTTGATCGAATGTATTGAACTTGCAAATGGGTTGCAGGTGGCTTTTTTGAATTAATTACCCATTGTTCTGCTGCTTCAAGATCACTTCCCCGCAGGAGATAGCTCGAATCTTTGAATTTTTCTTGCCATTCGATTGCTCGAACTAACAATCGGGTGTGCATTCGGACGTATTCTAAATCTGTGTCGATCGCTTTTAAGAGTTCCTGAAATGAGCTTTGGAAGTCGTCTGTTTCGCGAAAAAACAACCAGTTGTGGCTCGAAATTTCAGGATGCACTCTGCCGGGATCAAAGCCTTCTCGATGCACGATCGGTAAAAATCGCTTATTGTTCAATGCCGCATAGTTAATTTCATCTTGGCAGACTAGAGAGTTGATCGAATCTGGACTAATCACAAACACAAAGGTGTTTGCTCCTTCGATGCCGTGTTGAATCGCTGCCCACCATTCTTCTCCCTTGCGAATGCTATCCCAATCGACCCAAGGCGATCGATTCAGCTTTCTAAATTCAGCATCCAAGTTCCGAACAAAGGCTTGATCTCTTCGAGAGTATGAGATGAAAACGTCGTGGTTCTGTAAGTTAGGCTCAGAAGGTAGATGCGTAATCGTTCGGGTCATAGCACAGTCACAAGAAATGATAGTTACTCGGTTACTTTCCCTCGGAGCGCTTTCGTCTGTCCTCGCTTGGTTTTGCTATCTAATCGTTTTTGTTGAGAACCGCGAGTTGGAATCGTAGCCTTACGTTTCTTGGGAACAATCATCGCACTTTGAATTAGTTCTTTCAATCGCTTCAGCGCTTCTTCACGATTCTGTTCTTGGGTGCGTTGCGACTGTGCTTTGATGATGAGAATCCCATCTTTGGTAATTCGATTGTCATTCAAATTTAACAATCGCTCTTTGATGCGATCGGGCAATGAAGAGGCGGCAATATCGAAGCGCAAATGTATCGCGGTTGCGACTTTGTTCACGTTTTGTCCGCCTGCGCCTTGTGAACGTACTGCGCTGAGTTCAATCTCAGATTCGGGAATTGCGATCGCTTTAGAAATTTGCAGCATTGTTCGGATCATCGAGCATTATTCTTTAGCGTAGTCGATGTTTGCCTTTGCGTTTCGTTTCAACATGTGGATTTTGATCCGTCGCAAGGCAGATCCGGTAAATCGTCGATCGTATTCTTCTTCGGAAATCTCAGCAAGTTCTTCTAAGGTCGGGGCAATGTTCCACGATCGCGGCTGAAAATCTTCGACATCGGTTGCTTGAGCAAATCGCTGATTCCAAGGGCAAACATCCTGACAGATATCACAGCCAGCAACCCAACCTTTGAGATTGATATCGGGTAAAGTTTCTGAGCGATTCTCGATCGTATGATAAGCAATACAACGATTTGCATCAATCACAAACGGTTCTGTGATTGCATTCGTGGGACAAGCATCAATGCAGCGGGTACAAGTTCCACAATGTTGCGTGTGCGGTTTGTCGATCGCAAGTTCCAAATTAGTAACAATGCCACCGAGGAACACCCAAGAACCATAGTCGCGTGTAATCACATTGCCATTTTTTGCAATCCAGCCCAATCCTGCTTGCTGTGCCCAGAACTTATCTTGGACGGGAGCCGTATCTGCAAAGTATCGAGCTTGAATTCGATCGCGTTCTAACCAAGCGGTAAACGCTTTTAGTTTCTTATGTAAAATTCGGTGGTAATCTCGTCCCCAACCATAGCGGGAGATTTTCGCGTATTCTTCTCCTTCGGGTCGCTGTTGCGGTGTGTAATAGTTCAGCGCGACACAAATGATCGATTTTGCTTCAGGAACCAGTTCGCGAATATCTTGGCGCTTGGGATTGTTCATCCATGCCATATCCGCCTGAAAACCTCGATCGAGCCATTTTTGCAAAGCTTCGATCGCAGAAATTTGAGCCGGATCAGCGACCGAAGCAATTCCGACTTTATGAAAACCAAGCTCGATCGCTTTTTGCTTAATCTCTGATTCCATGAGCGCACTGATTCACCACTGTTTTTATGGTGACATTGTTTGCCGCGATCGTGTTATGCGACTCTGGCATCCCGCTCGGTGATCAAAACTGTTGCAATTTCATCGGGTAGCTCTGCTAAGTCGGTATGATCATCTTCAGCGCTCACAGGTGAAACGAACGTATAGCTCGGATCACACTCACGAGTGTCGTAGACTTGAACAACCCATTTATCTGGTAGTCCTTCGATGCCAATTTCAACCACGTACCAGCTTTCACCCATTGGTTTTGAAGAGAGAACCGTGAACCATTCTTGATCGACGGGCGCGATCGACAAATCTTCGGTGAGAAATGCAGTTGCAAGTTCTCCTGCTTCATTTGATGTGAGTTCTAAGTTATTGATCATTAGAAGTTTGAGGATAAAGTCCAAGTTGTTTTGCAAGTTCGCGAGCGACGTGAATCAAAAACTTTGCCCCGTCTGGATTGTTCTCGTGAGTCATCATTGTTGCGACTTGCACTAAAGTTTGCACAAAGCCAGCATCAATTAGATCCGGTTGAGCATCTAAAATTTCAGGTTCTTGCCCATTTGGACAGGCAAGCAATTGCTGGATCAAGTCGATGTATTGATTTTTTCGAGATTCGGTTACAGCTTCCATGTGAGACTCCTTAGAGGATGTTTGAGAAGGATAAAAAGCGGCTTTGCTGCGTTGCCAGTCCGCCCGGAAATGAATCTCCGGGCTAATGGAGGAAACCCCGCTGAAGCGGGCTGAGAAAGTAATACGGAGTTCTTAGCCCAGTTTAGTGGGCTTCCCCCGATCAGCCCGGAGATTCATTTCCGGGTGGGTGAATGCGATGAACGATTGTTTTTCAAACACCCTCCTAAATACTTTGTTGCCAGAGACGTTCTAATCGAGCGACTTTTTGTTTCAACTGTGCGGATTGATAGCTTTGATACGCTGTCCAAACCGGGAATAGGAAAAAGAAGCTCATTGCAATCAGCATGAGACTGTGCAAAATTGGTGTGACAGAAAGATGTGGGAGAGATTGCTGAACGTACTGCAAATGGTAGTACCAAACAATAGCAAAGGTGAATAATGCAGGCGTGAGCATGATCAGCGTAATCAAACCTACCAAAAAAACATCGCCTAAGTTGTTTCTCATGATGCAGGATTAGAAAGGTTTAGCAGTGTGCGTATCGCGCTCGAAAAAGAAACGCGATCGCGGTTGTGTGTCCCCGTAAATTTGAAACGTAACGGTTGGCTCATTGTCGATCGCTTCTACACAGTGAATTGCATTTGGCGCAAAGCTGACAACTTCACCCGGAGCAACAATCTTTCGACCAATCGGTTCAATTTTGTTCGGAAAGTTGGGATCATCAAAAGTGCGTCGCCAAAATGTATGCTTCTCGCGCCCTTTCAGAACCGCAGTAATGCCCCACGTTCCATGATTATGAATCGGTGAAACAATGCCCGGAGCAAAGGTCACATTCTGAACAGTCAAAGGATAACCAATTTCGTCGTATAACGTTAGCACTGAACTTCCTGTTTTCGGACAAGGTTCGAGAAACTGAGTACGAACATAGTAAGAATTAACAATTAGTTTTCGTACTAAGCGCCGCAGTTGAGGGAGATAATCCCATTCGTCTGCTTCGTGTTTCACTTGTGCGAGTAGTTCGATCACCTCAGTCAAAAATTGATGCAGATAATAATGTTCAGCAACCAAATCCCATTCTCGCGCGGAGGGGCGAGTTTGGCATTGTCCATCATCGGTTACTATCCAATCTAGAGTTTTCATAGTTATTCATCTTCTAATGGCTGAGTTAACACATCGAAGACGACTGCTGCTCCCCCGAATTCTTTGCCATCGATTTCTTTGATGCGGGCAGTAATTTCTTTCGCTTTTTCAAGTTCTCCCAGTTTGGCTAAAACCAGACCAGATGCACCATACGCATTGAGATACAGCCGAATATTTGGATCATCTCGTCGATCGAGCAATATCGGTTTCAACTCCTGCCAAGATTCGGGGAACTGTTCGAGAATGCGAATGCGATCGACAACTTTCTGAGCTATCTGAAGCGCCATTTCGGGCTTGTTTTTGTAGAAGAAGTACCGATATGCGGCAATCAACACATCGAAATTCGTCTCGGCTTTGGACAAAGCTTCTAAGATGTATTGTTCTGATAGCTCAGTATCTTCCCAAGTAGCAGCAGCAGAATGGAGTAAGTCTTTGATTTCGGACGGGACATCGTACCAAGAAAGAGTGGTCGCAGTCATGGTTAGAACTGAGTGAGAATGTACAGCAAGGCGAATAGAATGATCCAGATAATATCTACGAAGTGCCAGTAAATTTCTGCCATTTCAATGCCCGTGTGTTTCGTCGCAGAATAATGGTTTGGACGACGCGATCGCCAAAGGACTCCCAAGATCATGAGCAACCCAATGAAAACGTGCAAGCCATGAAATCCGGTCATCATGTAAAAGCAATTTGCAAAAGTATTGGTCGTGAGTCCATAGCCTAAAGTTGCATATTCATAGACTTGACCTGCTAAGAAAATTGCGCCCATCAATGCGGTAATTCCATACCAGAGCCGCATTCCTTTCACGTCATTTTGTTTGATAGCAACATCGCCTTTATGAATCACAAAGCTACTAGAAACCAGAATGATTGTGTTGATGCTGGGTAGAAGTAGTTCAACTTCGGTTCCTTCTGGCGGAAACTGTGGAGTGATACCTCTGAGGAATAGATAGGTCGCGAACAATGCACCGAACATTAAAGATTCAGAAATTAGGAAGGTGAGTAAGCCGAGTGTTCGGAGGTCGGGATGCTCTGCGGCGTGGTCGTGTGCGGTGTTGGAAGAGTCGAGAGTAACTTGGGTCATGGTGGTTAGAAAAGTTAGATATTTGAAAGATTTGCTGCGATCGTGGATGTGGGTTGTCTCGATCGACAGATCTTTTCGTCAGTGCATAGTCCACCCGGAGCTGAACCTCCGGGCTAATGGCGGCAACCCTGCTAAAGCAGGCTCAGAACAGGTTTTAGCCCAGTTCAGTGGGCTTCCTTCGATTAGCCTGGAGGTTTAGCTCCGGGCGAGATAACAACGAAGCGCAAAGTCTTCACAAGCAAGACCTTTACTGTGCAGGAGCAGGATCGATCGTAGGTTCCGGTTCAGTCATGCCATAGTCATAAGGACCATGTGTGACCACAGGCAAGACTTCCCAATTCTCAATCATTGGAGGAGAACTGGTTGTCCATTCTAAAGTCAAAGCATTCCAAGGATTGTCTCCTGCTTTCTCACCTCGGCTCCAACTCCGAATCACATTGAAGTAGAAAGGAATCACTGAAATTGCCAAAACATAAGCACCGATCGTACAAAGCTGATTCACTGAAGTAAACTGCGGATCATACATTGCAACCCGGCGCGGCATTCCTTGTAATCCCAAATAGTGCATCGGTAAGAAAGTAAGATGAGTGCCGATGAATGTTAGTGCAAAGTGAATGCGTCCTAACCGTTCATCGAGCATTCGACCTGTCATTTTCGGGAACCAATGATAGATACCCGAATAGATACCAAACACTGATCCACCAAACAGTACATAGTGGAAGTGACCGACCACATAGTAAGTATCGTGAACATGCAAATCAAACGGAGCCGTTCCGAGTGTGACTCCACCTAAACCACCCATCACGAACATCGAGAGTAGCCCGATCGCGAATAGCATTGCACTCGTATATCGAATCTTTCCACCCCAGAGCGTTGCTACCCAACCAAAGATTTTTACTCCAGTCGGAACTGCAACAATCAAAGTCGAAATCGTAAAGAACATTCTCATCCAGCCCGGAGTGCCGCTGGTGAACATGTGATGCACCCAAACGAACAATCCAACTAAGCAAATAGCAACACTGGAATATGCGATCGCTTTATAGCCAAAAATCGGTTTGCGAGCATGAACCGGAATCACCTCAGACATAATTCCAAAGATCGGCAAGATCATTAGGTAAACCGCTGGGTGAGAGTAGAACCAGAACAAATGCTGATATAAAACGACGTTTCCACCCGCATCGGGCTTGTAGAAGGAAGTTCCAAAGTTGATATCAAACAAGAGTAAAACTAAACCGATCGTTAAAACAGGAGTCGAGAGTAGCGCCAAGATCGAAGTTGCCATGATTGCCCAGCAGAACAATGGAACCTGTGTCCACTTCATGCTAGGAACTTTCATTTTCCAGATTGTAATAACAAAGTTCAGTGAGCCTAACACTGAAGAAGTTCCGACAAGTGCGATCGCGGCAATCCAAATTGATTGAGCGATCGGAGCCGTAATAATCGAGAGCGGCGGGTAAGAAGTCCATCCCGCTTGTGCGCCACCGAATAGGAAGCTAACAACTAGAAGTAATCCAGCGGGAGGATTGAGCCAAAATGCAACTGCATTTAACTTCGGAAATGCCATATCTCTCGCACCGACCATCAGCGGGACGAGGAAGTTTCCAAAACCTCCGATCGCGGCTGGAACAATCCACAAGAAGATCATGATTGTTCCATGATTCGTCATAAACGCATTGTAGACGCTGCTATCGACTAAATCTGGATCAGGTGTTGCAAGTTCTGTCCGAACAATCACCGCCATGAATCCACCAACCAGGTAGAAGATAAACGCAGTGACGAGATACTGAATTCCAATCACTTTATGATCAGTGTTGAAAGTAAAGTAATCGTACCATTTCCAAGCAGGATGAACCGATGGCGATGTCTCTGAGGAAATGACCAGATTCGGGTCTTGAGTTTGAGTCATAGTTCTACGAGTGCAATTGCGCTAAGGTGTCTGCGGTAATGCCGAGGTCTTTGGTGTAAGGAGCAAGAAAATCTGCATCCGATCGAGCAATGGTATTCTGCGATTCTGCGACTTGAGCCACTTTAGTTTCTTGCACCCATTTCTCGAAGTCTTCGGGAGTGTGGACAATGATGTTCGATCGCATTCCACCGTGGTAAGCTCCGCAGAGTTCTGTACAGACGATCGGATACTCACCCAGTTTGGTTGCAACGAATTGTAGTTGGGTTTGCTCACCAGGGATGACATCCTGTTTGATGCGGAACTGTGGAACCCAAAATGAATGAATCACATCTTGAGCTTTCAGATTGAGCAGTACTTTTTGCCCTAGTGGAACATGCAACTCACCCGGCAGAATCTCTTGCAGTGGATAGTCAAACAACCAAGCGTATTGCATGGCAGTCACATTCACAATAAGAGCATTACTATCCACAGTCGTCAAACCATAAGTTGGAATGCTCGTCTTGGGTGCTTCACTGATTTCAGTCGTGGCATCTGCTAACAGTGGAGCCGCGATCGCTGCATTCATTGGATGTTGAGCATGAGTTTGAGCAGAGTGAACATGTGCCATTGCAGAACCAGAAGCAATTCCGCCCATTTGCTCATAGACATCGACACTGTAGATTCCTAAACCAATCACAATCACACTCGGAATCGCTGTCCAGAGGATTTCGAGGGCGAAGTTTCCTTCGATCGGAACGCCATCGGTTTCATCTCCGTCCCGTTTGCGATATCGAATCGTGAAATAGAGAATCGCCCCTTGTACAACAATAAACAATGCTGTTCCAATCCCAACCATGAGACTGAAGAAATCATCCACCCAAGGCGCTTGCTCTGAAGCTTGCACAGGTAAGAGGTGATGATTCTGGCTAACCCACAGACTGATCAAAGTGATTCCAATGCCTGCAAGAAGGGTCAGCAATGAAGTAGGAATTTGTTTCATAATTTGCTGAAAACAACTTTGGAAACAGCAACGTTGCAAAAGTAGAAAACAAGAACTTGAAGCTAAAAACGAACAATTCGCTAGTCTTGGAACGCGCCGTAGCCAGTAAGAATTACAGCACTGATTCTAAGCGTATTCAGCAGAAATTCAAGTTAAGAAGATCTTAAAATCTATCAGAAACTCCTTCTACATCGCCTTACCAAGACTCGACATAGCGGGGGTCATAAGAGAATTAGTATCTATAATTACAAATGAAATTTAGTCGTTTGTTTGCAGCAAACACAATTTTGAAAATTCAATTCAATCTAACAGTTTGAATGCTTAATCATATCTATTAAGATGATTAACTACTGACCCTAATCTATCGTTTTTCTAAATTGTAAGAATTGCTATCTTTCTGCAAACTCTGGGTGTTCATGATGAACAAAGATTACTGAATATTAAAAAACTGTTGAATTGCTCAAACTGAACAGAACAAAGCGGTTTACTCTTTTAGAACAGAACATACTCCTAGACTTGTTTAGATGCTTTTTCTTTTCGAGCCAGTTTTAGCTTCTCAAGTATTTTTTAACTGTGTCGCCCCATCAGCAGAACACTATGGCATATCAAATTTCTAGCGATTGTATGGGTTGTGATGTGTGCCGTCCTCAATGTCCAACCGGAGCAATTCGAGTTGAAGACACGGGCGATGTTTGGATTAATCCTGTGTTGTGTAATAACTGCGAAGGATTGTTTGACGAGCCTCAGTGTGTGTCAGCCTGTGATCAGAATCTTCTACTTCCCTATCAAGCGCTAAAAGGTCGATCGAGAATTGTCGAAACTCGTCCGATTACCAGTCCTGAGCTATTTACCAATGGAAAAAATAGTCCATTTGCTTCAGCGATCGTGCTTTGGGAAGCCTGCAATCTCCTAGCTCAACGCAAAGCACTACCTTGGAAAGTGCAAGATGAAACTTTGGTGTACCAGCGATCGATTCAGCATGGTCAAGGCTCGATCTCTTTGAAACTAGCAGATAGTCTCGATGTTGATAGTTCAACGATCGCAAGCAAGCAAGATGCACGAGAAATCGTCGCAGAAATGGATATTCGAGCCGCTTGTTTACATCTGTTGTTTGCGGCTTATGCAACAACACTAGAAAAGCCTTGGGAAGAAGAATTTATCATTGGTGATCATCAGATCGAAGCCTATCTTGGATTAGATAAACGCAAGGATCTGAGCAAGCCTGTAAAGTTGAATTTGATCAAAGATTTAGCAGAAACGCCTTGTTGGTTAATGACTTCGATCGACTTTCCAAAGCAAGGCAGAATTCCAGCATTTTCTCTTTCTGACAGTCGCCTCTGGCATCTCCAAGAAGTGCAACATCATTTCCAGGAAGATGAGTTGAAGTGTAAGCATCTAGTGGGGTTGACCTTCAGGATAAAAGCAGGAGAATGGGCGAAGTATTTTCTGAATAAACAGGAGTGTAAGGAACAATCCGCGTTTTATCAGTATGGCAATCTGCCGAAGTCTTTGATGTCTTCGATTATGAGCATTTGGCAGCAGCATGAAGGAGCCGCACGAATGCTGTTGTGGTTGTTGTTTAAGGCGCGAATTGGGAAAGAGCAACGGGTGACAGTGCCTACTCTGATGCGAGTCGCTTATGGTGAAGAAAAAGTGATGATTGCGAGTGCTCAACGCGAAGAACGGAAGCGGATTGTTCGAGCGTTTGAAAATGATTTATCAGTGTTGGATAACTATGGATTGAAGCCAGAGTTTGATCCGGTGACTTATCCGCCTGAGATTCGTCCATTGTGGTCAAAGCTGGCAGATCTACCAGATGATGCTGAGGAAGCTTTGGAATTTTGGATGAATGATGGTAGCGGGAATTCGCGATTGACTGATGCTGCACCGCGTGGGAAGTGGAATTTATTACTGAATGCTCGGATTCTGTCGTTTGCGCTGCCTGCGGATTGGGAACTATCCTTGGGCTTGCAAAAGAAGAAAAAGCGATCGACAAACAAACAATCTCGCTCTAAAAGTCGAACTTCACCATCGCTGCTGTCGAGTGAGTCGATTATTGCGGCTCGAAAACAAATGGGATTGAGCCAGCGACAATTAGCAGAACAAACGGGTAAGAGTCAAAGCTGGATTCGGGATATTGAAAACGGTCGATTTCAGATCAAATCTCAGGATCAAGCTTTATTGAAAAAGGTGTTAGGACTTTGAAGCTAAGGACTGAATCAGAGTTGCGATCGCGTCGGGTTCCATACCGCTGAGTCGTTTTTTCCCAGGCATTAACATGAGATTTGGAGCCATTGAGCATTTGCCTAAACAGCTTGAGGATTCGATTTTAGTGATGGTGTGAAGTTCTCGATCGCGCAATGTTGTTTCTAGAGCGTGATGATGCTTGTGTCCGCCTTTGCGCTGACATTTCGAGTTTTGGCAGACAAGGATTTTGAAGGATGCTTTGTTGGGTTTAGCTTCCACTTTGGTGCAATCTGTTCGGAAGATTTGTTGGGCTGTTAGTTTGATTGTGCCTGTTTTGGAACTAATCTTGTGTTTGCCAATGACTTGAATGGTATCGAGCGGACGCAGGAGTGAGCTAGATAAAGCAGTCCGGAGTGTTTTCGAGAGTTTGATTTGGATTTCTTCTTCAGCGATCGACATTCTGAGGTGTTTGATTTTGCCTTCATCGACGACGAAGGCGAGGAATTGTCCTTTTAGGCAGAATTGGGAGGTTTGAGGTTTTTCAGACATAGGAGTGTTTGCAATGGAGTGTTTGAAATGAGAGCGTTATCTTAAATCTTGCACCAGTCTCAATAAGGCGTGTTTTAGGCGTTTCGTTCTCTGCGCTATCTCGCCCCGGAATGAATTCGGGGCTAACGGTGCGAAGTCCGTTGAAACGGACTGAAGAAGCTGAAAGAGTCTCTCAGTCCTCTTTAGTGGACTTTGTTCTGTTAGCCCCGATTTCAATCCGGGGCGGATGAATGCAATGAACGACAGCCTTAAACACTGGCTTATTGAGACTGATGCAAGATCCGAGTTATACCAACTCAATTTGGAATCATGCAATCCGTCGAGCTTCCACAGTTTGAGGTAATCGCATCGGTTCTTCCATCAGAGGCAGTGCCAATTCCCAACCATTTGCAAGGGTATAAACCTTCCCTTCTGTTGTATCCGCTTCGTTGATTACTTCTTCTTCTAAGTCTTTCTTCGGCACATAAACGACTAAATGCCCGATCGAGTTTTTGCGTAACATGATTTTCATACTGTTTCCTCTGCGGATTCTAGTTCTTTACTGCGGCAACCAATGACATAACCAGACTGCATAAAATGAACAGCATAAATGTAGTAGGTCTGTAGAAAGGTTCCAATACTAACGACGTACCCTGTTTCGCCTTTTTTCGCTAAGGTCACACCGATATCCTGTCCAGGAAATGTACCATCATTGCGAATCAGACGACGCACCCGGACTTTGTGCCCAATGTCATAGATGGGATCATCATCGATTTCAACTTCATCGGGTCGCATAGTTCACTCCTATTGATCAACTAAATTCAACAGTTCTTCTGTGGTCAAACTTCGCTTTAACTGCATCGATAAATCTCGAACGGAATTCACGATCGATTGTGTTTCTGCTAAATCGAGCATGATTCCATGTTGTGCAAGTAGATTGGAAACGAGATGCTTGCCTGAATGTTTGCCAGCGACTAATCGACGTTGCCAGCCGACTTCTTCAGGCGCAAACGGTTCATAGGTACGAGGATTTTTGAGAACGCCATCACCGTGAATGCCAGCTTCGTGAGCAAACGCATTAGAACCGACGATCGCTTTCCAAGGTGGAACAGTGCTATTTGATGCTTTAGAGACGACACGAGAGAGTGAGAGTAGCTGTGAGGTATCAATCCCTGTATTCTGGTGATGAATTTGCTTGAGACTCATTACGACTTCTTCGAGGGCAGCGTTTCCGGCTCTTTCTCCTAAACCATTTACGGTTGTATTAACTGAAGTTGCACCTGCTTGAATCCCTGCAAGAGCGTTTGCAGTTGCAAGTCCTAGATCATTGTGGGTGTGCATCTCGATCGCTATTTTCAGATGCTCCACTAGAGATTTAACTTTGTTAAAGGTACTGAATGGATCGAGAATGCCAACGGTATCACAGAATCGAAATCGAGAAGCGCCCCATTCTTGAGCATACAAAGCAACATCAAGTAAAAAGGTTTCATCGGCTCTAGAAGAATCTTCACCACCAACAGAAACATACAATCCTTGATCCACTGCAAAGCAAATTGTATCTCTTAGGCGTTCTAACATCGATCGCCATTGTCCTTGGAACTTTGCGGCGATTTGGATTTCTGAAACCGGAACCGAGATATGAACTCGTTTTAGTCCACAAGCGATCGAGGCAGCAATATCAGAGACGACAGCACGATTCCAACCGAGTAGTTTTGCATTGAGTCCGAGTTGGGTAATCGCTCTGATAGCTTCGGTTTCGGGTTTTCCCATTGCAGGAATGCCGATCTCAAGTTCTTGGACTCCAATATCATCGAGAAATTTAGCGATCGCAATCTTTTCGTCAATGGTAAAGGCAACGCCCGCTGCTTGCTCTCCGTCTCTTAAAGTCGTGTCATTAATTTGAATCATGATCATGCTCCACAGAAAAGGGGGTGAGCAGACAACCCCACCCCCTGAGATCGGCTTTAACGGATCAAGTCATACGAGATATCAGTCTTCGCTGGGACGATCGTATTGCGATCGAGTTCATCCAGCAGCGTATTCACGATCCAGTTCAAGAGGTTGATCGCACCTTTGTAACCATAGGTTTCGTAGCGGTGCAAGTGATGGCGATCGAAGATTGGATAACCAATCCGAACCAATGGGGTCTTAGTATCACGCCAGAGATATTTGCCGTAAGAGTTACCAATCAAGAGGTCAACGGGTTCGGTGAAGAGCAGCGATCGTAGATGCCACAGGTCTTTACCACCCCAGATTTTTGCTGAGTTGCCAAAGGGTGTTGCATCTAGAACTGCTTGCAATTCTTTTTCAAACACGTCATTGCTATTGGTCACAACAATGTGAGTCGGTTCAGCACCGATTTCTAACAAGAATTGCACTAAGCCAAAGACCAAATCTGGATCACCGTAGAGGGCAACTTTCTTGCCGTGTAACCAAGCTTGTGAATCAGTCAGGGCATCAACAGCGCGACCCCGTTCATCTTCAAGCTCTTTCGGAATCGGTTGTCCTGTAAGTTCAGAGAGCTTCATCAAGAATTCGTCCGTACCACGAATGCCCACTGGACGGGAAACGGAAGTCGGTTGTTTCCATTCTTTCTCGATGTACTCACGAGTTTTCGCACTCGCGTAAGCTTGAAATGCGATCGTAGCTTCTGCATTGATCGAATCTGCGCCTTCTTCCAAGGTTGTTCCACCCTGATACATCCGATATTCACCATCGTTCGGAGAATCTAAGTAATCAGAGTTGTCGCCTAACAATGTGAAATCAACTCCCATTGTGGAAGCAAGCCGTTTTACTTCACGTAAGTTGCCAATGTAGGTTTCAAATCCAGGAATGAAGTTAATTTTGCCATTCTTGGTTTCAGCTTTCTTACCTGCGGTGAGGTTGGAAAGAATGCCCTTCATCATGTTGTCATAGCCCAAGATGTGAGAGCCGACAAAGCTAGGCGTGTGAGCAAAGGGAACTGGAAACTCTTTGGGAATTGCACCTGCTTCTTTGGCGTTGCCGATAAAGCCTTGTAAGTCATCCCCGATGACTTCTGCCATACAAGTCGTGCAGACTGCGATCATCTTGGGATTGTAGAGGCTGTAGGAGTTGGCTAGACCATCGATCAGGTTATTGAGTCCACCAAAGACCGCAGCATCTTCTGTCATCGAGGAGGAGACTGCCGAGAAGGGTTCTTTGAAGTGGCGGGTAAAGTGCGATCGAAAATAGGCGACGCAACCTTGAGAGCCGTGAACAAAGGGGAGCGTATTTTCAAAACCAACAGCAGCGAGAATTGCTCCTAAAGGTTGGCAAGCTTTTGCAGGGTTAACGGTTAGAGCTTGACGGGCGAAGTTCTTTTCGCGATATTCCCAAGTTTTTGTCCATTCGGCAACGCGAGTGACTTCTTCGGGATCATGTCCACCTTCAAACTCTTTTTTAGCGGCGAAGAGTTCTTGGTATTCATCTTGGTGGAAGAGTTCGGCGTGGTCTTTGATTTTATCGATGTTATGTTGTGCCATTGCTGTTCTCCAGAGAGGCGAATTGAGTTGTGTGGAGATGAGAGAGTAGATTTTCTGTGTGACGTGACGATGTATGTTGCGTTGTATGATGTCGTGTGATGTGCCGTGGCGAATAGAATTCGCGGCTATACAAACGAAGTGTGCCGCTGCACACTAACAGCCATTTTTTGAGTGAGTCCGCGTAGGTGGACTTTGTTTGTGTAGCCCCGAATTCTATTCGGAAGGCAATCATGGAGCCATCCATCTAAGCCTTGTCTTTCTTCCAAGGCGCACCAATCAGACTCCAAGTCGGACTGTTCAAAGCGAGATCCATATCTCTCGCAAAGATTGCGAAGCCGTCATAACCGTGATACGGTCCCGAATAATCCCAAGAGTGCATCTGACGGAACGGAAGCGCCATTTTCTGGAACACATACTTCTCTTTAATGCCCGATGCAATCAGATCCGGATTGAGTTCTTTGACGAACTTCTCGAATTCATAAGCAGAGACATCATCATAGATGAGTGTTCCATTTTCGACATAGTGCGTTGTGCGCTTGTAGTCGTCGTTGTGACCGAATTCATAGCCTGTTCCGATCAGCTTCATGCCTAAGTCATAGAAGGCTGGAACAACGTGACGAGGACGTAGACCACCGACCATCAGAGCAACCGTTTTACCTTCTAAGCGAGGACGGAACTTATCGATTACTGCTTGGGTTTGAGCTTCGTATTTCGCGATCGTTTCTTCGGCTTTTTGCTGAATCGTTTCATCAAACTTGGAAGCAATTTCACGCAGGGATTTTGCAATCTGAGTCGGACCGAAGAAATTGTACTCAAGCCACGGAATACCGTAGGTTTCTTCCATGTGGCGGCTGATGTAGTTCATCGATCGATAACAGTGAACTAAGTTCAGCTTCACGCCTGGAGTGAGTTTCATCTCATTGAGTGTGCCATCTCCTGACCATTGTGCTACCACTCGTAAGCCAATTTCTTCGAGTAGAATTCGGCTTGACCAAGCATCTCCACCAATGTTGTAGTCTCCGATGATTGCGACATCATATTCTGTACCATCGGGAACATTGCCCTCTTTTTTGTCTTTGTCGAACTGTGGGAAAACCCAGTCCCGAATCGCATCATTCGCGATGTGGTGTCCTAGTGATTGTGAAACGCCTCGGAAGCCTTCACAACGAACAGGAACAACGGTTTTACCGATTTCCTTGGCAGACTTTTTGGCAACGGCTTCGATGTCATCTCCGATTAGTCCGATCGGACATTCAGATTGAATCGAAACACCCCGATTGAGTGGGAATAGTTCATCGAGTTCAGTGATTAGCTTAGCTAACTTCTTGTCACCGCCAAATACAATGTCACGCTCTTGGAAATCAGAGGTAAATTGCATTGTACCGAAGGTATCGATTCCGGTTGTACCAATGTAGTAGTTTCGACGACCAGACCAGGAGTAGTAACCGCAACCAACGGGACCGTGACTGATGTGAATCATGTCTTTGATAGGTCCCCAAACTACTCCTTTTGAGCCTGCATAGGCACATCCGCGAGTTGTCATTGAGCCTGGAACAGATTTGACATTTGATTTTACGCCGCAGTCTGCTTTGCCTTCTTCGTAAACGTTTAAGTGTTTTGCACGTTTTTTCTGAGCTTTCTCAGGATAGGCTTCTAGAGTTTCTTCGATTAGCGCTTTTTTGTCGATTTCGGGCGCTGTGTTTGTTTCAAGAGTAGCGGATTCTGGAGGTGTCATGATTGCCTCTCGGTGTTGTGGAGGATCGGAGGGAAGGATAGGGAAGGGAGACTGTGATCTGTTCCCTATCCGATGAGTGAGAAGGATTGAATAACTGGGAATTAAACAGCAGCAACTTCTTCTGCTGTTTTACCAACCAAGTGCTCGAATTCTTTGTCATCGCCTAAGATGCCGAATTCGACCAGCAGTTCTTCCAGTTCGTCCATTGTAATTGGAGTTGGAATGGTCAGATTTTCGTTTTCTTGGATCTTCTTAGCAAGTGCGCGGTACTCATTTGCTTGGTTGCAATTTGGCGCATACTCAATCACAGTCATCCGGCGCAGTTCAGCGTGTTGCACCACGTTGTCACGCGGGACGAAGTGAATCATTTGAGTGTTCAACCGTTGCGCCAGAGTTTCGATCAGTTCGATTTCTCGATCGACCTTTCTACTGTTACAAATCAAGCCACCCAAACGCACACCACCAGAGTGAGCATACTTGAGAATGCCTCGTGCAATGTTGTTGGCAGCGTACATTGCCATCATTTCACCGGAAGTCACAATATAGATTTCTTGTGCTTTTCCTTCGCGAATTGGCATTGCAAATCCACCGCAAACAACGTCGCCCAATACGTCGTAGGAAACGAAATCGAGGTCTTCGTAAGCACCATTTTCTTCTAAGAAGTTGATTGCTGTGATGATGCCTCGTCCTGCACAGCCTACACCGGGTTCAGGACCGCCTGACTCGACGCATTTCACATCTTTGTAACCATTCAACAGCACTTCTTCGAGTTCGAGATCTTCGACTGCGCCGCGTTCTGCTGCTAAGTGCAAAATCGTGGTTTGAGCTTTACTGTGTAACATCAAGCGAGTGGAATCTGCTTTCGGGTCGCATCCTACGATCATGATGCGTTCGCCGAGTTCTGCTAAACCTGCGATCGTATTCTGGGAAGTGGTCGATTTACCAATACCACCTTTGCCATAGAAAGCGATCTGTCTCATTCTGTCAGCCATGATAATCTCCTGATAGTTAGTCAAACAATGGTTTTCATTCGGTCGAGCAATGCAAGTGAGGGGGCGATCGCTCGACGGGATAGCACTGAAAGGCTTGGTTCATAAGTTAAACAGCTTCAACAACTAAGCTGGAAAGAACTTGGGTTTTGATCCGGGATTCGATCGCGCCTTTTAAGGTTTCGGTACTGCTTGCACAAGAACCGCACGCGCCTTTGAGAATAACTTTCACAATGTCACCTTCGACATCGTAAAGTTCAACATCACCGCCATCGGCTAAGAGCATCGGACGAACTTCTTCGAGAACTTGCTGAATGCGAGTAATCTTTTGAATGTTCGTTAAGGGAAGCGATTTCTCTTGTGCGATCGCGATTTCTGCGGCAATTCTGGCGGCTGTGGTTTCTTTCTCATCGATGATCGCTGCGATCGTATCTTCGATGTCTGCAAGACAGGAACCACACCCGCCGCCTGCTTTGACATAGCTTGTAACCTGCTCAACTGTGGTTAGTCCGTTTTCAATCACCACGCGGCGGATTTTTGGTTCACTAATGCCAAAGCAACTACAAATTAATGCTCCTTCATCGTCTTCGTGTTCTTCGATTTCGATGCCACGATACTTATAGATTGCAGCTTCTAATGCTTCTTGTCCCATAACAGAACAGTGCATTTTTGCTTCAGGAAGTCCACCTAAGAACTCAGCAATTTCTTTGTTGGTAACATTCAAAGCTTCGTCTAATGTGAGTCCTTTGACCATCTCAGTCAGTGCGGAGGAAGACGCGATCGCACTCGTACATCCAAAAGTTTGAAACCGCGAATCGAGAATCTTATCACTTTCGACTTCAATCTTTAGATGCAATCTCAGTGCATCGCCGCAGGCAATACTTCCAACTTCACCAAACACGATCGCAATTCCATTTTCGTTCAAATCTTCGATCGCGCCTTGGTTCTGTGGATTGTAAAACAGATCTAGTACTTTTTCAGTGTAGTCCCACATGGCTTTATCTCAAGTGAAAGGGTTAATTGATTGCAGCAACTTCTCGACCTTGGAGCCATTCAGCTTCGTCGCTGTTGAAGGGAGACAGGGCACGTAAGCGATCGACAACTCCCGGCATCAGTTCAAGAACGCGATCGACTTCTGCTTCAGTGTTAAAGCGAGAAAGACTAAAGCGAATCGAACCATGCAGAATCGTGTAAGGTAAGCCCATTGCTCTGAGAACGTGGGACGGTTCGAGCGATCCAGACGTACAAGCAGAACCAGACGAGGCACAGATTCCGTATTGATCCAAAGAGAGTAGAATGGCTTCACCTTCGATGTATTTGAAACCGATGTTTGTTGTGTTGGGTAAGCGTTCTGTGCCGCCACCATTGACCTCGGTTTCTGGAATCGTTTTGAGCAATGTTTTCTCTAAGCGATCGCGCAATTTTTTCTCCTGTTTCACATCCGGTAAATGCTCTAGTGCAAGTTCTGCCGCTTTACCAAGTGCAATGAGTCCAGGGACGTTCTCTGTTCCTGCTCTGCGACCGCGTTCTTGATGTCCACCGAGTAGGAAAGGACGGAACCGGAAACCTCTACGAATATACAATGCACCAATGCCTTTGGGAGCATGAAGCTTATGACCGGAAATGGTTAGTAGATCGATCGTGCTAGTTTGCATATTGAGCGGAATTTTTCCAGCGACTTGCACTGCATCGACGTGCATCGTTGCACCATATTCTTTCGCGATCGCTCCGACTTGTTCAACCGGGAAAATTACGCCTGTTTCATTGTTCGCATACATCATCGAAACTAAAGCTGTATCCCCTGTCATCGAAGCTTCTAGCTCCATCAAATCGACTTGACCTTTACGGCTCACAGAAAGATAAGTAACTTTGTAGCCTTGTTTCTCAAGTTGCTTGTAGACATTTAGAACGGCTGGATGTTCAACTTGAGTCGTAATAATATGACGGCGATCAGGTTGAGCGGCAAGAGCAGCGCGGATTGCAGTGTTATTTCCTTCAGTTCCGCAGCTATTAAAAACGACTTCAGATTCTTCTGAGTTGAACAGTGCAGCAACTTGCGATCGAGCCGTTTTGATTGCTTTTCCGACTTGTCCCCCAAATCGGTGCATTGATGAGGGGTTGCCGTAGTACTGCGTTAGGTAAGGTAGCATTGCCTCAACCACTTGCGGATCAACTTGAGTGGTTGCATTGTTATCTAGATAAATGCAGGTTTGCATTGCGAGTCCCCGAATTTTGAGAGAGCAAAGTGGATAGTCTTTCAGAATAGAGATCAAACCAATCGTGCCAATAAGGTGAAGTTTGATCATTTAGCTTAAAAATTAAGCGTTGATAGGTGGTAAACCAGCGGTTCCAGTACTCATCAGAGGGAACAGAAACAGCAGCAGTTGTACCAGGAACGCATCCATAGTTTGTTGGACAGGCAGCAGCACATTGGGCAACAGAGTAAGAATCAGCGCAATTGTTACAACGAGTTGGATCGATCCAATGATGTTGAATTGCATTTGTGGGACAAACAGACAAACAGCGATCGCATTCGATACATTGACTGGTGATCGTGTAACTCATGGCTTGACTCCCTAAATGAATTGGCTTCTTGCCCGAACGCCCTCCGAATGAATTCGGGGCTATACAAACAAAGCGTGCCTCCGCACACTGGCGGAAAGTTGATTTCTATCAGTCCGCGTCGGCGGACTTCGTTTGTATAGGCGCGAATTCCATTCGCCAGCCGCTTTCTCGGAACTAATCAACCTGTACTGTCATAAATTCGTCGTAGAACTCTCGTGCGACTTTTTCAATCACGTCATAAGCTTCTACTACTTGTAACCCAGCTTTTTTCAACTCCTCTTGTGGACAGCCGCCAATCTTAGAAGCCAACACCGCTTTACAATCAGAAATTGCTTGAATCACATGATCGAGCGTTGCTTCTTCACCGTATCCACCTTGGCAGTATTGATCAATCTTGCGGTGTCCTACGAACTTCGCTTCGTTCGCATCTACCTCAAAGATTTGAAACTCTTTTGCATGACCAAAGTGCTGATTTACAATGCCGCCTCCTTTTGTGGCGACTGCAACCAAGATCTTTGGACTGTTCTTCACTCGCTCACTCGGTTTCACTTTCGCTTTCGCAAGCTTGATCTCTTCTTTGAAGTGTGCAATTCCTTCGTGAACTTCTTTCCGAGTTTCTAAATCATACTCGGAGTCCATTTCCATGAACTTATCTTTGGTGAATTCCTGCGATCGATCTTCACCGAGTAATCCAACTGCATCTGCTCGACATTGCCGACAGTGACGCATCATTTTCATGTTGCTGTCTGCACATTCATCTTGCAGTTCTTTAAGCTCCTTGGGATTGGGTCCGCGTTGACCTGTTAAACCAAAGTGCGTTCCATGTTCTGGAGCAGAGATTAGCGGCATGATGTTGTGCAAGAATGCACCATGTTGCCGAATTACTTTGTCTACTTCGACTAAATGTTTATCGTTGATGCCCGGAATCATTACCGAGTTCACTTTACAAAGGATGTCAGCTTCTCGAAGTGCTTGCAAGCCTTCCATCTGACGCTCGTGTAAGATTCGAGCCGCTTCTAAACCTTTATACCGTCTACGGCGATAGTGAACCCAAGGATAGATTTGAGTGCCGATTTCAGGATCAACCATGTTGATTGTAATTGTGACGTGATCAACATTTAGAGCTTTAATACGATCGACATAATCTGGCAGCATCAATCCGTTAGTAGACAAGCACAGTTTGATATCCGGTGCTTTATCCGCAATCAATTCAAAGGTGCGGAAGGTCTTTTCTGGATTCGCTAATGGATCACCAGGACCAGCAATTCCTAAAACCGTCATCTGAGGAATCTTACCTGCGATCACTAGCACTTTGTGAGCCGCTTCTTCTGGAGTCAGCAATTCGCTAACCACACCCGGTCGGCTTTCATTCGCACAATCATACTTACGATTGCAATAGTTACATTGAATGTTACAAGCGGGCGCTACAGCAACGTGCATTCGAGCATAGTGATGATGAGCTTCTTCGCTATAACAAGGATGCTTCTCGATGCGTTCTCTCATGCGATCGTCGATTGTTGGTGTTGCTTTCGTATTAGTACTGCAACCACAACTATCAGAGGACTTGTTCGGCTGAGGATTGTTCGGATCGGTGGACTTGTTGATCGTTAAATCAGTAACGGGGGTTGTAAGCAATGCCGAGGGTGGTGGTGTCATTGAATTTCGGAATAGATCAGTGGACATCGCCACCTGTGGAACGAATCGTCAAAGAATGAATGTCGCTTCCAAATCGATCGCTCAACTTGATGAACAAGTAATCAGCCCTATCTATATGAGGGAAAAAAGAGCGATTCTGATGGAAGCGACTTCAACAATTGGACGGGGACATGGTGTTATCACTTCGCTCCACACACTTGCGCTTCTGATCTAAGAACGGATAGATAACTGGGTTCTCGGTAGAAGCGGTCAGTGATTGGTGTTGTGCAAGTTATATCAGCCAGGTTTTAATCGGCAGTTTGGCTGAGTGCTGATAGGATTTATTGAACTAATTGGATTTGTACTCAACACCTCAAACCCTGATTTGTAGGGAAGAAAAAATTCTTTTTGGGGGTGAGGTTTGAGTATTTTTAAGGATGGGTTCGAGTATTAAAGGGGCGAGGGTTTAGGGTTTTCTGTACTCTACCTCACTCCTTACATAGCAAGAGTTTCAGGCAATATTTACGATTGTTTTTTGGATCACAAACTTGCACTCAAGTAAGGCTAAAAACTGGAGTAACTTGTAGTGGAGCTACCCCAGAGAATTCCAAAATTCAATTCTGTATCTAAACTATCACTTTTTTGGATTTTGTGATCAGTTTAAGGATGTTTTAATATTGATAGTGCGATCGATGACTTGCTTTTTCAAATTCATCAGAATAGAATACCAAAGCGTAACAGCAGATACAGAAACTAATATTTTTAACTCAAATCTGTCCGCTTTGAGTACAGATGAGTACACCTTATTTGAGGCGAAATTTGAGTTAGGAAATCGGCTGTATTTCTGATGAAATCAGGGTTAGGAACTCAAGCGAGTTTAGACAAGAAATACTCAGTCCTAACCCCTTAGTGATGTAGAAAACTTTTTGCAGTCTCAAGATGAGAATGTAGTGATTTTAGAGAACTGAATGCGCCGCTCTAAACGAACACGTTTACTTTCGGAGGCACAAGCGGCAGGCGGACTACGACGT